>NZ_CP060820.1:2794477-3148097 GCF_014489475.1 Lysobacter terrestris | reverse complement strand
AGAACATGACGCTGGCCTCGTTCGATGCCGAGCCGCTGTCGGGCAGCCCGGTGGTCGACAAGGCGCCGATGATCAGCGCGGTGACGACCGACTTCGTGATGGGCAAGCGTCCGACCGGCGCGGCCAACGACATCGGTGCCTACGAGTTCGGTGCCGGTTCGACCACCACGCCGACCCCGCCGCCGACGACGACCCCGACCTGCATGCGCGCCGCGCCGACGCTGACCGTGTCCGGCCCCACGAGCACGGTTGCGGCCGGCACCACCAACACCTACAGCATCAGCCTGAAGAACAACGACAGCGCCGAGTGCAGCAGCACGACCTTTGCCCTGGCGCGTACCGTTCCGTCCGGCTGGACGGGCACGCTGTCGGCCGCCAACGTTGCGCTGGCGCCGGGTGCATCGACCAGCGCCTCGCTCGCGGTGACCTCGTCGACCACGGCCGCCGCCGGCAGCTACGGCATCGGTGTGGGTACCAGCAGTGGTGCCGGTATCACGCACACCAAGAGTGCTTCAGCTACCTACTCGGTTGCTGCCGCATCTGCTGGCCTGACCGAAGCCATCAGCACTAACAAAGCATCCTACAAAGCCGGTGAGACGGTCTACATCACGGCTCGCGTCACCAAGAATGGCGTGGCAGTCCCCGGTGCCAACGTTACCTTCACAGCGCTCAAGCCGAACAAGATCAACACCATCGAGCTACGTGGCACCACGGCCAGCAACGGCTACGTCACCGTATCCTTTGTTTCGGGTACGGGCTCGAGTTCAATCGGCACCTATGCGCTGACTTCGGTGGCCACCAGCGGCAGCCTCACCACGCAGATCAAGGGATCTTTCTCCGTCTACAAATAATTGGACGACAGCAAATTCAACCAAGAGCCCCGGATATCCGGGGCTCTTTTTTTGTTCCTGTAACTAGAGATCCCTCGCCGCCCTAAGCGACCACGTACCGGAAGTTGGCACGATTCCGGCCACGAAATTAGATTCGTGACGCACCGCCCACTTTCATGACTCGCAATTTCGACGGGCGAGCACCTCACTTTGGCGCCGTTCGGCCCACCCGGCAGAACATGAACAAGGCGAGTCCTGTTCATGTTTTCATGTTTCAAACTGCCAGCTGAACGAAAGGGTCGATTGATCGCCCCATTCGCGCCTTGCCGATCTTGGCGCTTCAAACGCAGGCGAAGTGTGGCCGTTCGCACAAACCCCCTGGAACCCCCTCCCTACAGTCCGCCGCGGCCAATGGTTTGAGGGAGCTGTTGGCCGATTCCCCCATCGGTCTATTGGAGCCGTTTCAGATGCCCGTTTCCCTCACCCAGAGCCGCAACCTGTCCCGGCTTTTCGTCTCGCTCACGCTCGGCCTTGCTGCCATCGGTTCCGCACAGGCCGCGACCTACTACGTCCGCACCGATGGTGGCGATGCCGCCCAGTGCAACGGCCGCGCCGACGCGGCCTACCCGGGCAGCGGCACCGCGCAGAACTGCGCCTGGAAGAACCCGAACATCGCCCTGCCCAACTCCGGTTCCGCGCGCATCGCCGGTGGCGACACGCTGCTGATCGGTTCCGGTGCCTACCAGATCGGCAGCGGCGGCTACATGCAGGCGATTCCCAGCGGCACCTCGAGCGCCAAGACCCGCATCCTGGGCAATGGCAGCACGGCGCCCAAGCTGATCGGCATCGGCGGCATCCACCGCGTGCTCAACCTCGACGGCAGCTCGAACGTCGAGATCGGCAACCTCGAAGTCACCGACAACAGCGACTGTGTCTACAACCACTCGCAGGCCGCGGCCGCGTGCACCAGCGCCATGCCGTGGGCGCGCGTGGGCCTCTATGCCCGTGCCTCGAGCAACGTGTGGCTGCACGACGTCAACATCCACGGCATGGCCAAGAACGGCGCCAACGCCGGCGGCCTGACCAACTGGACGATGGAACGCGTCAAGTTCAACAAGAACGGCGCCGCCGGCTGGGACGGCAACATCGGCACCGGCGGTTCCAACTCCGGCGCCATGGTGATGCGCGACATCGAGATCGCGTGGAACGGCTGCGGCGAAAAAGTGGCCACGGGCGAGCCGTGGGCGTGCTGGGCGCAGCAGACCGGCGGTTACGGCGACGGCTTCGGCACGGTCGACACCGCGGGTGACTGGCTGATCGAAGACGCCTTCATCCACCACAACACTTCCGACGGCCTCGACCTGCGTTACATGGACGGCGCCGACACCACCAAGGTGACGCTGCGCCGCATCTACTCGGTGGCCAACGCCGGCAACCAGGTCAAGATCAAGGGCAACTCGACGATCGAGAACTCGGTGCTGGTCGGCCAGTGCACGTACTTCCGCGGCAAGTACTACATGACCGAAGGCGACCTGTGCCGCGCCTACGGCAGCTCGCTGCTGCTGATCCTGACCGGCGGCGACACCGCGACGGTGCGCCACAACACCATCGCCGGCGAAGGCGATGCGCAGATCGCCTATGGCGAAGGCACCTCGACCGACAAGGTGTTCGTGCAGAACAACCTGGTGGTCGGCTTCCCGTACTACGCCAACACGGGCACGCAGACCTCGATGGCCGCGGGCGGTGCGCCGGCGGTGAAGAGCTTCTCGGGCAACATGGGCTGGAACGTGCGCAGCTGCGCGTCGGGCACCACCTGCACGCAGAACCCGACGCTGAAGAACATGACGCTGGCCTCGTTCGATGCCGAGCCGCTGTCGGGCAGCCCGGTGGTCGACAAGGCGCCGATGATCAGCGCGGTGACGACCGACTTCGTGATGGGCAAGCGTCCGACCGGCGCGGCCAATGACATCGGTGCCTACGAGTTCGGTGCGGGTTCGACCACCACCCCGCCGACGACTCCGCCGCCGACCACTCCGACGCCCACCTGCACCCGCGCTGCGCCGACGCTGACCGTGTCCGGCCCCACGAGCACGGTTGCGGCCGGCACCACCAGCACCTACAGCATCAGCCTGAAGAACAACGACAGCGCCGAGTGCAGCAGCACGACCTTTGCCCTGGCGCGCACCGTTCCGTCGGGTTGGACGGGCACGCTGTCGGCCGCCAACGTTGCGCTGGCGCCGGGTGCATCGACCAGCGCCTCGCTCGCGGTGACCTCGTCGACCACGGCCGCCGGCAGCTACGGCATCGGTGTGGGTGCCAGCAGCGCCGAGGGCAGCGTGCACACCGCCAGCGCTTCGACGACGTACTCGGCCGCTGCCGCACCGGCGACGCTGTCGGAAACCCTCAGCACCAGCAAGTCGTCGTACAAGGCCGGTGAAACGGTGTACATGACCGCCCGCGTGGCCAAGAACGGTGCGGTTTTGTCCGGCGCGAGCGTCACGTTCACCGTGACCCGTCCGAACCGCAGCCAGCTCGTCCTCACCGGCACCACCGACGGCAACGGCGACGCCCGCGTCTCGTTCAAGTCGACCCGCAACGCGATCGGCACGTATCAGCTGGGCGCCGTGGCTACCAGCGGCAGCCTGACCACCCAGGCCACCGCGACCTTCTCGGTCTACAAGTAACCGACCGCAGGCAACGCAGCAGGAAGGGCCCCGGACATCCGGGGCCTTTCTTTTTATCGTGTGCCAGGCGTTGGCTGGCGCTCCGCGTGCAGGCGGTAGTAGGCCAATCCCGCCCATTCGTGCAGCGCGACTTCCGTGTTGGCCAACGCGCTGGTGCGGGGAATCAATGCCCACGGAATCCGCGAAGGCAACCGGCGGCGATCGGTACCGAGCGGGCACACGTCGAATCCGTTGCGCCGGAAGACTTCCTGCGCGCGCCGCATGTGGATCATCGACGTCACCAGCACCACGCGTCGCGGCAAGGGTGGCGTCATTGCCGCCGCGCCGGCCGCGTTTTCCCGGGTGTCGCCGGAACCGGTTTCCACCCGCAGCGCGCCCGAAGGAACGCCCTGCATCCGTGCGTACGCCGCCATCAGTTCGGCCAGCGCCGGCAGGCTCCGGTACGGCGCACCGCCCTGCATCACCAGCACCCGGCCTTCGCCCTCGCGCCACCATTCCACGGCGCGATCGACGCGGCGTCGACTGGCGAGGTTGAGCACGGAAAAATCGGCGGCATCGCGCGGGCTGCCTGAGATTCCGCCGCCCAGGACGACGGCCACCGACGCGGGATCGGCGCTGCATCCATTGGCGGCCAGGAACGGCCGCTCCAGCGGGCGGGCCAGCAGGTTCGCGGCCAGCGGCGTCATCGCCACCAACGCCAGCGCGACGACGGTGCCGGCACCGAGCGTCAGCAGCAGTCGACGCCGCAGCAATGCCCAGGCCAGCACAACGCCCGCGAGCAGTAGCCACGACAGCGGCGACAACAACCAGTACATCGTTACCGCGATCGCTTGGCCAGCGCGAGCAGGCCTACGCGCAGCGTCGAGTCCAATGCCAGGACCGGAAGCGCGTAGAGAGCGATGAACAGCAGCCCTGCCACCCCAAGGCGACTCCAGGTTCCCTGCACTCCCAGCAGGTCGCTCTCCAGCGCGACCGCCACCAGGATCGCCGCGCACAGCAGCGAAACCACCGCAGCCCGTGCGTTCGGCAGCCGCGCCAGGCCACCCGGGCACACCATGAACTGCGCGATGGTCAGCGCCGCGTAGGCCGCGGCCGTCGACCATGCCGCGCCCATGTACCCCATGCGCGGGATCAGGATGAAGTTCAGCGCGACGTTCAACAGCGCCGCGACCAGCGTTATGACCAGCACCTGCAGCGTCCGCTTCTTCAGCTGCAACCCGTAGTTGGCGATGGCGAACAATGCGTACGCGGACACCGTGATGCCGACCACGATGAACACCTCGCCCGACGCGGCCTTGCCCTGCCCCGCCAGCGCCACCATCAGGTCCTCGCCGGAAACCAGCAGCATCGCGATGATCGCCACGACCGCGTAGGTCATCGGTCGCAGCACGCGATCCTTCAGTGCCCGCACGGCGTCGCTGCCGCCGGTTTCGTAGGCACGCATGACGACCGGCGTGAACGCCTCCGAAAGCGTCGCGTTGATGAAGACGTTGAGCTGCATCGCCAGCGAATAGCCGATGGAATAGATGCCGACCACGGCGAAGTCGCCGGTGATGTGCTTGAGCAGGACTCGGTCGAGGTTGGCGAGCACGCTGGCGGCGAGCTCGTTGGCCATCAGCGGAAAGCCGTAGATCAGCCCATTTCGGAAGGCGTCCCAATCGATGGCGTCGCGCGAGACCTGCACGTTCCGGTACATCCAGTGGACCAGCCACCCAAGCAGCAATGCCGCGGCGACGAGCTTGCCGCCATACACGGACAAGGCGCTTTGTTGCAAGACGATCACCGCGCTGAGCACGAACGCCAGCTCGAGCATGCGTGCGAGCACGCGGGTGGTCATGAGGATGTCGGAGCGCTCGCTGGCACGGATCACCATCTGCACGATGTTGGTGGCCGCGAGCATCGGCACCATGATCACCGCGCACCAGAAGATCGGCGCGAATGCGCTTCCGCTCGCCCAGGACCACAGCAGCAGCGCCACGGTCGCGAGCGACCACAGCGTGAGGGACAGCATCAGCGGCAGGAACACCATGTTGGTGCCGAACTCCTGCATCTGCCGCGCGTTGCCGTAGGGGTAGAAGCGCACGATCGCGTGCGGGGCACCCAGTTTCACCAGCGCCACGCCCAGCAGCATCAGCGTGTCGTAGTACCGGAGCAGGCCGAACTGGGTGTTGTCAAGGAGTCGCGCCAGGATCGGGAAGGAAATGAACCCGAGCAGCATCACCACGCCGTTCGAAAGCGAATAGCGCAGGTAGTGCGTGGCGATGTCCGTGCGCGGCCGCGCTTCCGGATGCCCGCCCTGTTTGTTGCCTGTTGCGACGTCTGCGTGGCTGTTCATGCTGCGATCGGTCACCGTGGCGGCATGCCGGGGAACGCCCGCGGCGGCGCCATCGGCTCCCTTCGCGCGGTCTGCTGTCCGTCGCCTGCCGTTGCAGGCCGGGCGCCTTCGAACACCTGCAACCGCGGCGCCTTGCTGGGCTGGCGCCCCAGGACATCGAGGACTTCCACGCCGCCGTCGACGTTGTAGGTATGGCAGCCGTCGACGCGGCGGACGAGGAACGGCGCGAGTCGCGAGAGTTGCCGCTCGCGGTAAACAGTTGGCCCCAGTTCGAGTACTTCGTTGAACACCACGGCATTGCCGTAACCGGGACCGCAATCCTGCGCCGGACGGATCAACCTGCCGTGATGGTGGAACAGACGGCCTGCCATGCGCGCACGACGCACATCGCAGACGATCGGCGAGGCCGGATGCGGGACATAAGGTCCTTCAAGTTTGTCGGCGACGAACAGGAACAGTTCGTCGGCGGTGCTGTTGCCGTTCTCCGACACGTTGGCGAACAGGTACCAACGGCCGTCGTGGTGGTGCAACGTGGGATCGACGCAGACGCGCCCCGTGACGAGGTCGACCATCCGCTCCCATTGCAGCGGGAATCCCGCGGACCGGTACAGGCTCACGCGCCGGTCGTAGCTGGACTCCACCGTCAGGTACCACTGCCCTTCCCATTCGAAGACCTGCGGGAACGACAGATGGCCGGGTTCGTCCAGCGCCACGCCGAGCCTGCATGCGCCGCCGCCGCTGAGTTCCACGCAAGCGATGTTCGCGTTGTTGCGCTTGGGATCCTCCATCTCCTCGACGAACAGGAGCTTGCGCCCCTGCGCGGTGATCACGAACGGATCCGCCCACCAGCCTTTCTCCGCACGCAGCAGCACGTGCGAGCCGATCGCCGGCGCGGATGGATCCAGCGGCGTGCCGCCCAGGCGCAATACCAGCGACCAGCCGATCCGGCGCCGGTTGCGCTGCTTGCCGGAGAGCCACCGCAGCGACGCGCGCGCGAGCAGGCGCAATGCCTGCACGCTGGCGCCAAGGCCGACTGGCGGTTGCGACGGAAGCTGCAGCGTGACCACCTCATGCGGAGTCGCGGGAACGTATCCCGCGGCCAGGCGGCGCAGGCCGCGGATGAGCAGGGCCGGCAACTTGCGGAAGGCGTCCTCCCGCTGCTTCAGGAAACTGGTTGCGTGGGTTCGCCCCCAACTGGAGGCGAGGTCGCTCTGCCTGCCGGCGGAGTCATGCAGCACCAGGGCCATCTGCGTCGCCATTTCGCGGTGCAACAGTGGCGACAACAACGACAAGCCGGCGTGACGGTTGTCGAGGAGGCTCGCATCGACGTGCCAGCAGCCCAGGGGCGCATGTGCGGCCAATGCTCTGGCGAGGGCCTGGGGCCCGAGGACGATGACGAGGTCGGCTTGCAGTGCGGCGACGCGCGAAGTCAACGGTTCAGCGTTGGCCACCCCGTACTGGCCGGGCATGGGCACCCGCGCCAGGCTGCGATTCGCGCCGAAGGCGAGGTGTTCGAAGGCGACCAGCGCACGCAGGTCCGCGCGCACGTGGGCGACCTGCGGCAGCGTCGCTTCCTCCGCCGCCAGCGGGGTGAGCTCGATCCAGTCGTAACCTTCGACCAGGTGCACGAACGCATCGATCCATCCCGGCACCCGCGGTGGCCCGACCAGCACCACGCGCAACGGGCGCTCGAGCCCTTCCGGCGCGGAATACAGCGGCGTTTTCGCGGAAGTGCTGGCGTCACTCATGGAAGCGGCCGCTCCGGCAGCGATCGCATCCACTCCACCACGGTAGCGAGCAGTCGCTCGCGTTGTCCCTTGCCGAAGTAGGTGTGGTCGCAGTCCGGCCAGTAGTGCATGGCCACGCGCGGATCCATCGCCGGTGCGCCGAACGACCAGCGGAACTGGCGCGGGTGCAGGAAGCGATCCGCATAGCCACCACTGAAGATGCACAGCAGGCGCATGTCGCGCGCCACCATCTGCGCGAACTGCTCGCGCGCCTGCGCCTGCGTCGGCCAGGTGCGGAATGCATTGGAATCGAGGCTGGCATCGCCGCGCAGGCGTCCCGAGGCCTTGCGCGCGAAATGCCGCCACTCCTTGGGAAGGCGCCGCAGCAGTCCGAGGATGCGCGCGTAGCGGTGCCACGGGCCGCGGAAGCACAGGCCGTCGAGCAGCAGCAGCCCGGTGATGCGCGGATCGGCGACCGCGGCGTCCCAGCCCGTATCGGCGGCGCTGCAGATGCCGCCGATGGCGAAGGTGCGAACGCCGTGCATCGACTGCAGCTGCTCGATCGCGGCGATCGTCGCCTGCGTCGCATCACAGCCCGGCAGGCGCGGCGCCTCGCCCACGCCCGGAACGTCGTAGCGGAAGCTGCAGATTCCAGCCGCGGCCAGGCGCTGGGCCAGAATCCAGTGCAATCGGAACGGCCCCGAGCGCGGTTGCAGGCCGGCACTGGGCAGCAGCAGCACCGGACGCCCTTCCGTGCGCGGGCCGCTCAACACGCCGACCAGTTGCCCGCCGGGCCCGAAGCGCACGAATGCATCGCCCATGGCCGCGGTGGCAGGGGTGCGATCCAGCACGGCGCTCATGCCAGGGCCTCCCGGCGCATGGCCTGCCCCAACTCGCCGACCAGTTCGCGCATCGGTGGCGTCAGGAAGAAGGTGGCATCCATGGCGGCGCCTTCGTTGAAGCTGGGCGCACTCGCCGGCAATGGCAGCACCCGGGCGCATTCCAGCGGCAAGGCCTGCGCATCCGCGCGGACCACTGCCCAGACGGGAGCGCGACCATGCGCCATGCGCTCGCCCAACCGCGCGCCCTGCAGGTCGACGCGCAATCGCGGCGATGCCTGGAAGCCCATGAGCTGGCCGTCCGCAGGATCGGTCAAGCGCGGGATGCCCGCGCGCGGCGGCGGCCGTTGCGCCCGTTCGCCGGCGTCGCCGTCAACCAGTTCGCGCAGCCACGATTCACCGTCGAGGATGGGTTCCCACAGCACGACCAGGTCCGCTGCCCCACCCCGCTCCACCCAGCCCTGCAGCGCCAGCGCACTGCCGCGCCAGGCCACGAGCACGAGCCGCGTGATGCCGGTCTTGCCACGCAATGCTTCCGTCGCGATGTCGAGGTCGCGTTGCATGGACGCGAAGTCCAACGCTTCGCCGTCGCCACTGGAATCGCCCGTGCCGTGGAAGTCGAAGCGCATGCACGGCATTCCCATGCCCGCGAACTCGCTCGCGACTTCAACCATGAAGCGTCGGCTGCGCGGCGATTCGTGCAGGAGCGGCGGCACCAGCAGGACGCCGGTCGTGCCGGGCGCACCATGGAGCGCGGCATACAGCGGACGCGACGGCGGCCCCACCCACAAGGGTTCCCACGCTCCGATGCCCATCACCATCGCCTCCGTGCAGGGGCCACGGGCCGGCGCGTCATGGCGCCGATCCTGCGGCGAATCCAAACAGGCGTCGCAACCCGCTGCTGATGCGTCCGCCTGACCGGGCCTCCTTCGCGGCGTCGTCCGCCGGGAGCGGGAGTTCCGCGGCCACCTGCGCCAGGGTTTCCGCGCCGAGGCGGATCAGCTTGATCCGATGCCCGGTATCGCGCTCGACGCGGGTGGCCATCTGCACGGCCAGCATCGAGTGCCCGCCCAGTTCGAAGAAGTTGTCGTCGGGGCCGGCCGCCAGGCCGAGCAACTCGGTCCACACCTGCGACAGGTAGCGCACCCGCGGATCGACGTTCACCGCAACGGCCGCTTCTACTGGCGCGGCAATGCCGGTTTCGCGCGCGGGCGACGGCAGCGCGTTGCGGTCGATCTTGCCGTTCGGCAGCAGCGGCAGTTCGTCCAGCACGACGAAGTGCTGCGGCAGCATGTACGCGGGCAGCAGTTCGCGCAGGTGCACGCGCAACGCGGCCTCATCGATGGAGGCGCCCGGTTGCGCGACGAGGTAGGCGACCAGGCGCTGGTCGTTCGCACGATCCTCGCGCACGATCACCAGCGCTCGCGCGATCTCGGGACGCGTCGCGAGATTGGCTTCGATCTCGCCCAGTTCGATGCGGTAGCCGCGCACCTTCACCTGGTGATCCAGCCGCCCCATGTGCTCGAGGTTGCCGTCCGCGCGCCAGCGGCCGCGGTCGCCGGTGCGGTACAGCAGGGCCGCGCGGCCGGGCTCGGGTGCATACGTGGTGTAGCGATCCGCGACGAAGCGTTCGGACGTGAGTTCCGGCCGGTCGAGATAGCCCTTGGTGACACCGGCGCCGCCGATGCAGATTTCGCCGGGCACGCCGAACGGGCACAGCTCGCCCTGCGCATCGAGCACCCAGATGCTGGTGTTGGCAATGGGCCTGCCGATGTGGATGTCGGGCGCATGTTCGCCGCGCGGCAGGATACGGGCGCAGGTCGACCACACGGTCGTTTCCGTCGGGCCGTAGACGTTCCACAGCGAATCGCAGCGCGACAGCAACGAGGTGGCCAGGTCGGGCGCCATCGGTTCGCCGCCGCACAGTGCCTTGAAGCCGGTGGCGCCGCTCCAGCCGGCCTCGAGCAGCATGCGCCAGCTGGACGGCGTGCCCTGCATTACGGTTGCACGCGTGTCTTCGAGCAGCGCCAGCAAGGCGCGGCCATCACCGGCGGCTTCGCGATCAGCGATCACCACCTGCGCGCCCACCGACAACGGCAGCATCAGCTCAAGCACCGCGATGTCGAATGACAGCGTGGTGATGGCGAGCAGGCGATCGTGCTCGGTCAGTCCCGGTTCGCGCTGCATGCTGGCGAGGAAATTCGCCACCGCGCGATGCGGCACGACCACGCCCTTCGGACGGCCGGTGGAACCGGAGGTATAGATCACGTAGGCCGGGTCTTCCGGCTGCGCCGCGGCGGCATCCGCCGCGACGCGCGTCTTGGGCGCCGCTTCCAGTTGCGCGGCGTGCGCGTCGACCAGCAGCATCGGCCGGCCGCGCAGGTCGAAGCGCGACGCGTACTCGCTCGTGGTCACCAGCATGGCCAGGCCGGCGTCGGCGGCCATGTAGGTCAGCCGGTCCGCGGGAAACTGCGGATCCAGCGGCACGTAACCCGCCCCCGCCTTGAGGATTCCCAGCAGCGCCGCGAGCATGTCGACACCGCGATCCAGCGCAAGCCCGACCAGCGCGCCCCGGCGGACGCCGTGCCCGCGCAATACATGGGCGACACGATTGGCACGCGCGTCCAGTTCGGCATAGCTCAAGGCGAGCGCGCCCGCGCGTACGGCGATGCAATCGGGCACGCGGTCGCAGGTGCGCTCGAAGTGTTCATGCATCCGGCAGGCGTGGTCGTAGGGCGTGTGGGCCGGCTGCAGCGCATCGAGTTCCGCGCGTGCCGTCGCATCGACCAGCGGCAGGCTCGCGAACGCCGCGGCTTCGCGCGTGACGACGGCGCGCAGCAGGGTCTCGTAGCTGCGCAGCCAGCGACGCACGGTGGCTGCATCGAACAGGTCGGTGTTGTACTGGCATTCCAGGCGCAGCTGGCCTTTCACCTGGACCGCATTCACGAACAGCTCGAAGGTCTCGAAGCTGCGCGGATTGCTGTCGAACTCCATCGCCAGCCCGGGGAATGCCGTGCCCTGGTGGTCTAGTGCCTGATCGAGGTTGAACAGCACGCTGACCAGCGGCATGCGCGCGGGATCGCGGCGTATCCGTAGCTGCTTGAGCAGGCTGCCGAAGGTATGGCGCTGGTGTTCCAGGGCGTCGAGCAGCGTGGCCTGTGCCGTGTCGAGCATGACGGTGAACGGCGCCGACGGTTCGATGTCGAAGCGCAACGGCAGCGTATTGACGCAATGCCCGACGAGATCGTCGCTGCCGGCGACCGGCTGGCCCGCCGCCGGAATCCCCACCACCACGTCGCGTTGTCCGGTCAGGCGCGAGAGCAGGCCCGAGAAGCCGGCCAACAGCGTGGCGAACAGGCTGGTGCCGTGCCGCCCGCCCAACCGGCGCAGGGCGGCGAACAGCTCCTCGTCGAGGACGTGGTCCACGCGCGCGGAAGAGAAGCTGCGCAGCGCCGGCCGTGGCCGATCGGTTGGCAGTTCGAGTACCGGCGCCTCGCCGCTGAAGCGCGACAACCAGTACGCGCCGTCCGCCTGATGCGCCGCATCTGCCTGGTGCGCGAGTTCGGCAACCGCGTAGTCGGCGAAGCTCGCCGGAACAGGCAAGGGCTCGGCGCCCGCCGCGGTGTAACCCGCGTACAGCGCCCCGAGTTCGCGGACCACGACCCACCAGGACCAGCCATCGCAGACGATGTGGTGGGCGGAAAGCAGCAACAGGTGGTCGTTCCCGCCCAGCCGGAGCAGTTCGGCGCGGAACATCGGTGCATCGAGCGGGAATGGCGTTTCCACCGATGCGCGCTGGCGTTCGCTGATCGCGCGTTCGCGGCGATTCGCCTCGAGAGCAGCCAGATCCTGGACAGGAAGTGGAAGCTCGAAGCGCTGCAGGATCGCCAGGCTCTGCCCATCCGGCGCCACGCAGGCGCGCAGGGCGTCATGCCGGTCGACCAGCTCCTGCAGCGCACGCCGCAACGCCACGACCTCCAACGCGCCGGTAAAACGCAGCGACACCGAGAGGTTGTAGGCGAGCGACGCCTCGCGGCTCAACTGGTCCGCGAGCCAGATTTCGCGTTGCGACTCGGTGGTCGGCACGACGAGCGCAAGCTCCCCGCCCGCGAAGGGGTCGTAGTCGACCGGCGCGAATGCCAGCGATCCCATCGGTGCTGCGGTATTCATGTGCCCACCTTGAGGAACTTGCCGGTACGGTCGGGATCCGGGACGAACCATGCAGGACTGCCATCGGGTGCGCGGCCCAGGCGCGCCCCCGGCACGATCGGATGGCGCGCGTCCATGACCGTCAGCGCCGCTGCATCGATCACGACCGGACGCGGGGCGCTGTCCATGCGCGACGACGGCGTTGCGCGGCTCGGCAGGAATCCGGCTTCCTGCAATTCCAGCACCGAGGCCTCGAAGGCGTCGACGATCGCGTCGATGTCCGCGGCGTCGTGCGCGGTGGTGAGGAACGACGGGAAGTTCTCGAGGATGTGCACGCCGCGGCTGCGCATCATCCCGAACAGCAGGTCCTGCAACGGATGCTCTTCGAGGAAGACGATCTTCCATATCGAAGCGAAATGCCGCACCGCGATCGGTGCACCCAGGCGGGCGCTGATGCGGTTGAGCGCATCGCACATGGTCGCGACATCGGCGTTGAGGCGCTCCTGCAGCTTGGGCCCTTCCTTGCGCAGGTGCCCGAGCACCGCATGGGCCGCGGCCAGCGCCAACGGGTGGCGGACGAACGTGCCGGCGAAATAGGTAACGCCGACCGTCGGCACGGAATCGTCGCCGAAGCGCCAGTCGCCGCCGTCCAGCGCGTCCATGTACTCACGTTGGCCGGCGATCACGCCGATCGGATAACCGCCGCCGAGGACCTTGCCATAAGTGCACAGGTCGGCGCGGATGCCGAACAGTTCCTGCACCCCGCCCGGGTGCGAACGGAATCCGGTGACGACTTCGTCGAAGATCAGTACCGCACCGGCATCGCGGGTGAGTTGACGCAGCTCGCGCAGGAACTCGACCGGCTGGAAATCGGGGCGCCGGCTCTGCACCGGCTCCACCAGCACCGCGGCGATCTCGTGCGCGCGTTCGCGGATGGCCTGCATGGACCCGGCGGTGCCGTAGTCGAGCACCAGCACGTGCTCGGAGGTGTTGCGCAGGATCCCCGGCGCGGCCGGCACCGCGGTGTGCCGGCTGGTGCCGCGCACGATCACTTCGTCGTTGATGCCGTGGTAGGAGCCGGTGAACAGCACGATCGTCTCGCGTCCCGTGACCGTGCGCGCGATGCGCAGCGCGCCCAGCACCGCTTCCGATCCGGTGTTGCACAGGGCGGCGCGGTCGTGGCCGGTGAATTCGCAGATCTGCCGCGCGACCTCGCCGGCCAAGGGATGTTGCGGCCCGAGTTCGTAGCCGCGATCGAGCTGCTGCTTCACCGCTTCGAGCACGAAGTCCGGTTGCCAACCGAACAGGCTCATGCCGAAGCCGTTGATCGCATCCACGTACTGGTTGCCGTCGACATCCCACAGGTGCGAACCCTTGGAGCGGTCGACGACGATCGGATAGGTGATTTCCTTGGTCAGCGGTCGGAAGCCGTTGACGACGCGCGGATCGGCCAAGTGGCCGCGGTGGGCGCCGGTGTGCGCCTTCGATCCGCCGGTGCGCGCCAGGTAACGCTGCATGTAGGCGTCGAGACGGGCGCGCTGGAACTCGTTCAGCGCATGGCCGTGGCTGTGGTCGATCCGGGCGATGGCGCCGAAGGCTTTCTTGACGTCGTAATGCGTGTGCGCCAATGCCGCTTCTTCGCTGGCGGGGTCCCGGGGCTCCGCCTGCGCCGGCGCCGCTGCGACGCTGGCTTCGCCGGTGGCGCGCTGGACGCCGCGGTCGGGTTCGGCGGGCATCTGCGCATCGAGCATCGCCGCGAGGCTGTCGATGCTGCTGCACTCGCCCATCAGCTGGCGGAAGCTGACTTTCACCGCGAACGCCTTCTGCAACTGCAGCGAGACCTGCGTGAGCATCAGGCTGTCGAGCCCGAGTTCCATGAAGTTTGCCGTGCCGTCCGCGTCGGCAAGGTCGAAGCCCGCGGTTTCCTGGAACACGTCCTTCAGTCGCGCCACCAGGCCGGTGAGGCGATCCGCGCCGGCAGGCACCGGCATCTCGACCGGGGCGGCCGGTTGCTCAGCGTCGATTGCGACGGCCGCCAGGGTCGGATGCGGCACCACGTTCGATGCCACGGCTGCGCCCGCTTCCACCCAGTAGCGTTGCCGCTCGAAGGGATACGTCGGCAGCCGTACCCGCGCACGCGCATGGCGACGGTCGAACATGTCCGGATCCAGCGCGACGCCCCGCGCCCACAGCTGTCCCGCCGCGAGGCGAAGATTCGTCGCTTCGGCCGATGGCGCGTCCGCCAGCGTCGCAATGGCTGCGAGGTGCTGCTTCTGCACGTCGGGATGCTGGCGCGACAACGCCGCTAGCGTGGCGCGCGGGCCGACTTCGAGCAGCACGCGCGCCGGCGTGTCCGCGACGCGCCCGAGCGCGGCGGCGAAGCGGACCGGTTCGCGCAGGTGTGCGGCCCAGTAATCGGGCGACGTGGCCTGCGCGGCGTCGAGCCAATCCCCCGTCGCGGTGGAAACGATGGGAATGCGCGGCGCCGCCAGCGTCAGCGCCGCGACTTCGGCACGGAACGGCGCCACCACCGGCTCCATCATCTGCGAATGGAACGCGTGCGACGTACGCAAGGCGCGGCAGGCGATGCCGTCGGCTTCGAGTTGCGCCTGGAAGCGCGCGATCGCCTCCAGCGCACCGGACACCACGCAGTTGCCCGGCGCGTTCTCGGCCGCCAGCGACAGCTCCGCCGGCAGTCGTGCCAGCAGTTGCTCCAGCGGCATCCGCACCGACAACATGCCGCCCGCGGGTTGCGCCTGCATCAGGGCGCCGCGGCGCGCGACCAGGCGCAGCGCGTCCTTGAGCGCGAGTGTGCCCGCGATGGTGGCGGCGACGAATTCACCGACGCTATGGCCGATCATCGCCGCCGGCATGACGCCATGGCTCATCCAGAACTGCGCCAGCGCGTACTCGATGGCAAAGGTGGCCGGTTGCATGACCGCTGTCGGCAGCATCGCCTCGGGCTCGTCCGCGAACATGCGCTCGCGCAGGTCGAAGTCGACTTCCCCGCGCAGCGCCTCCATGCAGTCGTCGAAGGCGACACGGAACGCGGGCTCGCTTTCATAGAGTTCGCGTCCCATGCCCGGATAGGTCGCGCCCTGCCCCGGGAACAGGAACACCACGTCGCTCTGCCGCGCCGGTCGCGTGCGGGCGATCGCCGCGGCGGTTTCCGCGCTGCGCAGTTGTTCGATCGCGCTGGCGATGCCATCGGCCGCCACGGCGATGCGATGCGCGAACGCCTTGCGTCCGATCGCGAGCGTCCAGGCGACGTCGGCAAGGTTGTCGGTGTTGGTTTCGAGATGATCGGCCAACCGCGTCGCCGCGCGCGCCAGCGCCGCCGGAGTGCGCGCGGAAAGCACCAGCAGTTGCGGGCCCTGGGCCGGTTCGGATGCGGGCAGTGCCGGTGCTTCCTCCAGCACCACGTGCGCGTTGGTGCCGCCCACGCCGAACGAGCTCACGCCGGCACGCCGCGGCTCGTTGCCCGTGGGCCAGTCGCTCAGCGTGGCGTTGACCACGAACGGCGAACCGGCGAAGTCGATGGCGGGATTGGGCCGGGTGAAATGCGCGGTGGCGGGAATGCGGCGCTCGGTCAGCGCCAGTGCGGTCTTGATCACGCCGGTGGCACCCGCGGCGATCACCAGGTGCCCGACGTTGCTCTTCACCGAACCGACGCGGCAGAAGCCCACGTCCTGGGTTCCACGCCGGAACGCGCGCGTCAGGCCCTCGATCTCGATCGGATCGCCGACGGGCGTCGCGGTGCCATGGGTTTCGACGTAGCTGATGCTGCGCGGATCGACCTGCGCACGCGCATGTGCCATCGCGATCACAGCTGCCTGGCCTTCGCTGCTCGGCGCGGTGAAGCTGGCCTTGCCACTACCGTCGTTGTTGACCGCGCCGCCACGGATGACCGCGAACACCTGGTTGCCATCGGCGATCGCATCCGACAACCGCTTCAACAGCACGACCGCACCGCCGTCGCTGAACACCGTGCCGCCGGCCTCCGCGTCGAACGGCCGGGTATGCCCGTCCGGCGACAGCATCGTTCCTTCCTGGTGGAAATAGCCGCTGCGCGGTGGGCACGTCACGGTGATGCCACCGGCCAGCGCCATGTCGCACTGCCCCAGGCGCAGGCTGTCGATCGACTGGCAGATCGCCACCAGCGAGGTCGAGCACGCGGTGTGCACGCTGATCGCGGGCCCGGTGAGATTCAGCTTGTGCGCGACGCGCGTGGCGATGAAATCCTTCTCGTTGTCGAGCATGACGGTGAAGGCGCCGACGCGGTCGACCAGCTCCGGATGCGCGGCGACGTGGCGTTGGAAATAGCTCGCATTGAACATGCCGGCGAAGACGCCGACCGGCCCCGACGCATCCGGCACGTGGCCCGCGCGCTCGAGGCATTCCCAGGAGAGTTCCAGGAAAATCCGCTGCTGCGGATCCATGAGTTCGGCTTCCTTCGGGCCGATGCCGAAGAACGCGGCATCGAACTGCTCCACGCCGTCGATGATGCCGCGGGCGGGAACGTAGGCGGGATCGTTGCGGTCGCGTTCGCTGACACCCGGATCGAGTTCGGCGGGCGCGAAGAACGTGATCGAATCCCGGCCTTCACACAGGTTCTGCCAGAACGCCTCGACGTCGGCGGCACCGGGGAAGCGCCCGGCCATTGCGACGATGGCGATCGGCTCGGACGCCAGCGTTTCGCTGTGACGGTGAGCGGCCGCAAAACGGGTCGGATCGATCGCCGCATCGGCCCGGCCTTCCAGCGATACCGCCAGCGTTGCCGCGGTCGGATTGCGGAACAGCAACGCCGTCGGGATCACGCTGCCCGGATCCCGCGCCTGCGCCACCCGCTGCAGCAGCCGCGTGGCCAGCATCGAATCGCCGCCGAGTTCGAAGAAGTTGTCGTTGCGGCCGACCTCGTCGATCGCCAGCAGTGCGCCGAAGGCATCGCACAGCAGGGTTTCCAGCGGTCCCATTGGTGGTTCGTAGGCCGAAGCGAGCTCCGGCCGCTGCGTGGCCGGTGCCGGCAAGGCGCGGCGGTCGAGCTTGCCGTTCTCGGTCAGCGGCAACGCGTCGAGTTCGACGAATGCGCTGGGGATCATGTAGTCCGGCAAGCTGCCGGCGAGGTGCGCGCGCAGTTCGGCCTGCGACGGTGATGCGCCCACCGGCACCACGTAGGCGACGAGTCGCGCATCGCCATCGCCGAGGTCGGTGCGGGCGATCACCGCGCAGGCGCGCAGGGATTCGTGCCGCGCCAACACGCTTTCGATCTCGCCGGTTTCGATGCGGAAACCGCGGATCTTCACCTGGTGGTCGCTGCGCCCGAGGTATTCGAGGTCGCCGTCTTCCAGCGGACGCGCGAGGTCGCCGGTCTTGTACAGGCGCTCGTTTTCGCCGGCGGGCGACTGCCAGTCGAAGAAGCGTTCGGCGGTGAGCTCGGGGCGATTGAGATAACCGCGCGACACGCCGGCGCCGGCGACGTAGATCTCCCCGACTTCGCCGGTGGCCACCGGGACCAGGTCGGGATCGAGCACGAACAGGCGCAAATCGGGGATTGGTTCCCCGATCACGCTGCCGGCATTGCGGTCGAGTTCGACGAGTCCGATCGGGCGATAGGTGACGTGCACCGTGGTCTCGGTGATGCCGTACATGTTGACCAGGCGCGGGTGTTCATCGCCGTGGCGATCGAACCACGGGCGCAACATCTGCAGTTCCAGCGCTTCGCCGCCGAAGATCACATGGCGCAGGGCCAGGTCGGCAGGTGGCGTGGCAGAGGCAAGGTCGGCATGGATGAGGTTGCGGAACGCCGACGGCGTCTGGTTGAGTACGGTGACGCGCTCACTCCGCAGCAGTGCGTGGAACGCTTCCGGCGAACGGCTGACCAGGTAGGGAACGACCACCACGCGCCCGCCGTAGACCAGCGCGCCCCAGATCTCCCACACCGAGAAATCGAAGGCGTGCGAGTGGAAGAAGGTCCACACGTCGTCCGCGCCGAAGCCGTACCAGTGATGCGTGGATGTGAACAGGCGCGCCACGTTGGCATGGGTCACCTGGCAGCCCTTGGGCTTGCCGGTCGATCCCGAGGTGTAGATCACGTAGGCAAGGTTGTCGGGGGATGCGACGGGTTCGGGATCGTGCGCAGGTTCCGCAGCGAATGCGCTCCAGTCGTCGAGCAGCAACGTCGGCACGTCCGTGGCCGGGAGCGCATCGCGCTGGGTGGACGAGGTCAGCAGCGCCGCGGGGCGCGCATCCTCGAACATGAACTGCACGCGATCGCGCGGATAGGCCAGGTCGACCGGCAGGTAGGCACCGCCCGACTTCAGGATGCCAAGCAGCCCCACGACCATTTCGAGCGAGCGTTCCAGCCCGATCGCGACCAGGGTTTCCGGGCCGACGCCGAGCGCACGCAGGCGATGGGCGAGCTGGTTGGCCCGGCTGTTGAGTTCGCGATAGCTCAGGTGCGTGCCGTCGCACGTCACGGCGATGGCATCCGGTCGCATCGCCGCCTGGTATTCGATGTGTTGCGTAATGCAGGCTTCGTCGGACGGCGGGCGGCGCGATGACGAAATATCGGATAGCTGGTTCATGCCGTTTCCTTCCCCGCGCCTGCACCCCCCAAGGCGTGCTCCGCCTCGTGATGCCCACCGATCGCGCCCTACCGGCATTCACATGAGGCCGAAGGGACATGAAGATCGCCCTGATACCGTCACTAACGTTCTGGGCATGGGCTGGCGGCCATGGCAATCGGCTGCATGGGGGATGCCCTTCCCAGCTCCGGATCGCGCGTTACGATAAGGACAGGGGACGCCATGACATGAAGCCAGACCTGACGCCTGACCTGACGCTGCTCTATTCCGAACTCGGGCTGAGGCCCAACTGCAGCCTTGCAGAGCTGCAGCTCGCCTACCGCCGGCGGATCTCGGAACTGCAGCCCAATCGCAGCGGCGGCGTGCAGTCGCCCGAGTCGGTCGCCATGCTGCGCAACCTGATCTGGCTGTACACCAGCGCTACCCGATTCCATCGACGTTATGGGCGCCTTCCCGGCGCGGCGCCGGGGAGTTTCATGGCGACGCCGGTGCGTTCGCATTACCCCGTCGTGTCGCGCACCCCCGCTGAACGCGCCGCGCCCGCGGCGCCGGACAGCCGCCCGCCGCCACGCATCGCGTTTTGGGTGGCGGTCCTCCTGCTCGTCCTGCTCTTCGTCCTGTTGGCGGTCGCATCAGGCGAGTGGCTCCGTTAGCAGCTTCAGCTTCGTGACCGCCGGCGACAGGTTCCGCCTGTCGTGACACTCCGATGACCGATGCGCGGCAATCGTCCCGTTCTCCTGAACAGGCCCGGTGAAACATGGGCCTCCTATGAACGCGGGGAATGAATTCATGGACATCAGGAAAGTCTCCATCAACCCTTGGGCCGTCACGCTGCCGCTGGCCCTGGTGGCCGCGTTCCTGGCCGTGGTCAGCCTGAGCCTGGCGTCCTACTGGATCCTTTCGCAGCAGGAATACGTCACCGGCTTCGCCTTGCTGAGCCTGGACAAGGAAGAGAGCATTCCGGCGTTGTTCTCCACCTTCCTGCTGTTTGCGGACGCGATCGTGCTGCTGTTCGTCGCCACGCTCGAGCGCGACTCCAGGGACGGGCGCAAGTGGCAGCTGCTGGCGCTGGGGTTCACCGTGATGGCGATGGACGAGAACCTCGCCCTGCATGAGCGCATCATCGAACCGATGCGCCACCTCCTCGGCGGAGGCAAGGGCGGAAGCCACCTGGGCATCTTCTATTTCGCGTGGGTGATCCCGGCGCTGGGGATGATCGCGGTACTGGGCGCGTACTTCCTGCCATTCCTGCTGCGCCTGCCGCGCAGGACCATGTTCGCGCTGATGACGGCGGCGGCTGTCTACCTGGGCGGCGCGGTGGGTGTGGAACTCATCGAGGGCTGGTGGCGGGAAGGCCACGGCTACCGCACGCTCGGATTCCACCTGCTGGTGACGCTGGAGGAAAGCATGGAAATGGCCGGCGCGATCCTGCTGATCCATGCGCTTTTGCGCCATCTCGCGCGCCGTTTCGGCGACGTGCAGCTCCATTTCGAAGGCGCAGCGGCGGAAGAAACGATGTATGCGCCGTCACCGACCGCTCCGTCATCGGTGCAGGCGGCTTCGCCGCACGCCCCATGACACCGGTGCCATGACACCGGCGGCGCTGGCGCCAGCAGGCGTCAGCGCGAACCGCGGTGGAACAGCACCACCTCGACCGTCTGCAGCAGGATCAGCACGTCGAAGACCAGGCCGTGGTTCTTCACGTAGAACAGGTCGAATGTGAGCTTTTCCTCGGCATCCTGCACCGACGCCCCGTACGGATAGCGCAATTGCGCCCAGCCGGTGAGGCCGGGCCGCACGCAGTGACGGACGTTGTAGTAACGCACTTCCTTGCTGAGCATATCGACGAACTGCGGGCGTTCCGGGCGCGGGCCGACGAAGCTCATGTCGCCGCGCAGGATGTTGAACAGCTGCGGGAGTTCGTCCAGTCGCGACAGGCGGATGATGCGGCCAACGCGGGTCGTGCGATCGTCGTTCTGGCTGGCCCAGCGGGCCACGCCGTCCGCTTCGGCATCGACGCGCATGCTGCGGAACTTGATCAGGTGGAACGTGCGTCCGTTCTCGCCGGTGCGTTCCTGCCGGTAGAAGATGGGACCGCGCGATTCCAGCGCGATGCAGGCCGCCACCGCGAGCATGAACGGCCACGCCACCAGCAACAGGGCGCCGGCCGCGACCAGGTCGAAGAAGCGCTTGTTGAGGCGCCTGGGGATGGAATGATCGAAGCCGCCGGAGAACGCCAGCCATGACGGATCGGCCACGTTGAGCTTGACCATCCCCGCTTCACGCTCGAAGAACGTGGACAGGTCGGTGATGGTGATGCCGCGCTGCGCGCACTTCAGCATCTCTTCCATCGGCAGCGCGCCGCGGCGCTCGTCCGGTGCGACCACGATCTCGAACACCTGCAACCACTCCGCGATCTCGGACAACGAGAAGTCGGTATTGAGCAGCAGCTTCTCCGCGACATGCACGGGCTGGCCCGGGATCGGCAGGAACCCGACCACGACGAACGAGCGACGGTCGGCGTTGCGGCGCAGCCGGCTGTTGATCATGTCCGCATGCGACCCCGCACCGAGTACGAGGACACGGCGGCGGAATACGTCCGTCTTGAACAGTCGATCGACGACCAGGCGCAACGCACCGACCAGCACGATCCCGAATGCCAGCGCCATCGCCAGCACGCCGCGACCGATATAGGTCGCCGGGATCAGGTAATACAGCACCAGCAGCGCGACGCCGGCGAAGGCGAACGACAGCACCAGGCGGACACCGAACTCCATGCGGTTGTGCCGCACGTGCACCTGGTAGAGGCCGAAGGCCACCATCGACACGGTGATGAGAGCGGCGAAGACGAACGCCCTCGGCAATGCCGACTCGAAGAACAGCACGAATCCCTCGGGATCCCGCATGAAGCGCAACCAGGCGGCGAGCAGCACGGCCAGCATCAGCAGGCCGAGTTCGGCCAGCCAGAGCAGCAGCAGGGCACGACTTTTACGACTGGCGAGTGCGGTGCTCATGTGTGTCCTCCGCGCAGGATCCCGGCCCCCCAACCCGGATTCACGCGTAAATGGCGGCGTCCGAACGAGCCGGCTTGTCTGGAGCTAACGCGGGAATCGTGCGGCGACGGCCGTTCGGCCTGCCATGTCGACCCGGCAACCGTTGGCGCTAGGTCACTGCAATCGAAGTGAGAGGGCGCAGCACCGCGCTTTCCACCGGCAGTTCGGGAGCGCTCGCAACCGCCGCAACCCAGAGCGGATCGGTGTCCAGCATCCGCACCCGGGTCATGCCGCCGCTGGGCAAGGCGAGCAGTGCGTGGTCGGGCGCGGCAAAGGTCTGCATCTCGCGTTGCAGGCCGATGCCGGCGGCTTTCAGGAAGGCTTCCTTGCGCACCCACAACGCCAGCATCGCTTCGCTGCGCGCCAGGCCTGGCAGGTCCGCCATGCCGGCATGGTCCGCGGGGTGGCATACGCGTTCGGCAATCTCGGGAACCACCGGCGCGCGCGCCGCCAGTTCTACATCCACGCCCACGCGGCCCGAAGCGGCAACCGCCACGGCCACGCAATGATCGGCATGGCTCAGGCTGGTGGCGACGGCATTGCCCGCCAGATACGGGCCGCCCTTGGCATCGCGCCGGATCGGCACGTCGACGGCATCGCACTCCAGCGCCTTGCCCAGCAACAGGCGATGGAGCGAATAACCCAGCGCAAGCTGATGCCGGTCCGAAACGACGCGACGGCTCTGCACGCGCCGCACTTCCGCGGCGTCCAGCATGGTGTAGGCGTCGGCCAGCCAGGGCCACCAGTCGTGCAGGTCGAACAGGGCGACGTGCACGCCTGCCGCGGGTACGGACAGCCAGTCCGGCGCCGGCAGTGCGCTGTCGAACGCTTCGCGCAGCGCCATTCTCGGCAACTGCGGACCCGCTCCCCCACGATTGAGATTGACCTGCAGCATCCGCCTGCCCATGACGCCCGCGGGCGTATCTGTCAGCTCTGTCCAGAAGGGAACGCCGTGCTGCAGGTGGAGCGGTCAGATTCGCGGGCGCATTCGTCAAATCGCCTCAAATAATCCTTCCAACTTATTGAAAATTAGAGTCTTAATTTTTGAGATCGCATTGTTAGTATTATTACTAATATGCACTCGTCCGGCCCCCGCTCCGCTTTTCGAGATCCGCCATGGGCACGGTGACGGCCCTGGCGGGCGCAGCGGCAGGAAGCACACTCGACGGCCTGATCTCGCAGCGGCGTATCTGGCGCGGGCAATCCGCCGCGATCACCGACGGCATCGAACAATCCACCGGCTGGCCCGCGCTCGATGCAGCGTTGCCCGCACGCGGCTGGCCGCATGCCGCATTGAGCGAACTCCTGTTGCCTGCCGACGGCATCGGCGAATTGCAGCTGTTGTGGCCCACGCTCGCACGCCTGAGTGCACCGAAGGACGGCGCGATCGCCCTGGTCGCGCCGCCGTACCTGCCCTATCCGTCCGCGTGGCATGCCGCGGGCGTGCGGCTCGACGCGGTGCAGGTGATCCGGACGAAGACACCGCGCGAGGCGCTGTGGGCGGCCGAGCAATGCCTTCGTTCCGGCGCCTGCGATGCCGTGCTGTGCTGGCCGCAGCAGGCGGACGACCGCGCCCTGCGGCGATTGCAGGTCGCCGCGGAAACCGGCCAGGCATTGGGCTTCGTCATCCGCTCCAGCAAGGCCGCGATGAACCCGTCGCCAGCGGCGCTGCGCATCGCCCTAGAGGCATCGCCTCGGCAATTGCGCATCCTCAAATGCCGGGGCGGCAATCCGCCCGCGCGGGCGATTCCGTTTCCGCAACTGGGGCATCCCGAGCCGCCCGTGCAGGCCTCGATCCTCGAACCGGCCGCGCATGGATCGGCCGCGGTGCCGGGCATCCGCTTGCCTGCCCGGCAGCCCTTCAAGGCACCCCGCCCGGCCAAGGCCTGAGCATGCGCTGGGCCTGCCTGTTCCTGCCGCAACTCGCGATCGACGGCGTACTCCGCCGCCATCCGGATCGCGATGCGCCCCTGGTCCTGCTCGAAGGGCCGGTGCAGCGCCGCGTCGTGCATGCCGTCAACCCGGCCGGGCGAGCACTGGGCCTGCGTCCAGGGATGCCGCTGGCGGCCGCACAGGCGCTCGGTGGCCGCTTCGCCATGGCCGACCACGATCCCACCGCCGCCGAACGCTGGCGCCAGTTGCTGGCCGCGTGGGCCTATCGCTTCAGCTCGCAGGTCAGCACCGACCTGGCGCACGCCGTCGTGCTGGAGGTCGGCCACAGCCTGCAGCTGTTTGGCCCCTGGCCGCGGCTGGAAGCACGGATGCGCGAGGAACTGCAGGCGCTCGGCTTCCGCCACCGACTCGTCGTCGCCCCCAACCCACATGCGGCGCGCGTGCTGGCCAACGTGCACGACGGTCTCGCCGTCGGCGACAGCAGCTGCCTCAATGCATTGGGACAACTGCCGATCGAACGCGCCGGATTGCCGCAGGACGTGGCGCACGCGTTGTCGCGCATGGGGCTGCGCAAGCTGCGGCAGGTCTTCGCCCTGCCCCGCGATACGTTGAACCGGCGTTTCCCGCGCGACGTGTTGCAGCACCTGGACCGGCTGCGCGGCGCGGAGGCGCCCTTGAACTGGTACCAGCCGCCGGATGTGTTCGAAGGCCGCATCGAGTTCGAACACGAAGTCGAATCCAGCCAGGCACTGCTGTTCCCGCTGCGGCGCCTAACCGCGGACCTCGCCGCCTTCCTCGCCGGTCGCGACGGCGGCGTGCAGCGCTTCAGCGTGGTGCTGGAGCACGACGGCATGGTCCATCAACCCGCGAGCAGCGCAATCGAAGTCGGCCTGCTGGCGGCGGAACGCGACGCGGTGATGCTGTTCGAACTTGCGCGCGGCCGCATCGAGCAGGCCGAAGTGCCCGCGCCGGTACGCGGCATGCAGCTGATCGCCCGCGAACTGCCGGCCTTCGTTCCAGCCGCACGCGACCTGTTCGATCCACGGCCGCAGCAGGCGGTGCCGTGGACGCAACTGCGCGAACGCCTGCGTGCCCGACTCGGCGACGACGCCGTGCACAGCATCGGCTGGCTGCCCGAGCATCGCCCCGAGCATGTCGTCGCCGGCACGTCACTGCCGCGCAAGATGGGCGGATTGCCCACTCCGCTCCGCCCCGGCTGGCTGCTGCCGCAGGCCATGCCGTTGCGCGAGCGCGTGCAACGCGTGCTCGCCGGCCCCGAACGGATCGAATCCGGCTGGTGGGACGCCGCCGAGATCCGCCGCGACTATTACCTGATCGAAACCGCATCGGGCCAGCGCGCCTGGGCGTTCCGCATCGCCGGCGAACAGGCCGGCCCCTTCATGCTGCACGGATGGTTCGCATGAAGCCGCTGCCGGCCTACGCGGAACTGCATTGCCTGTCGAACTTCAGCTTCCAACGTGGCGCTTCGGATGCCCGCGAACTGTTCGAACGCGCGAAGCAGCAGGGCTACGCCGCCCTGGCGATCACTGACGAATGCAGCATGGCCGGCATCGTGCGTGCGCTGGAAGCCGCGGAGGCGACCGACCTCAAGCTGGTCGTGGGCAGCGAGCTGCGCATCGAAGGTGGCCCCAGGCTGGTGCTGCTCGCGGAAACGCTCGCCGGTTACCAGCGGCTGTGCCAACTCATCACCCTCGCCCGCCGTCGCACGGACAAGGGTGCGTATCGCGCCCTGCGCGAGGATTTCGACGGCGACAACGACGGGCTACTTGCATTGTGGATTCCCGGCGACCGCCCCGATACGCACGAAGGGGAATGGACGAAGGCCCGCTTCCCGCAACGCACCTGGGTCGCGGTCGAACTGCACCGCGGCCCTGACGATGCCGGACGCCTGCGTTCCCTGCTCGAACTGGCGGAACGCCTGGGCCTGCCCGCGGTCGCCAGCGGCGACGTGCACATGCACGTGCGCGGCCGCCGGATGCTGCAGGACACGATGACCGCCATCCGCCTGCGCACCCCGCTGGCCGAAGCCGGCCACGCCCTGTTTCCGAATGGCGAACGCCACCTGCGCACGCGGCAGGCCTTGTCCGCGATCTATCCGGAGGCATTGCTGGCCGAATCGGTCCGCATCGCCCGGCGCTGCAACTTCGACCTGCGTCGCGACATCCGCTACCAGTACCCGCACGAACTGGTACCGGCCGGGCATACGCCGCGCAGCTGGCTGCGACGCCTGACCGCGGACGGCATCCGTGCGCGCTGGAAGAAAAACCGTTCCGGCCGGAAGGAAAGAAGCGAGGCCATCCGCCTGATCCGCAAGGAGCTGCGGATCATCAGCAGGAAGCGCTACGAATCCTTCTTCCTCACCGTGCACGACATCGTCCGCTTCGCACGCAGCCAGTCGATCCTCTGCCAGGGCCGCGGCTCGGCCGCCAATTCGGCCGTCTGCTACGCGTTGGGCATCACCGAACTGCAGCCCGGCAGCGGCGAGACGCAATTGCTGTTCGAGCGCTTCGTGTCCGAAGAGCGCGACGAACCGCCCGACATCGACGTCGACTTCGAGCACGAACGGCGCGAGGAAGTCATGCAGTACGTCTTCAACCGCTACGGCCGCGAGCGCGCCGCGCTGACCGCCGTCGCCATCCGCTACCGCGGCCGCAGCGCCGTACGCGACGTGGCCAAGGCGCTCGGGCTGCCCTCGGACCAGGTCGAGGAGCTGGCGAAGACGATGGACCGCTGGGGCGAGGAGTTGCCGCCGGAGGATTTCCTGCGCGAACACGGCTTCGACCCGGAATCGCCCGTGATGCGGCGCGTCCTCGCGATCACCGGGCAGTTGCTCGGCTTCCCGCGCCACCTGTCGCAGCACCCGGGCGGTTTCGTGATCTCCGAACGGCCGCTGTCGACGATCGGGCCGGTCGAGAACGCGGCGATGGACAATCGCACCGTGCTGCAATGGGACAAGGACGACCTCGACGTGCTCGGCCTGCTCAAGGTCGACTGCCTCGCGCTGGGCATGCTCACCTGCATCCGCAAGACCTTCGACCTGCTGCGCGACAGCGGGCGCCGCGACCTCGACCTGGACCGCATCCCGCACGAGGACCAGGAAACCTACGCGATGATCCAGGCGGCCGACACCGTCGGCGTATTCCAGATCGAATCGCGCGCGCAGATGGCGATGCTGCCGCGGTTGAAGCCGGCGAAGTTCTACGACCTGGTGATCCAGGTGGCCATCGTGCGGCCGGGGCCGATCCAGGGCGACATGGTCCATCCCTACCTGCGGCGACGCAACGGCGAGGAACCGGTCACCTACCCTTCCGAGCAGCTGCGCCACATCTTCGAGCGCACGCTCGGCGTGCCGCTGTTCCAGGAACAGGTCATGCAGCTGGCCGTCGACGCAGCGGATTACACCCCGGGCGAAGCCGACCAGTTGCGTCGTTCGATGGCCGCCTGGAAGCGTTACGGCGACATGCACGGCCACCGCACGAAGATCATCGGCGGCATGCTGAAGAACGGTTACGCGCTGGAATTCGCCGAGCGCATCTTCGAACAGATCAAGGGCTTCGGCAGCTACGGCTTCCCCGAGTCGCACGCCGCCAGCTTCGCCCTGCTCGCCTACGCCAGCAGTTGGCTGAAGCAGCACGAACCGGCGGCGTTCGCGGCCGCGCTGATCAATTCGCAACCGATGGGCTTCTACTCACCAAGCCAGATCGTGCAGGACGCGCGACGCCACGGCATCGCAGTGCGCCCCGTCGACGTGCGTTACAGCAACTGGGACTGCACCTTGGAGCTCCAGTCATCCAGGGTCGATGCACAACCGGCCATGCGACTTGGATTGCGCATGGTCAACGGCTTCCGCGAGGACGCGGCCCTGCGCATCGAAGCCGCGCGCGCCCGGCAAGCGTTCCGCGACGTGACCGACCTGTGCCTGCGTGCGGACCTCGACCAGCGCCTGCGCGGCGTCCTCGCCGATGCGGCGGCGTTGCGCGGACTGGCGGGGCATCGCCACAAGGCGCGTTGGGCCGCTGCTGGTGTGGAAGCGCAGATGCCGCTGCTCGATCCGCTCGGCGCGATCGCCGAACCCGCCATTTTCCTGCCGTTGCCGAGCGCCGCCGACGACGTGCATGCCGACTACGCGATGACGGGCCTCACCCTGGGTCGACATCCCTTGAGTCTGCTGCGCGCGCAACTGCGTGCACGACGCTTCAAGCGGTCTTCCGAGCTGCGCGATATGAAGCACGGCCAGCGCGTCAGCTTCGCCGGTCTGGTCACCATGCGCCAGCGGCCGCAGACCGCGAGTGGCGTCACCTTCATCACGCTCGAGGACGAAGACGGCCTGGTCAATGCAGTGGTCTGGCAACACGTCGCCGAACGGCAACGCCGCGAATTCCTCGAGTCCAGGCTGATGGCCATAGATGGCCGCATCGAGCACGCCGATGGCGTGCGGCACCTGATCGCTGCGCGCCTGCACGACCTCACTTCATTGCTGTCCGGGTTGAGCACGAGTTCGCGCGACTTCCACTAGCGCGCGTCGCGCCGCATGAAACACGTTTCCGGAGCGCAAAAAGAAACAGGGCCCGGTTTCCCGAGCCCTGTTTCCTGAAGAGTGGCGTCCCCACGGGGATTCGAACCCCGGTCGCTACCGTGAAAGGGTAATGTCCTAGGCCTCTAGACGATGGGGACGCTGTGAAACTTTTGCCTCAGCGAGATGTTCTTCGTTGAAAGCCGGCCTGTTTTGCAACTTGTTTTCGACGCGCCTTCCGAATTATTCCTCGGAAGTTGGTGGAGCCAGCCGGGATCGAACCGGCGACCTCCTGCATGCCATGCAGGCGCTCTCCCAGCTGAGCTATGGCCCCACGGCGCTGGAAAGACCGCTATCTTAGGGAGCTGATTCAGGAGCGTCAAGCCACCTTTTCGATTTTTTTTACTTCCGCGTCTTCGCGGAGGTGCAGCGTGGCGACGCCGTGGCCACTTTCGGCCAGATACTGCAGCCACTTCCCGAGGAAAGTGTTCATCCGCAGGCGATGACCGATGACTTCGGCCGGCGGCGGAAACATGCCGATCACGTCCTGCCAACGGCGGCCGACGTAGCAATGCGTGGCTTCCACCTGGCGGGCGTCGTGGTAGACGCGCAGATACGCCGACGGATCCGGCTCGCCCGTCACCGGATCGATCATGTTGTAGGTCAGGCGCAATTCCGTGGTGTAGCGGTGCTGTTCCATCACATCCAGCAGCAACGGCAGGCCATCGCCGATGTCGGATTGGTAGCGTCCCGGCGCCAGGTCGGCCGGTTCGAACAGCCGCTGCAGGCGGGCATGGTTTTCCGCGTACAGGCCCATCAGCCAGCCGAACTTTCCGAGCTTCAGGCGGCCCAGCGGATCGGTGTGCGCGGTGCGGTTAACGAGCTGCTGCATGGGGCCGATGCTACACGCGGAACCTGCGCCGCGCAGCGTTGACGCGCCCGATGAACGCGCCTATGTTCACGGTTCTTCCCCGCGGAAAAGCAGCTGCCCGGCAGCCGGAATTCCGCTAGAACATCTCGCGGTGGATGCCCAGGGTCGTGAGCACCTTGCTGGCGATTTCCTCGATCGAGGTATGCGTGGTGCTGAGGATCGGAATCCCCTCCCCGCGGAACATCATCTCCGCCGCCGCGACTTCCCGCTTGCAGGTCTCGAACTGCGCGTAGCGCGAATTCGGCCGACGCTCCTGGCGGATCTGCTGGAGCCGCACGGGATCGATGGTCAGCCCGAACAGCTTGCTGCGATACGGACGCAGGCGCTGCGGCAGGCGGTCGTGCTCGAGGTCTTCCTCGGTGAGCGGATAGTTCGCCGCGCGGATGCCGTAATGCAGGGCGAGATACACGCAGGTCGGCGTCTTCCCGGCGCGCGACACGGCCACCAGGATCACGTCGGCCCCGGCGTAGTCGGTCGCGGCGCCGTCGTCGTGGGTCAACGCGAAATTCATCGCATTGATGCGGCGGTGGTAGGTATCGAAGTTGACCAGTCCGTGCGCCTGGCCGATCCGCCGTTCGCGCGCCTCGCCCAATTCGCGCTCCAGCGGCTCGATGAACGGTGCGAACACGTCCAGCATCAGCGCCCCGCTTTCCGCCAGTGCCGTGCTGACCGCGCCGTCGACGCAGGAATTGACCACCACCGGCCGGACGCCGTGCTGCTCGCCGGAGGCTCGGATCTTCGCCGCGACTTCCGCGGCCCGCTCGATGCTGTCGACGAAGGAATAGCGGTCGGTGACGAAGCGGGTCTGGGTGAACTGCGTGAGCAGGCTGTGGCCGATCGTCTCGGCGGTGATGCCGGTGCCGTCGGAAACGTAGAAAACGGGCCGGATTCCGGGCATCGCCTACCTCGCAAGGTGCCGCAGTGACGGGGAAAACCACCGGAACCGCGTTTGTGCTGGGCCCGATGCAGCGGCGATAATAGCGGTTTCGCCATCCAGGCCGCCGCCGGCCCCTCCCCCACTTCGGAGCCCCGTCTTGAACGAGAACATCCTCTGGCTGCACGCGCTGCGCCTGTCCGACCTGGCCCGCGTGGGCGGCAAGAACTCCTCGCTCGGCGAGATGATCGGCAACCTGGCGAACCTGGGCGTCTCGGTCCCGGGCGGTTTCGCGACCACGGCGGAAGCCTTCAAGGACTTCATCGCCCACAACAACCTGCACCAGCGCATCTACGACAAGCTGGCGACGCTGGACGTCGAGGACGTCCCCGCCCTCACCGCGGCCGGCAAGGAAATCCGCGGCTGGGTGATCGATGCACCGCTGCAGGCCGACCTGGATGCCGATATCCGCAAGGCCTACAAGCAGCTGTGCGACGAGAACGGTGGCAGCGATGTTGCCGTCGCCGTCCGCTCCTCGGCGACCGCCGAGGACCTGCCCGATGCGAGCTTCGCCGGCCAGCAGGAGACCTTCCTCAACGTCACCGGCGCCGACGATGTCGTGCACAAGGTCAAGGAAGTCTTCGCCTCGCTCTACAATGACCGCGCCATCGCGTACCGCGTGCACCACGGCTTCAAGCACGAGGACGTGTTCCTCTCGGCCGGCGTGCAGCTGATGGTGCGCTCGAACGTCGGCTCCTCCGGCGTGCTGTTCACCCTCGACACCGAATCCGGCTTCCGCGACGTCGTCTTCATCACCTCCAGCTACGGCCTGGGCGAGATGGTCGTGCAGGGCGCGGTGAACCCGGACGAGTTCTACGTCTACAAGCCCACGCTGCAGCAGGGCAAGCCGGCGATCCTGCGTCGCTCCATCGGCGCCAAGCAGCTGCGCATGGTCTATTCGGACCAGCCGGGCGAACGCGTGCGCACCGAGGAAACCCCGGCCGACCTGCGCAACACCTTCTCGATCAACGACGCCGACGTGCACGAGCTCGCCAAGCAGGCGCTGGTCATCGAAAAGCACTACGGCCGCCCGATGGACATCGAGTGGGCGAAGGACGGCGTCAGCGGCAAGCTCTTCATCGTGCAGGCGCGCCCGGAAACGGTGAAGTCGCGCGCCCATGCCACGCAGATCGAGCGCTATGCGCTGCTTCAGCGTGGCGATGTCATCGCCGAAGGCCGCGCCATCGGCAACAAGATCGGCAGCGGCATCGCCCGCGTCGTGCGTTCGCTCGACGACATGAGCCGCGTGCAGCCGGGCGACGTGCTCGTCGCCGACATGACCGACCCGGACTGGGAACCGGTGATGAAGCGCTCCGCCGCCATCGTCACCAACCGCGGCGGCCGCACCTGCCACGCCGCGATCATCGCGCGTGAACTGGGCGTGCCGGCGGTGGTCGGTACCGGTAACGCGCTCGACACCATCCAGGACGGCCAGGAAGTCACCATTTCCTGCGCCGAGGGCGACACCGGCTACATCTATGCCGGCGCCCTGCCCTTCGAGCGCAACGTCGCCGACCTCGACAAGATGCCGGAAGCGCCGCTCAAGGTGATGATGAACGTCGCCAACCCCGAGCGCGCCTTCGACTTCGCCATGCTGCCCAACGCGGGCATCGGCCTGGCGCGCCTGGAAATGATCATCGCCAGCCACATCGGCGTGCATCCCAAGGCGTTGCTGGAATACGCCACGCAGGACGCGGAAACGAAGAAGAAGATCGACGCCAAGATCGTCGGCTACGGCGGTCCGGTCGACTTCTACGTCGACCGCCTGGCCGAAGGCATCGCGACCATCACTGCATCGGTCGCGCCGAATCCGGTGATCGTGCGCCTGTCCGACTTCAAGTCGAACGAATACGCCAACCTGGTCGGCGGCTCGCGCTACGAGCCGCACGAAGAGAACCCGATGATCGGCTTCCGCGGCGCCAGCCGCTACGTCGATCCGAGCTTCGCCGATGCCTTCGCGCTCGAATGCCGCGCAGTGAAGAAGGTGCGCGAAACGATGGGCCTGACCAATTGCTGGGTCATGATCCCGTTCGTGCGCACCCTGGAGGAAGGTCGCAAGGTCGTCGAAGTGCTGAAGGCCAATGGCCTGGAACAAGGCAGCCGTACTGGTGAAAGCGAGGGCCTGAAGATCATCATGATGTGCGAGGTGCCGTCCAACGCCCTGCTGGCGGAGGAATTCCTCGACATCTTCGACGGCTTCTCGATCGGTTCGAACGACCTGACCCAGCTCACGCTGGGCCTGGACCGCGACTCGGCGATCGTTGCCAACCTCTTCGACGAGCGCAATCCGGCGGTGAAGAAGATGCTGTCGATGGCCATCCAGGCCGCGCGCGCCAAGGGCAAGTACGTCGGCATCTGCGGCCAGGGCCCGAGCGACCATCCGGACCTCGCCGAGTGGCTGATGCAGGAAGGCATCGAGTCCGTATCGCTGAACCCCGACACCGTCGTTGACACCTGGCTGCGCCTCGCCAAGGCGAAGGCCAAGGCCGGCTGAGCGGGCGCCGTCGATGCTGCTCGAAACGCAGGCGCGTGAATCGCTCGACAAGCTGAAGGAGTTCGACTTCCTCGGCCTGGCGCAGGCCTGGGGGCTGAAACTCCTCGGCGCCGTCCTCATCCTGCTGCTGGGGATGTGGCTGGCCAAGCGCCTGTCGCGGGCGATGGACCGCGCGTTCGAGCGCGGCCACATGGAAGCCACCCTGCGTGGCTTCCTGCGCAACATCGCCTACGCGGCGATGCTGGTGGTCGTGATCGTCGCCGCGCTGCAGTCGCTGGGCGTGCCGACGACGTCGGTGATGGCGGTGCTCGGCGCCGCCGGCCTGGCCATCGGCCTGGCGCTGAAGGACTCGCTGTCCAACATCGCCTCCGGGGTGATGCTGATCGTGCAGCGCCCGATCCACGTCGGCGATTTCGTGCAGGCGGCGGGCCTGGAAGGCACGGTCGAGCAGATCCGCGTGTTCCAGACCCGGATGCGCACGATCGACAACCGCGTGATCGTGATTCCCAACAGCCTGATCACGACCGCGCCGATCATCAACTTCACGGCGAACCCGCGTCGCCGCGTCGACCTGCCCGTGGGCGTGGGCTACGAGGACGACCTGAAGGTGGCGCGCGAGGTGTTGCTCGCCGCGGCCGCGGCCAATCCCAAGGTGCTGGCGGATCCGGTCCCGGAGGTCTGGGTGACCGCGCTGGCGGAAAGCAGCGTCAACATCGAACTGCGTGCCTGGGTCGATACGCCGAACTACGGCGTCGTGCGCAGCGAGCTCATGGAAGCCATCCGCAACGGCATCCTCGGGCGGGGCCTCAACATCCCGTATCCGCAGCGCGACCTGCACGTCTACCACCGCGATGGTGACGGCCGCCCCTTGGCCGACCTGCTCGCACGCTCGGTCGCCGACGACGGCGACCGCAAGTAGCGATACGGCGCGAACGCGCCGCCGATCGCTCAGCCTTCCAGGCCGCCCAGCTTGCCCATCGACGCACGGTAGTGCGCCAGCTCCGCGATCGAATCGCGGATGTCGCTGAGCGCGGTGTGCTTGGACTCCTTGCGCACGCCGTTCAGCACGGAAGGCGCCCAACGCCGCGCCAGTTCCTTGATCGTGCTGACGTCGAGGTTGCGGTAGTGGAAGTACTTCTCCAACCGCGGCATGCAGCGATGCAGGAAACGCCGGTCCTGGCAGATCGAATTGCCGCAGATCGGTGAGCAGTTGGCCGGCACCCACTGGGCAAGGAAATCGAGCGTTCGCTGCTCGGCCTCCGCCATCGTCACGCCCTCTTCCAGCACGCGTCGCCACAGGCCGGACTTGCCGTGCTGGTTGCGGTTCCATTCGTCCATCGCCTGCAGGCGTTCGAGCGGATGGGCGATGGCCAATTCCGGACCATCGGCCAGCACCTGCAGCTGCGCATCGGTGACCACCGTGGCGATCTCGAGGATGGAGTCGTTGTCGGTATCGAGCCCGGTCATCTCCAGGTCGATCCAGATCAGTCGCTGTTCCTTCTGCGGGTTCACCATGCGCTCGCACTGCTGCTCGGGACGTCGCATCATAGCCCAGCCTCCAACCCGCTCCGTGCCATGCCCTCGAATCCTGCGTACCTGCACTACGCCATCCTGACCACGATGCTGGCGCCGGCGTTCTTCCTAACCGCCACCGCAGCGCTGCTTGCCGCCGCCAATACGCGACTCGCGCGCGTGGTCGACCGGTTGCGTTCGCTCGTCGTGGCCTGGGAGGCCGAGGCCACCGACCGCCGGGAGCGCGACCTGCAGATCGCGCGCCACCGCCAGCGTGCGCACCTGGTCCTGCGCGCCTGCCAGATGCTGTACGCCGCGCTCGCCAGTTTCGTCGGCACCAGCCTGGCGCTGGCGATGGACGCCGTGCTCGGATTCCGCATGGGCGTGCTGCCGACGCTGTTGGCGGTGTTCGGCGTGCTGTTCCTGCTCGTCGCCAGCTTCTGGCTGTGGCGCGAGGTCAGCCTGGCCGTGAGCAGCTTCGATGCGGAACTGGACCACGAACTCGCCCGCAAGCAGTGACCCCGCTGCGGGGTCCGCACGGCGTCAGTCTTCGCGGTCCTGCAACGGCGCCTTGCCGCGCTTGGCGCGGAAATAGTTGGTGAGCCGGCGCCCGGCTTCTTCGGCCAGCACCCCGCCCTGCACCTGCACGCGATGGTTGTGGCGCGGATCGGCGAGCAGGTCGAAGACGCTGCCGGCGGCGCCGGTCTTCGGATCGCTGGCCCCGTACACGACGCGGGCGACGCGCGCGTGCACCATCGCCATCGCGCACATCGCGCAAGGCTCGAGCGTCACGTAGAGCGTCGCACCCAGCAGGCGATGGTTGCCGAGCTTGGCACCGGCGGCGCGCATGGCGACGATTTCCGCATGCGCAGTCGGGTCACGATCGGTGATGTTGCGGTTCCAGCCCTCGCCGAGGACGTCACCCTCGGCCGACACCAGCACGGCGCCGACCGGGATCTCGTCGTCCTCGAGCTGCGCGCGTTGCGCCAGCGCGAGCGCGTGGCGCATCCAGTGTTCGTCGCGGGAACTAAGGTCTGTCATTCCGAACGCAGTGATGGATCAGTTGTACTGCAGGAATTCAAAGCAGGTCCCGCGCGGCGCTCGGGACGACAGCTGTCTTATTCCCACTCGATCGTTGCCGGCGGCTTGCCGCTGATGTCGTAGACCACGCGCGACACGCCGCGCAGTTCGTTGATGATGCGGTTCGACACCGTGCCGAGCAGGTCATACGGCAGATGCGCCCAGTGCGCGGTCATGAAGTCGATGGTTTCCACTGCACGCAGTGCGATCACCCACTCGTAGGCGCGTGCATCGCCGACCACGCCCACCGACTTCACCGGCAGGAACACCGCGAACGCCTGGCTGGTCTTGTCGTACCAGCCGGCCTTGCGCAGCTCGTCAATGAAGATGTGGTCGGCCTTGGCCAGCAGTTCGGCGTGCTCGCGCTTCACTTCGCCGAGGATGCGGACGCCCAGGCCCGGACCGGGGAACGGATGGCGATAGACCATCTCACGCGGCAGGCCGAGTTCGACGCCGAGACGACGTACTTCGTCCTTGAACAGCTCGCGCAGCGGCTCGACCAGCTTGAGCTTCATGTCTTCGGGCAGGCCACCGACGTTGTGGTGGCTCTTGATGACGTGCGCCTTGCCGGTCTTGCTGCCGGCCGACTCGATCACGTCAGGATAGATCGTGCCCTGCGCCAACCACTTCGCATTGGCGAGCTTGGCCGACTCCTCGTCGAAGATCTCGATGAAGAGGTTGCCGATGATCTTGCGCTTGGCTTCCGGGTCGTTGACGCCCTTCAGCTTGTCGAAATAGCGGTCGGCCGCGTTGACGCGGATGACCTTGACGCCCATGCCGCCTTTATCGGCTTCGTTGGCGAACATCGCCATCACCTGGTCGCCCTCGTTCCAGCGCAGCAGGCCGGTGTCGACGAACACGCAGGTCAGCTGCTTGCCGATCGCCTTGTGCAGTAGCGCGGCCACGACGGACGAATCGACGCCGCCGGAGAGGCCGAGGATCACTTCGTCGTCGCCAACGAGTTCGCGCACTCGCGCGATCTGATCCTCGATGATGTTGGCCGCGTTCCACAGCGTCTGGCAGCCGCAGATTTCGGCGACGAAGCGGCGCAGCAACTGCTGGCCCTGCTTGGTATGGGTCACTTCCGGATGGAACTGCACGCCGTACCAGCGCTTCTCTTCCAGCGCCATCGCCGCGACGGGAATGCGATCGGTGACGGCGGTGATCGTCCAGCCCGGCGGCGCCTTGGCGACGTGGTCGCCGTGGCTCATCCACACGTCGATGCGCGCTTCGCCGTCGTGGTCGCTCAGGCCACCCAGCAGCGCGTCCCTGGCGACGAGTTCGACTTCGGCGTGGCCGAATTCGCGGGCATCGGCGGCTTCGGTGGCGCCGCCCAGCTGCGCGGCCAGCGTCTGCATGCCGTAGCAGATGCCGAGGATCGGCAGGCCGGAATCGAAGACTTCCTGCGGCGCCTTGGGCGCGCCGTGTTGCGTCGTCGACTCGGGGCCGCCCGACAGGATGATGCCCTTGGCGCCGAACTTCGCGATCTCGGCCGGGTCATGGTCCCAGGCCCAGATTTCGCAGTACACGCCGATCTCGCGGATGCGGCGGGCGATCAGCTGGGTGTACTGCGCGCCGAAGTCGAGGATGAGGATCTTGTCGTTATGGATGTTCGTCGTCATGGGGGCGGCGATCTTCTGCAATCGAAAACGGAGACTCAAAAACAAAGAAGGGAAACTGACGTCTCCCTTCTTCGCTCACATTCAACCCGCGCGATAGTTCGGCGGTTCCTTGGTGATCTGCACGTCGTGCACGTGGCTTTCGCGCGTGCCGGCAGAGGTGACCTTCACGAAGGACGGCTTCTTGCGCATCTCCTCGACGGTCGCACAGCCGACATAACCCATCGTCGCGCGCAGGCCACCGGCGAGCTGGTGGACCACGCCACGCAGCGGGCCACGGTACGGGACGCGGCCCTCGATGCCTTCGGGCACCAGCTTGTCGGCGTCGGAAGCATCCTGGAAGTAGCGGTCCTTGGAGCCCTGCTCCATCGCACCGAGCGAGCCCATGCCGCGGTAGCTCTTGTAGCTGCGGCCCTGGAACAGCTCGACTTCGCCCGGGGCTTCCTCGGTGCCGGCGAACAGGCCGCCGATCATCACCGTGGAGGCGCCCGCGACGATCGCCTTGCCGATGTCGCCCGAATAGCGGATGCCACCGTCGGCGATCAGCGGAATGCGGTCCTGCAGCGCCTCGGCGACCATGTCGACCGCGGTGACCTGCGGCACGCCGACGCCCGCCACTATCCGCGTGGTGCAGATCGAACCCGGGCCCACGCCGACCTTCACCGCGTCCGCGCCGTGGTCCATCAGCGCGAGCGCCGCATCGCCGGTGACGATGTTGCCGCCGATGACCTGCAGCTGCGGGAAGTTCTTCTTCACCCACTTGACGCGATCGAGCACGCCCTGCGAATGGCCGTGCGCGGTGTCGACCACCACCACGTCCACGCCGGCCGCGGCCAGCGCGGCGACGCGCGCTTCGGTGTCGCCGCCGACGCCCACCGCGGCGCCGACCAGCAGGCGTTCACTGCTGTCGTAGGCGGCGTTGGGATTGTCGGACTTCTTCTGGATGTCCTTGACCGTGATCAGACCGCGCAGCTCGAAGCCGTCGTTGACCACCAGCACCTTCTCGATGCGGTGCTTGTGCAGCAGCTGCACCACCTCTTCGTCCGACGCGCCTTCGCGCACGGTGATGAGGCGATCCTTCTTGGTCATGATGTGGCGGACCGGGTCGTCGTGCTTCTTCTCGAAGCGCATGTCACGGCTGGTGACGATGCCGACCAGCTGGCCGTTTTCCACGACCGGCACGCCGGAGATGTTCCGCGCGCGGGTGAGCTTGAGCACCTCGGCGATCGTGGTCTCGGGGCCGACGGTGAACGGCTCCTTGATCACGCCCGCTTCGAACTTCTTGACGTGGGCGACCTGCGCCGCCTGCGCCTCGAGGCTCATGTTCTTGTGGATGATGCTGATGCCGCCGAGCTGGGCCATCGCGATCGCGAGGCGTGCTTCGGACACCGTGTCCATCGCCGCCGATACGATCGGCAGACGGATGGTGAGGTCGCGGGTCAGGCGCGTGGAGAGCGATACGTCCTTGGGCAGGACGATGGAATGCGCAGGAACGAGCGAAACGTCGTCGTAGGTCAGCGCTTCAGCCTGGATACGCAGCATGGGCGGTCCTGGATGGATGAAGCGCGTCATTCTAACCCGTTTCGGGGTTTCGGCGCTCGCTGTATTGGGATGCGCCGTTGCGCAGGGCGGGTTCCAACCCGCCGCCTTCGTCCGAACCGCGGAACAACTCCGCCCTGGTCAGGCGTCCGCGGCCTCGGCGGCTTCCAGGGTGTTCTGCATCAGGGTCGCCACGGTCATCGGGCCGACCCCGCCCGGTACCGGGGTGATCCAGCTGGCGCGCTGGGCGGCGGCTTCGAAGCCCACGTCGCCGACCAGGCGGCCGTCCTCCAGGCGGTTGATGCCCACGTCGATCACCACGGCGCCCGGCTTGACCCATTCGCCCGGGATCAGCTGCGGCCGGCCCACCGCCACCACCAGGATGTCGGCGTTGCGCACGGACTGCTCCAGTACGTCGGGCGGGGTGAACTTGTGGCAGCTGGTGACGGTACAGCCGGCAATCAGCAGCTCCAGCGCCATCGGCCGGCCGACGTGATTGGACACGCCCACGATCGTGGCGCTCTGCCCGCGCACCGGCCGGTCGGTGTAGGCCAGCAGCGTGGTGATGCCACGCGGGGTGCACGGGCGCAGGCCGAACTGGCGCAGCGCCAGATGGCCGACGTTCTCCGGGTGGAAGCCGTCCACGTCCTTGCTCGGATCGATGCGATGGATCAGGTAGGTGGCGTCGCGGTGCCCCGGCAGCGGCAACTGCACGAGGATGCCGTGCACCTGGGGATCGGCATTGAGCTGGTCGACCAGCGCCAGCAACTGCTCGTCGCTGGTATCGGCCGGCAGGTCGTAGTCGATCGCGCGGATCCCGACCTTCTGCGCGGCGCGGCGCTTGTTCTTGACGTACACCGACGAGGCCGGATCGTTCCCCACCAGCACCACCGCCAGGCCCGGGGCGGGCTTGCCGGCCGCGACCCGCGCGTCCACCTGCGCCTTGAGGTTGTCGAGCAGGTCTTCGGCGATGCGCTTGCCGTCAAGGATGCGGGCGGTCATTCGGAGGTGGGATTCGAAGCGATGAAGGCGCACATTATCGCCCATCCCTCCCCCACCCCGGGCCCGGTTCCATGTCCGACACCGATTTCGAAACCACCCAGATCGAAGCCGCCGTCTTCCGCCGCCTGCGCGAGCACCTGCTGCAGGAACGCGCCGATGTGCAGAACATCGACCTGATGATCCTGGCCGGGTTCTGCCGCAACTGCCTGGCCGACTGGTACCGCGAAGCGGCCGAGCACCGCGGCATCACCATGACCAAGGACGAGGCGCGCGAGGCGGTCTACGGCGAGCCCTTCCCGGCCTGGAAGGCGAAGCACCAGCGCGACGCGACCCCGGAGCAGTTGGCCGCGTTCGAGGCAGCGCAGCGTTTGCATAAGGGCTAGCCTCCGACCCAGATCGCGATCCCGAAGACCGGCATGGATGCGTCCGGATCACATCGCGGCCGATAGGCTCATTGCCAGCTTCACGACCTGCCACGGCAGGTGCGAGGACGGGGGCCATGTTCTGGATCGCGCTGCCGCTGACGATGGTGTACCTGGGGCTTTGTGGCTTCATGTACGTGCGGCAGCGCGAGCTGGTGTACCTCCCGCACCAGACGCGGGTGGAGGCGACCCAGACCAATTTCGCGCTGGTCAACGGTGACGTCACCCTGCGTGGCTGGGTGGTGAATCCCGGCCGCAAGCGCGCCCTGGTCTATTTCGGCGGCAACTCCGAGGCCATCCAGCTCAACCGCTCCAGCTTCGCGCGCTGGTTCCCGCAGCACACGGTGTACCTGGTGGCCTACCGCGGATTCGGCGCGAGCGAGGGGCAGCCCGACGAAGCCGGCCTGGCCAGCGATGCCCTGGCCCTGTTCGACCATGTCCGCCTCCAGCATCCGCGCATCGGCGTGGACGTCATCGGCTACAGCCTGGGATCGGGCGTGGCCGCCCACGTCGCCGCGCAGCGCCCGGTGCGGCGCCTGGCTCTGATCACGCCCTACGACACCCTGGCCGACGTCGGCCAGGCGCACTACCGCTGGCTGCCCGTGCGCCTGCTGGCGCGCGACCGCTTCGATTCGGTTTCCAACCTGTCGCGTCGCACCGGGCCGACCCTGGTGGTGCGCGCCGGCCGGGACAAGGTGATCCCGGCCGCCAGCACCCAGCGCCTGATCGAAGCGCTGCCGCGGCGCCCGCGGGTGCTTGAGCTCCCCAGCGCCGAACACGGCAACGTCGCCGCGGCGCCGGGGTTCTCGCGGACGCTCAAGGCGTTTTTCGCGACACCTGCCCCGCGTTCCGGCCCGTCTGCCATCAACCCTGTTGCCATCCACGTCCACCGCCCGCTGCCGGGCCGGAGAAAGTCGACATGATCAATCAAGGCGAATGCCCCAAGTGCGGCAAGCGGTTGCTGCATGTCCGCATCGAGAGCGTTTTCGGCCAGAACAACGACAGCGACGACATCCGTTGCCTGAGCTACAGCTGCATCCACTGCAACATGGTGCTCAACGTGCAACTGGATCCGCGCGCGAAGCCGCGACGCCGCACGGCGAGCGCCGCGGCCGTGGTCGAACGCGTCGTCTGAAACTCCGCTAGCGTCCCTGCCCGCCCGGCAATGCATCGACCGGGCGCTGCAACGGCGGGCAGCGCCGCAGGTGTTCGGGCAGCGGCAATGGGCACTGCGTGCAGCATTGCGGCGGCGTGGTGGGAATCGGCGCCAGGTGGTTGGGGACGGGCAAGGGCTTGAGCTTCATCAGCGTCACCCAGTCCTGCCGGTTGAAACTGCAGGGACCTTCGCTGCCCGGCTGGCACGCGCCGGGGGCGGCGATGCGCCGCGGCAGTCCCCAGATGGCGCCGGTGCGGTTGAGCGGCAGCACCCGCATGGTCACGCCCTGCAACACGTTGCCGCCGACCAGATAAAGCTTGCCGTCGCCGTCCGGATTGGCGGCGACGACGATGTCGCAGTGCATGTTCATCCCGCCCGACCCGCTGGCGAGGAAGTCGCGGAAACCGTTCGCGCCGATGTCGCTGCGCCCGCGCGAAAAACACAGCAGGTCGCCCGCGGCGGCCATGGTGGCATCCGGATCCGCCAGCACGTACGGCGACGCTGCCGGGTAGCGGTAGGCATCGCGGATGTAATCGATGTGGCTCGCCGACGGGTTGAATCCCGGCACGCCCGCGCGTGCCATCACGAAGGAGACGAATACCGCCGACCAGGGCGTGTCGCTCAGGAAGGCCCGGCACGACGAGGTCTGGAAATGGCTGCCGCCGCCCACGCTGCAATCGCTGGCGCCCGGGAAATTCGCCATCTGCGACAACAGGCCGCTGCCCTTCCAGTAGTCGGCGACGCGTTGCCATGCGGGCGTCGCGCCGTCCTGCAGGCGCAGGCGCTCGCCTTCGGACACGGTGATGCTGGCCAGCCGTCCCTGCGTATCGATGAAGGGACCGAACCACAGCGCGTTCTCGGCACAGGCCACCTGTGCGATGCGCGAGGCATACGACGGCGGCGACTGCGCGATGCGGCTGCACAGCGGCGAAGATGCGGCTACAGGCGCGGGTTCTTGTGCGCCTGCGGACGGCCCCGAGCCCAGCAGGCCCAGGACTGCCGCGAAACGGATGCACTGCTTGCCCACGCGCACGCTGTCCATCCGCCACCTCCTCAGGTTCCCGCGCAGAACCTCGCATAGTCGATGTAGCCGGGGAATTCACGCCCCGGTGCGCACACCACGCAATCCCGGTCGGGGCGCAGGCGCGTTTCGCGGAAACGCATCGCCAGCGCATCGAAGTTGAGCAGGCGCCCGGTCAACGGCACGCCGATGCCGAGGATCAGCTTCACCACTTCGGTCGCCTGCAACAGGCCGATCACCCCGGGCAGCACGCCGAGCACGCCGGCTTCGGCGCAATTCGGCGCGGCTTCCGGCGGCGGCGGTTCCGGGAACAAACAGCGATAGCACGGCGCTTCGCCGCGATGACGCCCCGCGTCATACACGCTGACCTGTCCTTCGAAGCGGTGCACGGCGCCGTACACCAGTGGCTTGCCGAGCTTCACGCAGGCGTCGTTGAGCAGGTAGCGCACCGGGAAGTTGTCGGCGCCATCGATGACCACGTCGGCGTCGGCGATCAGGCGCTCGACGTTCGCGGCGGTGATGCGCTCGGCAAACGCCTCGACCTTCAATCGCGGATTCAATGCCGACAGCGCGATCCGCGCGGATTCGACTTTCGCCACGCCGATGCGGGCATCGGTGTGCAGGATCTGGCGCTGCAGGTTGCTGCGATCGACGACATCGTCGTCGGCGAGCACCAGCGTGCCCACGCCGGCCGCGGCCAGGTAGTACGCCGCCGGCGACCCCAGCCCACCCGCGCCGACCATCGCGACGCGCGCGGCTTCCAGCAGGCGCTGCCCCGCCTCGCCGACTTCGGGCAGGCGCAGGTGGCGCGAATAGCGCTCGTAGAAATCCGTGTCGACCTCGGGCCGGGTCAGTGGCAGGCCCTCGGCGATCCAGCGCGCCGTGCCACCCTCGACCGAGGCCAGCCGGGTGTAGCCGGCTTCGTCGAGCGCCTGGGCGGCCTTCATCGAACGCGCGCCGGATTGGCAGATCAGCAGGATTTCTGCGCCGGTTGCCGGCAATACCGATGCCGGGTCCGCCTCGAGCTCCGCGCGCGCGACGCCCAGCGCGCCGGCGGCGTGTCCCGTGGCGCGCTCGTGTGCCTCGCGCACATCGACCAGCACCGCGCCCGCGTTCTGGCGGCGCAGGGCATCCGCCGGAGAAATCACTGCTATGGCCATGGGGCAATTATCCGCGGCAAAGCGGCGTACGCCAACGCGGGCGCACTTACAGCGGAATGACCTCGACCACTTCGCCTGCGGCGTAGCGCTGGGGGCCTTCCGGCACGACGACCAGGGCATTGGCCTCCGCCGCCGCCCGCAGGCGGTGCGAGCCGGTAGCGGCATCGGCCTCGACATGCAGCACGCCATTGCTGCCGCCGAACAGGCGCCCGCGGAGGAACTCGCGGCGCGGATGCGCCTTCTCCAACGGCGCTGCCAGCTGCGCGCGCCAGGTCGGTCGCGGCTCGCTCCGGCCCTGCAGGCCGTCGATCAGCGCCCGGCCGAAGGTGAGGTAGGTCGCCAGCACCGACACCGGGTTGCCCGGCAGCGCCAGCACGCGCGCCTGGTCCAGCGTGCCGAACAGCAGCGGCATGCCGGGCTTCATCTTCACCTTCCAGAAATGCGTGCTGCCGAACTGCGCGAGCACCCCGGGAAGGTGATCCTTCTCGCCCGCCGACACGCCACCCGCGGTCACGATCAGGTCGAATGCGCAGCCGGCGTCGCGCAGGGCGATCTCGACCTGCTTCGGGTCGTCGGGCAATCGCGGCCACGCCGTGGGCTCCAGGCCATCGGCTCGCAACAGGCCCATGAGCAGCTCGCGGTTGCTGTCGTAGATCTGCCCCGGCGCCAGCGCCATTCCCGGCTCGACCAGCTCGTCGCCGGTGGTGAACACGGCCACGGTCGGCTTGCGCGCGACCCGCAGCGAAGCGAGGCCGAGCGACGCCGCCAGCGAGACACGCGTCGCGGTCAGCACTGTGCCCGCCTGCAATACGCGGTCGCCCACGCGCACGTCTTCGCCGGCGTGGCGCACGTTCGCTGCGGCGCGCGTGTCGGGCACGACCACGACCCCGTTCTCGACGCGGCAGTTCTCCTTGATCGCAACGGTGTCCGTGCCGGGCGGCATCGGCGCGCCGGTGGTGATGCGCATGCATTCGCCCGGCCCCGGCGCGACGTCGTTGGCGGGACCGGCGAACTGCTCGCCCGCCAACCTCAGCTGGGTTTCGGTACCAGCAAGGTCGGCGTGACGGAACGCGAAGCCATCCATCGCGCTGTTGTCGAACGGCGGCAAGGCCAACGACGCATCGATGTCCTGCGCAAGCACGCGCCCATGGCAGCGCCCGAGCGCCAGCGTTTCGGCTTCCAGGCGATGCTGCGCGGCGATCCCCTGCAGCAGGGTCATCGCATCGTCGAACAGCAGCCCGGTTGGAACGTCAGTCATGTCGGATCCCCGCCGCACGCAGGTCTTCGGGAGTATTGAGGTTGCCGAAGCGTACGCCGGCGAAGCGCACGCCGGGCATGCCCAGCTTCGCCTGCAGTGCGTGCACGGCGGTGGCGCCGGCTTCGATCTGCGCCGCGGTCGCGGTGATCGCGGCGGCCACGTTCCACAACGCCACCAGCGGCTGCGGGCCGTCGTCGTCGATGGCGAACGCGCCATGGCGATCGCGGCCGGAATCCAGGGTGGGCAGCAGGCAATCGTTGACACCCACCAGGTCGACCGGCAGCGTCAGCAGCCACGGCGTGGTGCATGCGGCCAGCAGCGCGTCGAGGCCGGCGATGGGACCGATGTCGCCGTGGACACGATCGGCGACCGCATGCAGCTCCGCCTGCGGATAACGCTCCAGCCGCTGGTTCGCGCTGACGATCACGGCCGCGGTTTCGACCGCGAAGCGGCGTTGCCAGCGCAGCACCTGGGCGATTCCGTCGCGCTCCAGCCAGGCCTTGTCGGCACCGCCCAGTCGCGTCGCGCGCCCGCCAGCAAGGATGCCGAGAGTGACCTGGGATGGTGGCAACGGGGCGTTCAACTCATCGACTCGGTGAGGTTCCGTTGTTGCTCGTCATCCCGCTTACCCAGGACGCAACGATCAGGGCGTTCGCAGCGCGAACGCCATTGCGTCACTTGCCGCGCTTGACGTGCCGGATCATGCGCCGCTTCTTCGCCACCTGCCGCTCGGTCAGCACGTTCTTCTTGCCTTCGTATGGGTTGGTGCCTTCCTTGAAGACGAAGCGGACCGGCGTGCCGACCAGCTTGAAGCGCTTGCGGAAGAAGTTCTCGAGGTAGCGCTTGTAGCTGTCGGCCAGCGTGCGCAGGCGCGTGCCGTGGATGATGAAGGTCGGCGGATTGACGCCGCCCGGGTGGGCAAAGCGCATCTTCGCCACGTGGCCGCGCACCACCGGCGGCGGGTTGGTTTCGTAGGCGATTTCCATGGCCTTGGTCACCTCGCTGGTGCCCAGCTCGGTGGTCGCGGACTTGTGCGCGCGATGGATCGCGTTGAACAGCTCGCGCAGGCCCGAGCCGTGCTTGGCGCTGATGCGCACCACCTCGGCCCATTCGACGAAAGCAAGCTTGCGAATCAGCAGGTTTTCGGTCTGCTGGCGCTGGTATTCGGTCTGGTTGTCCCACTTGTTGACGGCGACAACGAGCGCGCGGCCCGCATCGAGCGCGTAGCCGAGCACGCTCGCGTCCTGGTCAGTCACGCCTTCGCCCGCGTCGAGCATGACCACGGCGACCTGACACTCCTCGATCGCAGCCAGCGTCTTCACGATCGAGAACTTCTCGACCACCTCTTCCACCTTCGACTTGCGGCGCAGGCCGGCGGTATCGATCAGGCGGTACAGGCGGCCGTCGCGTTCCATGTCGACGGATACCGCATCGCGCGTGGTGCCCGGCACTTCCGAGGCGATCATGCGTTCCTCGCCGAGCAGGCGGTTCACCAGCGTCGACTTGCCGACGTTGGGGCGCCCGATGAAGGCGACACGGATGCGGTCGGGGTCGTTGTCGAGTTCGACCGCGCTGCCCGCTTCGGGCAAGCGCTCCTGGATGTCATCCAGCAGGTCGTCGATGCCCATGCGGTGCGCCGACGAGATCGCGATGACATCGCCGAAACCGTAGCGCGCGAATTCCGCCATCGCGGCGCGGGCGTCGATGCCGTCGGTCTTGTTGACCACCAGCACGGTCGGCCGGGCGGCCTTGCGCAGCCACCGCAGGATGTCGTCGTCGAGCGCCGAGGCGCCCTCGCGACCGTCGACGACGAACAGCACGAGGTCCGCTTCTTCGGCGGCCGCGCGCGCCTGTCGCGCGGTGGCGCCGGCCAGGCCTTCGTCCACGCCGGCGATGCCGCCGGTATCCACCACCGCGAAGGCACGCTGCCCTTCCGGACGGCAGACCCCGTAGTTGCGATCGCGGGTCACGCCGGGCTGGTCGTGCACCAGCGCGTCACGGGTACGCGTCAGGGCGTTGAACAGCGTCGACTTGCCGACATTGGGGCGGCCCACCAGGGCTACGAGGGGAAGCATGGAAACCTGCCAATCGGGAATTCAAGACAAGGACGTATCGCGGGAAGGACCGGCGAGACGCGCAAACAATAACCCCGGCCATGGGCCGGGGTCATGGAAAAAGCCCAAACGCCGTTACTGGCCGAGGCGGAACGCGGCCAGCTCGCCGTCGATGTCCTGGGCCACGAGGATGCCGTCGGCGACGACCGGGGTACCCCGCAGGGCATCGCCACCGACGCGGGCACGCGCGGCCAGTTCACCGGTGTCCAGCTTCATCCAGTGCAGGTAGCCGTCGTAGTCGCCGACCACCGCGTAATCGCCCTGCACCGCCGGCGACGTCAGCAGGCGCCGCGCCAGCGCGGGCTGCTGCCACAGCGAGCCACCGGTGTTCCGGTCCAGCGCGTACACCGATCCGGCGGGGTCGGACACGATCAGCCGGTCGCTGGCCACGCCCAGGCGGCCGGAACCGCCGAACTGGCTAGCCCACATGCCACGGCCGCTCGGTGCGTCGATCGCGACGGTCTGCTTCTTGAAGCTGGTCGCGTACAGGGTGCTGCCTTCCAGCACCGGCGTGCCGTCGACGTCGGCGAGGCGGTCCAGTTCGCTGCGGCCTTCCTGCTGCGCGATCGGCAGCGTCCACAGCGTGCGGCCGTCGGTGGCCGACAGCGCGCTTACGGTGCCGTCGTCGTTGCCGGAGAAGACATAGCCCGGGCCCAGCACCACGGCATCGTTGCCGCGCAGGCTCAGGGTGGGAACCTCATAGACCCAGAACCAGCGGCGCTCGCCGGTGGCGGCGTCGAAGGCGGTGACGTGGCCGTCGTTGGAGCGCACGAAGACACTGCCCAGGCCAATCGTCGGCGCGGCGATGACTTCCGCCGGCACCTTGGCCTGCCACTTCTCCGTACCGGTGGCGGCGTCGAGCGCGATCACTTCGCCCTCGAGTCCACCGACGACCACCAGGCCGTCGCCGGCACCGGGACCGCCGGACAGCTGGCGCTTGCTTTCGTAATGCCACACCGGTTTGCCGGTCTGCAGGTCGAGCGCGCGCACACCGCCTTCGATCGCGGCCGCGTAGACGCGGCCATCGGCCACCGCCGGCCCCTGGCGCACGCCCATCCGGCCTTCGCCCTTGCCCGCGTGTTCCGACCAGATCTTGTTGACGGTCACCGAGGGCGTGAAATCGGTCAGCTCGGCCGGCTCGTTCGGCTTTTCCTTCTTGCCGCCGAACCAGCCCTTGACCGTGGAGCATCCGCCCAGGACGAGCGCGCAGGAGAGCAGCACGGCGGAACGCAGCACGAGGCCGGAGGCCGGCGCGCGAAGGGGCGAACTCATGTTGGACGTCATCAGGACTGGCTCTCGGTCTTGGGGGGAGTGCCGCCGGCGTCGGTCAGCTTCAACTCGAGCAGGCGCCGTTGCGGCGTGCCGACTTCGGCCTTGAGCAGCGCCTTGTTATAGCTGTCGCGGGCCTGGTCACGCTGACCAAGAGCCAACTGCGCGTCGCCGCGGATTTCCAGCGCCGACAGCGAATCACCATCGGCGACCAGCTTCAGCGCGGCATCGGCCTGCTTGGCGTCGATCAACAGGCGCGCCAGGCGCTGGTTGACGATATCGGCGATCGCCGGGTCTTCGACCTTGACCGAACGCAGCGTGGCGATCGCCGCGTCGCTCTGCCCGGCCTGCACCTGCGACTTGGCCAGTTCGAGTTGCGCCAGTGCGCGGAAGACGCCTTCCGGCACAGACGGAATCTTGCCGGCCGCGGCCTTGTCATTGGCCTGGATCGCGTCGACCGCGGCCTGGTAGTCGGTGGCCGCCTGGAGCTGCTTGCCGGCCTGGTGGCGCTGCCACCACTGCCAGCCGCCGATGGCCGCGAGGCCGAGTGCAATGCCGACAACAAGGGCGCTACCGTTGCGGCGCAGCCATTCGCGGACGCGCTCGCTCTGTTCGTGTTCGTCTAGAAGTTCGTCGATCGCCATGGAATCCCGCCCCGCCTTGGCAGGCAGGGTTCATCAGAAGTACCGGCTGTCCGCCGGTGGAAGGGCCGACCCGCGGCGCGGGTCAGTTGGCGACCGGCGCGAGGGAACCGTCAGAGGATAGCGTAAAGCGCGCCACATTCGCGCGGCTGAACGGCGCCAGGTCGACCGCGGCACCGGCGCGCTTCACTTCCACCGCGTCGACGTTGCCGAGCTTGATGCGGCCGACTTCGCCGATCTTGTAGCTGCGGTGTTGCCCGGCGGTGAGCAGCCCACGCTCGAGCACCTGCTGGTTGTCGGCCGCGTAGATCTCGACCCAGCTGTCGCCGTTGAAGGTGATCGCAAGCGCCGCAGCCGGCTGTGCCGCGGGCAACGCGGCGATGGATGCGACCAGCGGGGTGCGCTTCGGCGCGGCCGTCGCAGGTGCGGCGGCGTCCTCGGCCTGCATCGCCGCCACGGGCACATCCAGCGACTGCACGTTGGGTTCGTTGTTGCCGAAATGCAGCCACACCGGGATGGCGATCGCGGCCGTGATCGCAATGTAGATGATGCGGCGGCCCATCTGCTCGGCGAAGCGCTGGTAGCCCGGCGTGTGGGTATGGCTGACCAGGGTCGACGGCGCGACCGCGGCCACCGGCGCCTGCTCGATATACGGTTCGATGTCGACGCCCAGCAGGCGCGCATAGCTGCGCAGCTGGCCGCGAACGAACACCGAAGCCCCCAGGGAGCTCCAGTCGTCGGTTTCAAGATTGGCGACCGAGCGCACCGTCATGCGCAGCTGGGAAGCCGCCTGTTCGATGGACATGCCCGCGGCTTCGCGCGCCTCCCTGAGGGCGGCGCCACAGCCTGCACCGATGCCCGGTACTGCCTGTTCGGAATTCGTCATTGCCTGCCACCATCCCCCATAGCGGAGCTCCGTGCTTCCGGTGCATCGGGGAACTCCGCTTTCAGCCGCGAAACGTAGCGCGCAGCTGCAGAGCTGTCGCCGAGTTTTTGTTCGATCTGTGACGCAAGCAGCAACGTCTTCGGATCTGCTGGTGCAGCAGCGAGACGCCGTTCCGAAAATGCCCTGGCTTCGAACGCGTCGCCGGCCTGGAATTCGCGTTCGGCCAGCGCCGCCAGCGCGACGGGATTTTCCGGATCGAGCTCGATCGCGCGACGCAGGTCACGTTCCGCGCGCTGCTGCTGGCCGACCTTGCCCGCGCAGACGCCGGCGTTGGCCAGGGTCAACGCCGTGCCCTGTTGTCCGGGCTGTTCGAGGGCCTTGTCGAACCAGGCCAGCGACTCCGCAGTGCGTCCCTGGCCGCACAGCCAGATGCCGTAATTGCCCAGCGCGGCGCCATTGGTCGGCGAGAGTTCGGCGGCGCGCAGGTAGTGACTGCCCGCACCGGCCGCGTCGCCACCGTGTTCCAGCGCCACCGCCAAGTACGTGTGTGCGACCACCGACTGCGGCTCGCGCTTGAGCACGCTGGCCGCCGCCTTCTTCGCCGCGGCGAAGTCGCCAGCGGCCAGGTAGCCGGGGATCTCGGCGAGGTCGCGCTGCACGCCCGCTTCGGTTTCCCGCGCCTTCTTTCCCTTCGAGTCGAGGACGCGATTGACCGCAGGCTCGACGTGGTGCTCCCTGCCAAGGCTCGTGCTCACGTAGCTCCCACCGCCGCAACCGCTGGCCGCGGCCGCGATCGCAACGACGGCGAAGAGGATGGCGTTACGCAGCGGCATCACCTGCCCCCTGGGCGAGTCGTTTGCGGAACTCGGCCTGGCGCCGGGTGCGGTCCATGACCTGCCCCTTGAGCTGGCCACAGGCGGCATCGATGTCGTCGCCGCGCGTGCGGCGCACGGGCGCGATCATGCCGGAGTTGTTGAGCAGCTTCTGGAAGCCGCGGATGGTCTCGTCGTCCGGGCGCTCGAAGCGCGTGCCCGGGAACGGATTGAACGGGATCAGGTTGACCTTGGCCGCGTCCTTCATCTGCACGCGGCGGTCGAATTCGCGCATCAACTTGATCAGCTCGCGCGCATGCTGCGGCTGGTCGTTGACGCCCTTCATCAGGGTGTACTCGAAGGTCACCGACGTGCCGCGCTTGCGCAGCGCATAGCGCACGCAGGACTCCAGCAGCTCGGCGATCGGGTACTTCTTGTTGAGCGGAACGAGTTCGCTGCGCAGCTCGTCGTTCGGCGCATGCAGCGACACGGCGAGCGAGACGTCGCTCACCTCGCCCAGCTTGTCGATCATCGGCACCATGCCGGCCGTCGACAGCGTCACGCGCTTGTTGGCCAGGCCGTAGCCGAGGTCGTCGCGCATGATGCTCATGGCGCGCACGACGTTGTCGAAATTCGCCAGCGGCTCGCCCATGCCCATCATCACCACGTTGGTGAGCTTGCGCTGCTGGTGCGGGACGTTGCCGAGGTGGCGTGCCGCGATCCAGACCTGGCCGATGATCTCGGCGGTCGACAGATTGCGGTTGAAACCCTGCGTCGCCGTCGAGCAGAACTGGCAGTTGAGCGCACAGCCCACCTGCGAGGACACACACAACGTGCCGCGTCCCTTGTCGGGGATGTAGACCGTCTCGATCGCGTTCTTGGGATCCATGCCGAGCAGCCACTTGTGGGTGCCGTCGGTGGATTCCTTGTCGAAGATCAGCTGCGGTGCGTGCACCACGGCACGCTCCTCCAGCTTGGCGCGCAGCACCTTGCCGAGATCGGTCATCTCGGTGAAGTCGGTGACGTAGCGGTGGTGGATCCACTTCATCACCTGGTGCGCGCGGAACTTCTTCTCGCCGAGCTCTTCCTCGAAGAAGCGTTCGAGCGAGGCGCGGTCGAAGTCGAAGATGTTCGTCTTCGACTCCGACGGCGCGGTCTTGCTCGCAGACTCGCGCAAAGCCGCCTGCGTGGCTTCGTCGGCAGCGGCGCCGGCGGGCACGAGGTCGATGGCGATGTCGCGGGTCTGGTTCATTGCTTCAGATCAACGGGCGTAGACGTCAGTCGCCGGGAAGAAGTACGCGACTTCGATCGCGGCGTTCTCCAGCGAGTCCGAACCGTGCACGGCGTTGGCGTCGATGCTGTCGGCGAAGTCGGCGCGGATGGTGCCCGGCGCGGCGTCCTTCGGATTGGTGGCGCCCATCAGGTCGCGGTTCTTCAGCACGGCGCCTTCGCCCTGCAGGACCTGGATCATCACCGGGCCGGAGATCATGAACTCGACCAGCGCGTTGAAGAACGGACGTTCGCGGTGCACGGCGTAGAAGCCTTCGGCTTCGGCGCGCGAGAGCTGCTTCATCTTGGAGGCGACGACCTTCAGGCCGGCCTTCTCAAAGCGCGAATAGATTTCGCCGATGACGTTCTTGGCGACGGCATCGGGCTTGATGATCGAAAGGGTGCGCTCCAGCGCCATGGGATATCTCCGGATAGGCGGGCCGCGGAACAATCCAATGTTCGCGCCCGAGAATAACAGAAAAACCCGCGTCGAATCGCGGGTTTAGCCGATATGGCTGGGGCAAATTCTAGCGGAAATGCGGACCGGTTTGGAGACTTTTTCGCCAGTCACGGGTTGACGTGCGGTGCCGTATGGTTCTAGCCTGAAACGGTTGTTTGAAATTGCTGTTTTGAACCATCCTTTGAATTGACCGTAGGCACATGGCCACTCCCCATCCCTTTTCGACCAAGGACCGCATCCTCGGCGCCGCCGAGGAACTGTTTGCCCAGTTCGGTTTCGCCGGAACCTCGCTGCGCCAGGTCACCAGCCGCGCCGACGTCAACATCGCCGCGGTCAACTACCACTTCGGCAGCAAGGAAAACCTCGTCAACGAGGTGTTCCGCCGACGCATGGACGAGATGAGCCAGCAGCGCATGGCGGCGCTCAAGGCCGCGCAGAAGGACCACCCTGGCGAGCTCGAGCCGATCCTGGCCGCATTCGTCGCACCGGCCCTGGCCATGGCCCAGGACCAGCACAACGGCGCCTTCGCCCGCATGATCGCCCGCGCCTACGCCGAGAAGAACGACGCCCTGCGCCGGTTCCTCTCGGAACACTACGGCCACGTCCTGCGCGAATTCGCCAAGGCGATCTCCGGTTGCCTGCCGCGCCTGAGCAAGGAATCCCTGTACTGGCGCCTCGACATCGTGGTCGGGGCCCTCACCTACGCCATGGCGGATTTCGGCCTGATCAAGCGCCCCTCCGGTGTCACCGAAGCGGCGCACCGTGAACGCGCCGCCCGCGAACTCATCGAGTTCGCCGCGGCCGGCTTCCGTAGCGCCTGAGCCTGGCGCCCCAGTTTCTGTTTGATTCAAACCCCACCGCGGGCGAAAGCGCCGCGTTAAATCAAGGACTTGGAAAACATGTCTAACAAACTACTTGTCCGTCGCGCGGCGGTGCTCGGCGCAGGCGTGATGGGCGCCCAGATCGCCGCCCACCTCACCAACGCGGGCGTCGACACCGTGCTGTTCGACCTGCCGGCGAAGGACGGCGACCCCAACGGCATCGCCGCCAAGGCCATCGCCAACCTGGCCAAGCTCAGCCCGGCCCCGCTCGCCGACAAGGCACTCGCCGAACGCATCGTGCCGGCCAATTACGAAACCGGGCTGGAACTGCTGAAGGGCTGCGACCTGATCATCGAGGCCATTGCCGAACGGATGGACTGGAAGCAGGACCTGTACAGGAAGATCGCCCCGTTCGTGCCGGCGCATACCGTGCTGGCCTCCAACACCTCCGGCCTGGGCATCAACAAGCTCGCCGAGGTGCTGCCGGAAGAACTGCGCCACCGCTTCTGCGGCGTGCACTTCTTCAATCCGCCGCGCTACATGCACCTGGCCGAACTGATCCCGGCGCGCACCACCGACGCCCCGGTGCTCGAAGGCCTCGAAACCTTCCTGACCACCACGCTCGGCAAGGGCGTGGTCTACGCCAAGGACACCCCCAACTTCATCGGCAACCGCATCGGCGTGTTCTCGATGCTGGCCGCGATGCACCACACCGAGCAGTCCGGCCTCGGCTTCGACACCGTCGATGCGCTGACCGGCCCGGCGATCGGGCGTCCGAAGTCGGCGACCTACCGCACCGCGGACGTGGTCGGCCTGGACACCATGGCCCACGTCATCAAGACCATGGCCGACACCCTGCCCGACGATCCCTGGCACCAGTACTTCCAGGCGCCGAAGTGGCTGACGGCGCTGATCGAGAAGGGCGCGCTGGGCCAGAAGACCGGCGCCGGCTTCTACACCAAGAAGGGCAAGGACATCCTCGTCCTCGACCTGAAGGCGCAGGACTTCCGCGTCTCGGCCGGCGAACTCGATGCCGACGTCGCCGCGCTGCTGAAGGAAAAGGATCCGGCGAAGAAGTTCGCCGCCCTGCGCGCCAGCGACAACGCGCAGGCGAAGTTCCTGTGGGCCTGCTTCCGCGACACCTTCCACTACACCGCCTACCACCTGGAGTCGATCGCCGACACCGCGCGTGACGTCGACTTCGCGATCCGCTGGGGTTACGGCTGGTCGCTGGGCCCGTTCGAGACCTGGCAGGCCGCCGGCTGGAAGCAGGTCGCCGAGTGGATTGCCGACGACATCGTGAAGGGCAAGGCGATGAGCAACGCGCCGCTGCCGGACTGGGTGTTCGACGGCCGCGACGGCGTGCACGGCACCGCCGGCAGCTACAGTCCGGCGCGCAACGCGATGGTGCCGCGCTCGTCCAACCCGGTGTACGCGCGCCAGCGCTTCCCGGATGCGCTGATCGGCGAGAAGTTCTCGCAAGGCCGCACCGTATACGAGAACGACGGAGTGCGGATGTGGGCCGACGAAGGCGACGACATCGCCGTGGTCAGCTTCAAGACCAAGCTGCACACGGTCAACGACCACGTGCTCAATGGCCTGCAGGAAGCCATCGCGATCGCCGAACGCGATTTCCGCGGCCTGGTGATCTGGCAGCCGAAGGAGCCCTTCTCCGCCGGCGCCGACCTCTCGGGTGCGCTCGGCCTGCTGCAGGCCGGCGACCTCAAGGGTTTCGAAGCGATGGTCGCCAACTTCCAGGCCACCAGCCAGCGCATCAAGTACGCGCAGGTGCCGGTGATCGCCGCGGTACGCGGGCTCGCGCTGGGCGGCGGCTGCGAATTCCAGATGCATGCGGCGCGTACGGTGTTCGGTCTGGAAAGCTATGTCGGCCTGGTCGAAGCGGGCGTTGGCTTGCTGCCCGCCGGCGGTGGCCTGAAGGAATTCGCGGTGCGTGCCTCCGAAGCCGCCGGTCCGGGTGGCGACGTGTTCGCCCAGCTCAAGACCGCGTTCGAAAGCGTGGCCATGGGCAAGGTGTCGACTTCGGCCTTCGAAGCCAAGTCGCTCAAGGTTGCGCGCGACACGGACGTGGTCGTGTTCAACGCCTTCGAACTGCTGCACGTCGCCAAGCAGCAGGCGCGTGCCCTGGCCGAATCCGGCTACCGCCCGCCGCTGCCCGCGCGCCGCATCCAGGTCGCCGGCGACGTCGGCATCGCCACCTTCAAGATGATGCTGGTGAACATGCTGGAGGGCCGCTTCATCTCGCCGCACGACTACGAGATCGCCACCCGGATAGCGACAGTGCTCTGCGGCGGTGAAGTCGACCGCGGCACCCTGGTCGACGAGGAATGGCTGATCAAGCTGGAACGCGAGCACTTCGTCGCGCTGGCGCAGATGCCCAAGACGCAGGAACGCATCGCGCACATGCTCAAGACCGGCAAGCCGCTGCGCAACTAAGCGACGACACAGGACACATAGACATGATCAAGCAAGTTCAAGAAGCGTATATCGTCGCTGCCACCCGCACCCCGGTCGGCAAGGCCCCGCGCGGCGTATTCCGCAACACCCGTCCCGACGACATGCTCGCGCACGTGCTGCGCAGCGTGGTCGCGCAGGCGCCGGGCATCGACGTCAACCGCATCGACGATGCGATCATCGGCTGCGCCATGCCCGAGGGCGAGCAAGGCATGAACGTGGCGCGCATCGGCGTGCTGCTGGCCGGCCTACCCAATACGATTGCCGCGCAGACCATCAACCGCTTCTGCTCCTCGGGCCTGCAGGCCGTGGCACTGGCCGCGGACCAGATCCGCCTGGGCAACGCCGACCTGATGCTGGCGGGCGGCACCGAATCGATGTCGATGGTACCGATGATGGGCAACAAGGTCGCGCTGTCACCGAGCGTGTTCGCCAACAACGAGAACATCGCCATCGCCTACGGCATGGGCATCACCGCCGAGAAGGTTGCAGAGGAATGGAAGGTGTCGCGCGAGGAGCAGGACGCGTTCGCCCTCGCCTCGCACCAGAAGGCAATCGCGGCGATCCAGGCGGGCGAATTCAAGTCCGAGATCTCGCCGTACGAAGTGCTTTCGCACCTGCCCGACCTCGCCGGCAACACGATCCGGCTGAAGAAGTCGCTGGTCGAAATCGATGAAGGTCCGCGTGCGGACTCCTCGCTCGAAGGGCTCGCCAGGCTCAAGCCGGTATTCCGCAACGGCCAGTTCGGCGGCACGGTGACGGCGGGCAATTCGTCGCAGATGAGCGATGGCGCCGGTGCAGTGCTGCTGGCCTCGGAACAGGCGATCAAGGATTACGGCCTCACCCCGCTCGCCCGCTTCGTCAGCTTCTCGGTCGCCGGCGTGCGTCCGGAAGTGATGGGCATCGGCCCGATCGCTGCAATCCCGAAGGCGCTCAAGCAGGCCGGCCTGACCAAGGACCAGCTCGACTGGATCGAACTCAACGAAGCCTTCGCCGCGCAGGCGCTGGCCGTGATCCGCGATTCGCAGCTGGATCCGTCCAAGGTCAATCCGCTCGGCGGCGCGATCGCGCTGGGTCACCCGCTCGGCGCCACCGGTGCCGTGCGCACCGCGACCATCGTGCACGGCCTGCGCCGTCGCCAGCAGAAGTACGGCATGGTGACGATGTGCATCGGCACCGGCATGGGTGCGGCGGGCATCTTCGAAGCGCTGTAATCGTCAGTGCGGACAGAACGGAAACGGCACCCTCGCGGTGCCGTTTCCTTTTCCGCCCGACCTTTGCCGGCTACGCCAGCCGGGCACCGTTGGGGACCGCACGCTCGATCGCCGTGACCACCACTCCCTCATCGGTGTGGAAGCCGGTCAGCAGGAACTCGGAAACGAACGGCCCCACCTGTTTCGGCGGAAAATTGATCACACCGACGATCTGCCGGCCGACCAGGTCTTCGGCGCCGTACAAGGCCTTCACCTGCGCGCTGGTCTTGCGCACGCCGTATGGGCCGAAATCCACCCACAACTTCCATGCAGGCTTGCGCGCTTCGGGAAATTCCTCGACCCGCAGCACCGTGCCGGCGCACAGCAGGACCTTCTCGAAGTCCTTCCACTCGATCATTGCCGGGCTCTCTCCGCTCATGCCGGCCGCTCCGATTTCCGATCTGTGACGATTGCGCGGTTGTGGCTGACGGAAGGTCTGGACATGGCGGGACGCTGCGAGTGTGATGGCGGCAAAGGGAGGGCACCATGGAAATCCATCGCGCGGACAAAGCCTATCGCAGACGGGCCAGCTGGTTTCTGGCCGCGATCGCGATCCTGTGCGGCGTGCTGTTGTGGCAGCTGCAGGCTTGGCTTGCGCATGTGACCCAGCAACTGGGCGGAAGCGATCCGGCGACCGTGCGCCTCTGGGTGCGTTCGTTGCTGTTCGGCCTGGGCATTGCCCTGGCAGTGCCTGCGGTCGGGTTGGGCCTGACCCTGCGGAAGCTGGGCTACGCATCGCGGATCGAAGGCCGCTTCCCGCCCGCCGAGTTCAAGACCGTGCGCGACGTGCGCATCCTGCGTGACTCGGCGGGACTGTCGTGGGCGCGCCGGGTCGAACTCGCCGGCAGCGGCATGCTGCTGCTGGCCGGCGTACTGGTGTGCTGGGCCGCATGGGCCTGGTGGCATTTCCGCGGTTGAAGGCTGCTGCTGCGCGACGGGGATTGCCACGCCGCGCATCAGTCGTTACTGCAGGTCTTCGACGCCGAGTTCGTCCAGCGCGTTCTGCATCATCCTGCGCGCCGAATCGCTGAGCTTTTCGTGGTCCAGCGCGTAGCGGATCGTGGCCTCGATCAGGCCGATGTGCGTGCCGCAGTCGAAGCGGGTGCCCTTGAACCGGTAGGCATTGACCGCTTCCTGGGTCAACAGCTGGGCGATGGCGTCTGTCAGCTGGATTTCGCCGCCGGCGCCCGGACGCGTCGCTTCGAGCAGGGCGAAGATGCGCGGACTGAGGACATAACGCCCCACCACGGCGAGGTTGCTGGGCGCCACCTCCGGCTTGGGCTTCTCGACGATGGCGGTGATGCGGCCCTGCCGCTGTTCGAACGAGTCCGTCGCGACGATGCCATAGCTGCCCGTCTGCTCGCGCGGCACGTCCTGCACCGCGATCACGCTGGCACCAGTTGCCTCGGCGGCATCGGCCATCTGCGTAAGGGCTCCGGCGCCGCCCCGGTTCCAGATCAGGTCGTCCGGCAGCACCACCGCGAACGGCTGGTCGCCGACGATGGGCTTCGCGCACAGGACGGCATGCCCCAGGCCAAGCGCCTCGGCCTGGGTTACGAACACGGCACGGACATGCGACGGCAAGACATTGCGGATCAGGTCGAGCTGTTCCGACTTCCCTGCGTGCTCCAGCTTCTGCTCCAGTTCGTAGGCCTTGTCGAAATAGTCGGCGACGGCGTGCTTGTAGCGGTTGGTGACGAAGACCAGGGTGTCGCACCCGGCCTCGACGGCTTCATCGACTGCGTACTGGATCAGCGGCTTGTCGACGATGGGCAACATCTCCTTCGGCACTGTCTTGGTAGCTGGGAGGAAACGGGTGCCCAGTCCAGCGACGGGGAAAACGGCGGTACGAATGCGGGGCATCAAGTGTTCCTGGCACTGCGGGAGGGAAATGCGATCACGGTGGAAGCTTCCTGCTGCGCGCCGTGCGACCCCACCGGCTCGAATTCCGGCACCGCGGCGCGCAACTGGTGCTTCAGGGCGTCCATGTCGTAACGGGCGCTTGCTTCGCGCAATTGGGCGATTGCCTGCTCGATGACCTGCGCCGAAACCTGGCGCGGCTCGGCCTGCAGGATCTTGGGATGCGCGGTGGGCCGATACCGCTCGTCTGCATGGAAAAGCGTTTCATGCAGCTTCTCGCCAGGGCGTAACCCCGTGTAGAGAATGGCGATGTCGCGGCCTGGCTGTTTACCGGCCAAGCGGATCATCTGCTCTGCGAGCAGCCGGATCGGCACCGGCTCACCCATGTCGAGCGTGTAAATTGCTTCATGAGTACCGATGGAAGAGGCCTGCAGGATCAACTGACAGGCCTCGGGGATGGTCATGAAGAAGCGCGTTACTTCCGGATCCGTGACCGTGACCGGCCCGCCCTTGCGGATCTGCTCGCGGAACAGTGGGACCACGCTGCCGGCGGAATCGAGCACGTTACCGAAGCGCACTGTGACGAAGCGCGTGGATCGATGGTCGGCGAGCGACTGGCACCTCATCTCCGCCAGGCGCTTGGTCGCGCCGAGCACGTTGACCGGATCCACCGCCTTGTCGGTCGAGATCAACACGAACGTACCCACGTCATGCTCGCGGCAAGCATGGGCCACGGTGTTCGTAGCCAGCACGTTGTTCCGCACTGCCTCGCGAAGCTGTGTCTCCAGCAACGGCACCTGCTTGTAGGCAGCGGCGTGGAAGACGGCATCGGGCTCGGTCAGGGCCAATGCGTGCTTGATGAGCGCCGCATCGCCGCAATCGCCCAGGATTGGCACGCACTCGATGTCGGGAAAGTCGCGCCGCAGCGTCGCTTCGGTAGTGGTGAGTGCAATCTCGTCGATCTCGATCAGCACGATCCTGCGGGCGCCGTGCCTGGCGCACTGACGACAAAGCTCGGATCCGATCGAACCGCCGGCGCCGGTCACCAATACGGTGCGCGCACCCAACCACCCGCGGATCGACTTCCAGTCGGGCAGTACGGGCTTGCGACCGAGGAGGTCCTCGATCGCCACTTCCTTGAGCTCTCCGGGTAGGGAACGCCCTTCGAGCACATCCTGCAGCCTGGGAACCATGCGGAACGGCAACCCCGTACGCTCGCACGCTGCGAGAACGCGCTGCATAGCAGCCGCATCGGCGGAGGGCATGGCGATGACCAGCAGTCTGGCAGCGGTTTCGCGCGCGATCTCGGCCACCTCCTGCACGGTGCCCAACACCGGGACACCCTGCACCTTGCTGCCGCGCAGGACCGTGGCGTCGTCCAGAAACCCGACCGGCTGGTAGTTGCCGACCCGTCGGAGATCGCGCACCAATGCTTCGCCGGCACGACCAGCGCCGAGGATCAGGGTGCGTACGCTGCGTTCCCCGCCTTTGTTTTCCCGGCTGTCCTTCCAAGCCCGATAGAGCAGGCGTGGCGCCCCGAGCAGGGCAATCAGCGTCAACGGGTACAGCGCCAGGACCGTACGCGGCACCATGTCCAGGCGGTTGTATAGAAAGAGTCCCAGCAGGATCGCGAACAGCCCCAGGCCACTCGCCTTCACGATGTTCCACAAGTCCGGGACGCTGGCGAAGCGCCACAGGCCGCGATAGAGGCCGATCTGCCAGAACACCAACCCCTGCGCCGCCAGCACGATCGCGATCTCGACACTCCAGAGCGCGATGTTCGGTGGATTGCTTTCCATGCCCCAGCGCAGCCGATGCAGCCCCTGCCACACCAGCCAAACCATGAAAAGGTCATGCAGCACGACTGCCTGGCGCGGCAGCAGGCTCTTCCATTGACGAAACCAGGAACTCATTCCGTGTCCTTCCCATTTGCCGCTGCTCGCGGCCCGTCAAGCGGCTGATGCAAGTACTGCAGCCACGCCCATACGCCCACAGTGGCCGCAAACCAGAGCATGCACCAGATCGTCATCTGTTGTTCGCTCATCAGGGTCAGTCGCCACACGAGCAGCCACGCGGCGACTGTCCAAGCTGCATATGCCACTGTCACGACGGTGTGAGTACGCCCGGCGGCGACCCAGCGCTGATAGGCATGCTGGGCATGGGCGGTCCACCAGCGTTCGCCCCGCACGAATCGCCGCAGCAGGGTCAGGCCGCTGTCTATTAGAAATGCCGAGAACGGCAGCAGGATGAGCCCTTGCGGCAACGCGCTGGCTCCGGCCATCGAAATCGTCAGCAGCGCCGCTAAGGCAAACCCCAGGGCGCCACTGCCGACGTCGCCCAGGAAGATGCGGGCGCGCGGAAAATTGAACGGCAGGAACCCGAGGCAGGCCGCCACCAGGGCAAGCGCCAACCAGCCCCAGACGCCCCCCAGGACGAAGGCCAGTCCCAGCCCAACCAGCGCGGCCTGTGTCGCGGCGATCCCGTTGATGCCGTCCATGAAGTTCCAGACGTTGGTCAGCACCAGCACGGCAGCGAACGCCAACATCGCCAAGGGAACATTTCCCCACGTCGCCGCGACGGCAACCGAAAACAAGGCCGCCGCCACCGCTTGCACGCCCAGCCGCAACCAGGGCGAGAGCGGGCGGTGGTCGTCGACCATGCCGATCCCCGCGACCAGCAGCAGCCCCACCGCGAAGCCGGCGACCAGGACGATCTGCTGCGGTTGGCGCCAGGCGAGCACGCAGGCGGCGACGAGCAACGCGATCACGATGGCGACACCGCCACCGCGCGGGGTCGGCACGTCATGGCTGCGGCGCTCGCCGGGATGATCGATCAGGTCGCGCCGGATCGCGTACTGGCGGGCCATCCAAGTACCCGCCAGCGCGATGACGAAATGAAGGAGGAGCCAGAACACCATGCAGGTCAGACCACCGCGTAATTCAGCAGCGGCTTCACGGTGCCCCACTCCTTGCAACTGGGGCATTGCCAGTGGTGGCTGCGCGCGCCGAAGCCGCAGCGCGTGCAGCGATAACTCGGATTGCGCACCAGCAACTGGTCGGTGATGTGCTTGAGGTCGTGCAAGGTCGCGAGCGGATCGGCCTGCTCGGCGAGGGTGAGGTCGATGAGCGCCGCTTCGCCACGGACCGAGGGACGATCCTTCAGCTGCCGCGCCAGGTAGGCACGTGCCGCCGACACGCCCTCGTCGGCTTCAACCATCTGCGTGAGCGCGAGCACCGGTGCGATCCCGCGGTAGTGCTCGCACATTTCCGCGAGGAACGCGCGCGCACCGGGGTGGTCGCCGACCCGCTCATACGCGGGAAGCAGCGACGGGAGGATCTCGGGAAGGTAGTCGGGATCGGCGCGCGCCACGCGTTCGAAGGCGCGGATCGCGCCCGGGTCGTTGCCGGCATCGAGTTCGATGCGACCTTCGATCATTCCTGCGCGCACCGAATTCGCATCGGCCTCGTAGGCACGCGCGACGGCGGCGCGAGACGCTTCGACGTCGCCCGAGGCGCGTTGGCGCTCGGCCACTTCGCATTCGAACTGGGCGATGAGCTTGCCCATGGGCTCGCCGGTCGCGGCCTCGTAGCGGCGCGCGTTCTCGATGGCCTTGTCCCAGTCGCGCTCGGCCTGGTAGATCCCGATGAGGTGCTTCAGGGCCAGTGGCGCCATGTCGAGGGCGACCAGGTCGCTGAAGACCGTTTCCGCGCGGTCGAGCAGGCCCGAGCGCATGTAGTCCTCGCCCAGCGCGAGCAGGGCCTGGACCTTCTGCTGGTCGCTCAGGCCCTGGCGTTGCACCAGCGCCTGGTGCAGGCGGATGGCGCGGTCCACTTCGCCGCGGCGACGGAACAGATGCCCGAGCGCGACCTGCGTTTCGAAGGTTTCCTTGTCGAGTTCCGCGATGTGCAGGAACAACTCGATGGCCTTGTCAGGCTGCTCGTTGAGCAGGTAGTTCAGGCCGCGGAAGTAGGTCATCGACAGCTTGCTGACCTGGCTGTCGCTGTGGCGTTCCCCGCCGCGGCGTCCGATCACCCAGCCGCTGATGGCGGCAATCGGCAGCAACAGGAAGAACCAGAACCACTCGTTGATGAATTCCATCGATCAGGTCCCGGTGTTGGCCATCGAGCCAGGCTGGCGGTTGGCGCGCGCGAGCTGTCGCCTGAGCGGCAGGACGACGCTGGCCGCTATCGCCGATCCGCCCAGTAGAACGCCGAGCAGCAGCGCCACGAGTAACGCGACGCCCAGAGTGGTGGAAACCTGAGCAGCGCCCAGGTCGACGACGGTCGCCTGGCGATTGAGTGCCCCGATGATCGCGCCCAGTGCCATGCAGACGAATGCGACAAGCAGGCGGATCACGCCCATGACGGCCTCCGAGCGGCCTCTTCTGTCATCTGTTCAAGCTTAACGGACATCGCGCGATCCCGCGATGTGCCATCGGCGACTCGACCCTCGCTTCGCCCACATGGAGTGGAAGGTAGACCGCGTGGCGGTCAGTCGCTTTCTTCGACCGGAGTCACGCCGCTGACGCGCTCGCGCAGTTCCTTGCCCGGCTTGAAGTGCGGGACGTGCTTGCCCGGCAGCGCGACCGACTCGCCCGTCTTCGGGTTGCGGCCCAGGCGCGGCGGGCGGAAATGCAGGGAGAAGCTGCCGAAGCCGCGGATCTCGATCCGCTCGCCGGAAGATAGCGCGCCGCCCATCATTTCGAGCAGAGCCTTCACCGCCAGATCCACGTCGTCGCCCTTCAGGTGCGCCTGACGCTGCGACAGGATCTCGATCAGTTCGGACTTGGTCATGATGCGGTTCGACTCCCCTGACTTCCGGTGGACGCACCCCTTTGCGCCCTTCCGTCGACCCGGCAAGGCCGGATCGTCTTACAGACCGAAGGCGACCCGGACTTCCGGGCCGCCTTCGTTGTTTCAACAACTTACCTCAACTGGGGCGATTACTCGCCCTTGTTGCCCAGCTGTTCGCGCAGCAGCGCACCCAGCTTGGTGGTACCGCTGGAGGCTTCCGCCGCGGCGCGGTTGTAGTCGGCCAGGGCCTCGGCCTGCTCGGCCTGGTCCTTCGCCTTGATCGACAGCTGCATGCTGCGGCCCTTGCGGTCCGTGCCAACGATCTTGGCTTCGATCTCGTCGCCGACCTTCAGCACCTTGCTGGCGTCGTCCACGCGGTCGTGGGAGATGTCGCGCGCCGAGACGTAACCCTCGATGCCGCCTTCCAGCTCCACGGTCGCGCCCTTGGCGTCGACTTCCTTCACGATGCCCTTGACGATCGAGCCCTTGGCGTTGGTCGCCACGTAGGTGCCCATCGGGTCCTGTTCCAGCTGCTTGACGCCGAGCGAGATGCGCTCGCGCTCCGGATCAACGGCCAGCACCACGGCTTCCAGCGTGTCGCCCTTCTTGAAGTTGCGCACGATGTCTTCGCCGGTGGTGTTCCAGCTGATGTCGGACAGGTGGACCAGGCCATCGATGCCGCCGTCCAGGCCGATGAAGATGCCGAAGTCGGTGATCGACTTGATCTGGCCCGACACCTTGTCGCCCTTCTTGTGCAGCACGGAGAAGGTTTCCCACGGGTTCGAGGTGACCTGCTTCATGCCCAGCGAGATGCGGCGACGCTCTTCATCCACGTCGAGGACCATGACCTGCACTTCGTCGCCGACCTGGACGATCTTGCCCGGGTTGACGTTCTTGTTGGTCCAATCCATTTCGGAGACGTGCACGAGGCCTTCGACGCCCGGCTCGATCTCGACGAACGCGCCGTAATCGGTGACGTTGGAGACCTTGCCGAACACGCGGGTGTTGGCCGGGTAGCGACGGGCGATGTTGTCCCACGGATCCTCGCCCAGCTGCTTGAGGCCCAGCGAAACACGGTTGCGCTCGCGGTCGTACTTGAGCACGCGGACATCGAGTTCCTGGCCGACTTCGACCACTTCGCTCGGGTGACGCACGCGCTTCCACGCCATGTCGGTGATGTGCAGCAGGCCATCGATGCCGCCGAGGTCGACGAACGCGCCGTAGTCGGTGAGGTTCTTGACCACACCCTTCAGCACGGCGCCCTCGACCAGCTTCTCAAGCAGCTGCTCGCGCTCTTCCGAATGTTCGCTCTCGACCACCGCACGGCGGGAGACGACGATGTTGTTGCGCTTGCGGTCCAGCTTGATGAGCTTGAACTCGAGTTCCTTGCCTTCGAGGTAGGACGAGTCGCGCACCGGGCGCACGTCGACCAGCGAACCGGGCAGGAAGCCACGGACGTCCTTGATGTCGACGGTGAAGCCGCCCTTGACCTTGCCGCTAATGCGGCCGGTGATGGTGGCGTTGGCCTGCAGGGCCTCTTCCAACTCGTCCCACACCATCGAACGCTTGGCCTTCTCGCGCGACAGGATGGTTTCGCCGAAGCCGTTCTCGATCGAGTCGAGGGCGACCTTGACTTCGTCGCCGATGCCCACGTCGATTTCGCCGGCATCGTTCCGGAACTGTTCGATCGGCACGATGCCTTCGGACTTGAGGCCGGCGTTGATGACGACAACGTCACCACGCACATCGACGACGGTACCGACGACGATGGAGCCCGGCTTCAGCTTGGCCAGGTTGGTCTGGCTCTGTTCAAACAGTTCGGCAAATGATTCGGTCATTGGAAAATTACTCGGTTGAACACACGGGTCGCAGACGGGGGACGGGGACTGATTGAGTCCGCCAGGATCCGGCGACCCACCCGTTGTGCGGTGCCATCGGGAATCGATGCACCTGTGGATGGAAATCCCAGCGCAGGATTGCGATGGGGTCTTTGCCTGCCGCGAAAGACGATTCGCTCAGTGCCTGGGCAACAAGGCCAGCACCTGCTCGACGACCGTATCGATTCCGAGTCCGGTGGTGTCGATGCGGACGGCGTCATCGGCCGGTCGCAACGGCGCCACGGCACGCTGGGCGTCACGGGCGTCGCGGGCTAGGATCTCCCGCAGCAGACCGCTCAATGTAACGGAAACCCCTTTTTCCATCAACTGCTTATAGCGTCTTTCTGCCCTTTCCTCGGCACTGGCGGTCAGGAAGACCTTATAGGCGGCATCGGGGAAGATGACGGTGCCCATGTCGCGCCCGTCGGCGACCAGGCCGGGCGGCTGGCGGAACACCCGCTGCCGGTCCTTGAGGGCGGCGCGGACCTCCGGGATGGCCGCGATGGCCGACGCGGCCGCGCCGGCCGTCTCGGTCCGCAACTCGTCGGTGGCGTCCACGCCATTGACCACAACCCGGAGCTCGCCGCCCGCCTCCCGGAACTCGATCCGGGTATCGAAGGTGCACCGGACCAGCGCCGCATGGTCGTCCAGGTCGATGCCTTCCCAGCCGGCGGCCACGCCGACCGCCCGGTACAGGGCGCCGGAATCCAGGTAGTGCCAGCCCAGGCGCTGGGCGACGAGGCGGCTGATGGTGCCCTTGCCGGAGCCGGACGGGCCGTCGATGGTGAGTACGGGGATGATGTCGGTCATGCGGACATTATGACCGGTAGCGCTTCGGCACCCGGATTCCGATGGGTGAAACGCCCGAACGACGCCACCAAATGACCTCGGGAAGTGCGGTCCCGACACCGCTATTCGCACTCACTCGTCGCAACCACTTGATCTGGCGGCAATTTACCCTCTAGAATCGCGGGCTTCGTTTCGCTCCACCCCCTTTTCACCCATTTCGTCCGAGGTCTGTCATGAAGGTCCTGTCCTCCCTGAAGTCGGCGAAGGCCCGTCACCGCGACTGCAAGGTCGTTCGCCGCCGTGGCAAGGTCTTCGTGATCTGCAAGTCGAACCCGCGCTTCAAGGCTCGCCAGCGCTAAGCGCTCGCGTTCCGTTCGACGTTAAGAGGCCGCCGCAAGGCGGCCTTTTTGCGTCTGCAGGCTCGTTCCGGCGTGCGGAACCGTGACGGTGTCTTGCTGCCGCCCCGCGCATGCTTGTGCGTACAATCGTCCGTCCACTGGGGAGTGCCACGCCATGAAAGCCCGTATTGCCGCCATTCCGATGTTCGCCCTCCTGGCCGTGACCGGCGCCGTTTCGGCCCAGTCCGACGCGCAGCCGACCACGACCGAGACCCAGACCAGCACGCTGCTGATCGAGCGCGTGCAGGAAGAGAACAAGGCCGCCCTGCCCGCCCGCGGCCAGACCATGGCCCAGGTCGAGGCGAAGTACGGCGCCCCGTCCGAGAAGCTCGATGCGCGCGGCGGGCAGAAGCGCCAGTGGCCGACGATCAACCGCTGGGCCTACCCGACCTTCACCGTCTACTTCGAGAAGAGCCGCGTGATCGACGTGGTGGCCAACAAGGCCGACGCCAACGAGATCGGGCCAAAGCCGCCGATCAAGTAAGGCCCCGCTCGGGAGCCAAACCGGATGAATCACCGAACGGCGGGTATCATTCCCGCCGTTTTTCTTTGCCGAAGATCCCGATGAACCCTGCCTCCCCTCGCTTTCCCGCGGAATGGGAAAGCCAATCCGCCGTCCTGATCGCCTGGCCGCACGCCGACACCGACTGGGCCGAACGTCTGGGCGAAGTAGAGGAGACCTACATCGCCCTCGTCGCCGCGATCACCCGCTTCCAGCTGGTGCTGATCTGCGTGGCGGACGATGACCTGCAGACGTACGCCGAAGCGCGCCTGCGTTCGGCGCGCATCGACCTGGCGCGCGTGCGCTTCGTGCCCGCGGTGTACGACGACACCTGGCTGCGGGATTCCGGGCCGATCACGCTGGTGGAAGGCAGCAGCTTCCGCCTACTCGATTTCCGCTTCACCGGCTGGGGCGGCAAGTTCGAGGCATCGCTGGACGACCAGCTGGTCGAGCACCTCGCGCAGATCGGAACTTTCTTGAACAGTTCACGCCAATCCATTGATTTTGCTCTGGAAGGTGGTGCCATCGAGACCGACGGCGCCGGCACCCTGCTGAGCACCTGGCAGTGCCTGCACGAGCGCCACCCGACCGCGGGCCGCGAGGAGATCACGCGCAAGTTGGCCGGCTGGCTGCAGCAGGATCGAGTGCTGTGGCTCGACCACGGTTATCTGGAAGGCGACGACACCGACGCGCACATCGACACCCTCGCCCGCTTCGCCGGCCCGGACGCGATCGTGTTCCAGGCCTGCGACGATCCGGCCGACTCGCACTACGCCGAACTCAAGGCGATGGCCGACGAGATCGCCGCGCTGCGAACCCGGGACGGCCAGCCCTACCGCCTGTTCCCGCTGCCGTGGGCGCAGCCGGTCATCGACGAAGGCCGCCGCCTGGCCGCCAGCTACGCCAACTTCCTGATCATCAATGGCGCGGTGCTGATGCCGGCGTATGGCGACGAAGCCGATGCACGGGCACAGGCCGTGCTGGCCGCGGCCTTCCCGGATCGTGAAATCGTCGCCGTACCCTGCCGCGCGCTGATCTGGCAGAACGGCAGCCTGCACTGCATCACCATGCAACTGCCGGCCGGCCTCGTGGCCTGATCCACACGCGTTGCAGCCCGCGCCAGCGGGTTGTAGCGCCAAGCAGTTGTAGCGCAAAGCATTCGCCGCAGCCGGGCGCAGCGCGCCCACTACAATCGCGCCAATCCTTAGGGAGCCGTATCGGCCATGAAGAAGACCACCCTGCCCGTCGCCCTGATCCAGGAGCGCAACCACGGCGACGCCGATGCCAACCTCGCGGTCATCGAGGCCCGTGTCGCGGAAGCGGCCAAGCGCGGCGCGCGCCTGGTGCTGCTGCAGGAACTGCACAACGGCCCGTACTTCTGCCAGCACGAAAGCGTCGGCGAATTCGACCTGGCCGAAACCATCCCCGGCCCCAGCACGGAGCGCCTGGGCCGGCTGGCCAAGCAATGCGGCGTGGTGCTGGTGAGCTCGCTGTTCGAGAAGCGCGCCACCGGCCTGTACCACAACACCGCGGTGGTCTTCGAGAAGGACGGCTCCACCGCCGGCAAGTACCGCAAGATGCACATCCCCGACGATCCGGGCTTCTACGAGAAGTTCTACTTCACGCCCGGCGACATCGGTTTCGAGCCGATCAACACGTCGGTCGGCCGCCTCGGCGTGATGGTGTGCTGGGACCAGTGGTACCCGGAAGGCGCGCGCCTGATGGCGCTGGCCGGTGCGGAACTGCTGCTCTACCCGACCGCGATCGGCTGGGACCCGGAAGACGTGCAGGCCGAGAAGGACCGCCAGCGCAACGCCTGGATCCTCAGCCACCGCGGCCATGCCGTCGCCAACGGCCTGCCGGTGCTGTCGTGCAACCGCGTCGGCCACGAGCCGTCGCCGTTGGGGACTTCGGGCATCCAGTTCTGGGGCTCGACCCACGTGCTGGGCCCGCAGGGCGAATTCCTGGCCGAAGCCAACCAGAACGAGCCGGAAATCCTGATGTGCGAAGTCGACATGGAGCGCAGCGAGCACGTCCGCCGCATCTGGCCGTTCCTGCGCGATCGCCGCATCGATGCCTACGGCGACCTGCTCAAGCGCTACCGCGACTGAGCGCGGGCATCGTCCGGTGACGCTGCTGGTTCGCCCCGCGACTGAGGCCGATATCCCCGCGATCACTTCGATCTACGCGGTCGAAGTGCGCGACTTCGTCAATACCTACGAATACGACACGCCGGACGAAGCCGAGATGCTGCGCCGGATGCGGGGCCTTGTCGGCGCCGGCTACCCCTACTTCGTCGCCGAAGTCGATGGCCGCGTTGCCGGCTATGCGTATGCCAGCGCCTTCCGGGCCCGGATCGGCTACCGCTTCACGGTGGAGAACTCGGTGTACGTGGCGGCGGGAGTGCAGAACCGCGGCGTCGGATCGGCGTTGCTGGGGCGACTGGTCACCGAGTGCGAGGCCCGCGGGTTCCGGCAGATGGTCGCGGTGATCGGCGAATCGGCGAATGCCGCATCGATACGCCTGCACGAGCGTTTTGGTTTTCGCCTGGTCGGGACGTTTGACGGGATCGGCCGCAAGCAGGAGCGCTGGCTGGACACGGTGTTCATGCAGCGGGCGCTGGGGCCGGGTTCGGAGGGGCCGCCCTCGCCCTGAAACCGGCGGCTCAGGCACCTGACCGACGAACGGTCACGCACGAACGAACGATCGTGCTAATTTCCCCGCCATGAACGCACTCACCGCCACCACCAAGGGCGCTGCCACCCGCGAGGCCATCATCGACCGGGCCTACGAGATCGCCCGGTTCTCGGGCGTGGAGGGCCTGTCGATCGGCCCGCTGGCCCAGGCGGTGGGCATGTCCAAGAGCGGCGTCTTCGCCCATTTCGGTTCGCGCGAGGATCTGCAGTTGGCCGTCCTCGAATCCGCCGCGCGGCGCTTCGGTGAAGCCACCTTCATTACCGCCCTTTCCCAACCGCGTGGCCTGCCCCGGTTGCGGGCGATGATGCACAACTGGTTCAACTGGGTGCACAGCAACACGGGCAGCTGCGTGCTGGTGGCCTCCGTCAGCGAATACGACGACCGCCCCGGCCCGCTGCGCGAGCAGGTTCGACGCCAACAACAGAGTTGGGTCGACATCCTCCGCGGTGCCATCCAGCTGGCGATCGACGCAGGCCACCTGCGCCCCGGCGACACCGAGCAGTACGCCTTCGAGCTGTACGCGATCGCCCTCAACGTCCATCACCAGTCCGGCCTGTTTGGCCAGGAACAGGTTGAAAAGCTCGGCAAGCAGGCTGTCGAGCGCTGGTTCGTCGCCAACTCCGCCTGAACTCCCCCGCGAGGTATCTGCCATGGCCGCTGTCATCTCCAATCGCACGCCCTCGATTAGCACGATCGTTCGTAATGTTTTGCCGCTCTATGCCACGCGGCTGGAGTTCCTGCTGGGCGCTTGGCTGGCGCCGGAAGCGGTTGTCCGCAAGGCCGCCCACTTGTTCACCCGGCCGTTCGCCTCGTCGCGCTCGCGTGCGCTGGCCGCACCCACGCTCGGTGCGGCCGAACTCGAACTCGACGTCGACGGCACCCGCATCCATGCCTACGTCTGGGGCGATCCACGCCAGCAGCCGTACGTGCTGTTCGCGCATGGCTGGTCCAGCCACGGCACGCGCGTGGCCTCGTGGCTGCAGCCGCTGCGCGCCGCCGGCTATGCGGTGGTCGCCTTCGACCAGGCCGGACATGGCCGCAGCAGCGGCACCCACACCACGCTGCCGGATTTCACCTGCCACCTGCTCGCAGTCGCCCGCCATTTCGGCCCGGCCGCGGCTCTCATCGGACATTCCTTCGGCGGTGCCGCGAGCGCGCTGGCGCTGGCGCGCGGACTCGAGGCCCAACGCGCGATCCTGATCGCGCCGGCCGCCGACCCGCTCGCCGCGGTCGAGCGTTTCTCCAGCCTGGTCTGGCTGCCCGCCTACCTCGGCCGGCGCATGTTCGCCCGGTTCGAACAGGCCATGCGCTTCGAAGCGGACGAACTGCAGGCGCACAACAACGTGCAGAAGATCGGCCGTCCAGCCTTGATCGTGCACGACGTGGAGGACCGCGAAGTGCCCTGGTCGGAAGGCGAGCGCTACGCCCGCTTCTGGCGCGATTCCCGCCTGCTCAGCACCCGCGGGCTCGGCCACAACCGCATCGCCGACGACGCCGGCGTGATCGCGGCGGCCCTGCGCTTCCTGCGCGGCGAGGAGGTCGGCGAACGCGTGGTTTCCAGCCCCAACCTGCCCTACGGCTTCGCCTGAACGCGCCTGCGCCGGATGGCCCGCAGTCGCGGGCAACGGCGCACCGGAACGACTATGCTGCGCGGCCGCCGGCGAGATTCCGGCGTTCCGCAGCAAGCCGAATTCATCGATGACCGCTGAAGCCACCGCAACGTCCGAAGACTTCCTCGCCACGCAACCGCACGCCGTCGTCGAACGCGATGGTGTCCGCTACACCCTGCTGGGCACCGCGCACGTCTCGCGCGCCAGCATCGACGCGGTCAAGGAAGCCATCGGCACCGGCCGCTACGACGCGGTGGCGGTCGAGCTCGACCCGCCGCGGCTGCAGGCGCTCACCGATCCGGACGCGCTGGCCAAGCTCGACCTGATCCAGGTCATCCGCACCGGGCGCGTGGCGATGTTCGCGGCCAACCTCGCCCTGTCCGCCTACCAGCGCCGCCTCGCCGAGCAGCTGGGCATCGAACCGGGCGCCGAGCTCAAGCAGGCCGTGCTCGAAGCCCGCGAGCGCAACCTGCCGGTGCACCTGATCGACCGCGAAGTCGGCCTGACCTTCAAGCGCGCCGCCGCCAAGCTCGGTTTCTGGGGCCGGATGAAGCTCGGCAGCGGCCTCGTGGCAAGCCTGTTCGCCGACGACGAAGTGGGCGCGGAAGACATCGAAAAGCTCAAGCAGGGCGACATGCTCGAAGCAAGCTTCAGCGAATTCGCCACCAGCAGCCCGGAGCTGTACGAAAGCGTGATCGCCGAGCGCGACCGCTACATGGCGGCGCGCCTGCGCGAGACGCACGGCGACGCGCGCGAAGTGCTGGCCGTGGTCGGCGCCGGCCACCTGCAGGGGCTGGCGAAGCACCTGCGCGAGGAGACGCGCGAGCCCGAAGCGCTGCGCACCGAACTGGAACAGGTGAAGTCGAAGCGGAAGATCCCGTGGATCACGCTGTGCATCATGGCGTTGATCATCGCCGGCATCGGCTGGGGCTTCTGGCGCGGCGGCTGGGCGGCGGGTTCCGACCTGCTGATGCAATGGGTGCTGTTCACCGGCGGCTTCGCCGCGCTGGGCTGCGTGCTGGCCGGCGGCCATCCCTTCAGCGTGATCGCGGCAGCGCTGGTGGCGCCGTTGAAGCCGTTCCGCCCGGGCGTTCCGGTCGGCGCGGTGAGCGCCCTGATCGAGGCACAGCGGCGCAAGCCGGCCTACGGCGACTTCCTCGCCTTGCGCCACGATGCGCAGACGGTGCGCGGCTGGTACCACAACCGGGTCACCCGGGTGGTGCTGAATTTCATGCTCACCAACCTCGGCATGACGCTCGGGTTCTGGATCTCCGGATTCACCATCTGGAGCAAGCTCGCCGGTTGATCCAAGGCATCGCATTCCTGAAACAACGAAGCCGGCCTGATGGCCGGCTTCGTGCTTTTTGCGGGCGCCGTTTACCTCACGGCGCCGCGATCCTGCCTCATTCGGCGCTGATCGCCGCCACCGCCGCCCCCGGCGGAGCGGCCTTGCGGCCGCGTGCGCGCAGGATGATGCGCGTGGTGCCTGCGCGCAGGTCGTCGAGGATCGCGTAGATCGTCGGCAGGAACAGCAGGCTGACGATGGTCGAGAACGCCAGGCCGCCCGCGATGGCGCGCGCCATCGGGTAGTACGCGGGACCGTCGCCGCCCATCTGCGTGCCGCCGATCGCGATCGGCACCATCGCCAGGATCGCCGTGCCCATCGTCATCAGGATCGGGCGCAGGCGTTCCTTGCTGCCTTCCACCAACGCTTCCGTGCGCGACAGCCCGCGCCGTCGCAGGTTGTTGATGTGCTCGATCATCACGATGCCGTTGTTCACCACCACGCCCATCAGCACCAGGATGCCGATGAAGGCCATGATGTTGAACTCGGTGCCGGTGATCCAGAACAGCCAGAACACGCCGAAGACCGAGAACAGCACGCCGCTCATGATCGCCGACGGGAACAGCAGCGACTCGAACACCGCCGCCATCACGATGTAGATCAACAGCAGCGCGATGCCGAGGTTGAAGAACATCTGCCCCATCGCCTCGTCGTCGTCGCCGAAGCCGCCGCCTTCGAAGGTGTAGCTGTAGCCGGCCGGGAACGACACCGACTTCAGCACTTCCTCGATCGCCTTGCGCGCGTCCGGCATCGTCACCTTGTCGGGCAATCCGGCGGTGATCGTCAGCGTGGTCTGGCGGTTGGCGCGCTTGATCGAGGTCGCCGCCGGGCGGACCTCGACGTCGACCATCGCCAGCAACGGCACGTTGCGGCCATCGGGTGCGCGGACGGTGAACGACGCGATGTCCTCGACGCGGTACTTGTCGGCACCGGCAAAGCGCACCCATACCGGCACTTCGCTCTCGCCACGCCGGAACTCGCGCAGCGGCGCACCGCGCAGGGCCAGGCCGACGAACTGCGACACCTGCTGCGCGCTGAAGCCGAAGGCCGCCGCGCGTTCGCGGTCGACGCGGACGTTGAGCTCGCTGTTGGTGTCGCCGACGTCGACGCGGACGTCGCGCAGTTCCTTGCGCTTGGACAGGATCGGCACAATGTCGCGGCCCAGTTCGGCCAGCGTCTGCGTGGAATCGCCGACCAGGAACACCTGCGCCTTCTGGCCCGGGCCACCACCGCCACCCGGTCCGTCCTGGCCACCCGCGCCGATGGAGGCACGCGCCGACTTCGGCAGTTCCTTGCTGATGGTGTCGACCAGCGGCTTGATCGCGCCGGCGTCGTCCGCGAAGGTGACGCGCGTGCCGGCGAAGCCCTGTTCGCTGTACCAGGAATAGATCTGTTCGATATGGAAACGCTTGCGGTTGGCGTCGAAGAACGCCTCCACGCGCGCGACCTCGTCCGACATCTGCTCCTTGGTGTAGCTGCCGTTCCACTGGTAGTAGAACTCGGTTTCCTGGCCTTCCTCGCCGCCGAACATGTTCACCTTGGTCAGCTTCATCGGCACGAAGCTGACGAGGATGATCAGGATGATGCCGAGGATGCTCTTGCCGCGGTGTTCCAGCGTCCAGCGCAGCGTCTTGGCGTACCAGCGCTGCAGGCGCGGGATCAGGCCGCCCTCGCTGCGCACCGCCGGCGGCGTCTTCATGCGCGCCGAGATCATCGGGATCAGGCTCACCGCCACCAGCCACGACGCCAGCAGCGACACCGAGATGGTGATCGCGATCTGCGACATGTAGATGCTGATGAAGTTGCGCTCGCCGAACAGGTTCGGCACGAACACGATGCAGTGGCACAGCGTGCCGGCCGACAAGGCGATCGCCACGTGGCGCGTGCCCAGGATCGAGGCCAGCCGCGGCTGGTCCGGCATCTTCTCGCGTTCCTGGTAGATGCTCTCGACCACCACGACCGCGTTGTCGACGAGCATGCCGACCGCGAGCAGCAGGCCCATCATCGACAGGATGTTGAGGGTGACGCCGGCGAAGTACATGAAGCCCAGGGTCATCACGAAGCAGATCGGGATGGCCAGGGTCACCATCAGCGTCGACGGCCAGTGGCGCAGGAAGAAGAACAGCACCGCGATCGACAGCAACAGGCCGATGCCACCGGCTTCGGCCAGTTCCAGCAGCGACTTGGTGACGTTCTCGCCCTGGTCCTCGATGATCTTGACCTGGACGCCCTGCAGTTCGGGTTCGTTCTGGATCAGCTTCACTTCGTTGAGCGCGTTCTTCGACACCTCGACGAGGTTGGCGTTGCGCTCCTTGAAGATGTCCAGGCCCACGGCCGGGTGCCCGTCGAGGCGACGGCCCATGTCCATGCGCGAGGGCTTCAGCCGCACCTCGGCGATGTCGCCCAGGCGCACGCCGTTGGCGATCGGCAGCTCGCGCAGCTGTTGCAGGTCGGTAATTTCGCCCACGGGCTGCACGCGCAGGCGCCGGCCACCGTCCTCGATCTCGCCCGCCGACACCGAGAAATTCAGCGCCTGCAGGCTCTTGGTGAGGTCGTTGAGGCTGATGCCGTGCGCGGTCAGGCGGTCCGGCTCGATCGCGACTTCGACCTCGTTCGGCGGGGCGCCGGAGATCTCCACGCGGGCCACGCCCGGGATGCGCTCGATGCGCCGCTTGAACTCGCGTTCGATCAGGTCGTAGCCGTTGACCAGGTTCTGCGACTGGCTGGCCAGGCGCACGCGCAGCACGGGCTGGTCGGTGGTCGAGAACTTGAAGACGAAGTAACGCTGCAGGTCGTCCGGCAGGTCGGCGCGGATCGCGTCGATGCGCTCGCGCGCCTCGGACGCCGCGATGGCGACGTCGCGGTTCCAATCCTTGAACTGTATGAAGACCTGGGCGTTGTCGGCCTTCGCTTCCGAATCCATGCGCTTGATGCCGCTCATGGTCGAAAGCGCTTCCTCGGCCGGTCGCAGCACGGTGCGCTCGACCTCTTCCGGCGTCGAACCCGCGTACGGCAGCTGGACGAAGATGAAGGGCGGCGACACCTCGGGGAAGGCTTCCAGCGGCAGGCGGATCGCCGCGATCAGTCCGACCACGAACAGCGACACGAAGAACATGATCGCGGTGACGGGACGCTTGATGCTCAGCTCTGCGACGCTCATGCGCGGGTCTCCACGGCGTGCCCCGATCCCGACCTTCCCCCACGATGCGGGGAAAGGCGCAATGACACTTCGGCGAGCTTCTTCATCCTGCCGCCTCCGGATCCGCACCGATCGCGGCCTCGGTTTCGGCCTTCTCGCGACGGACCCGCAGGCCGCGCTCGCGGTAGTACGCATCCGAGCGGCGATCCAGCAGGTCGTACACGACCGGGATCACGATCAACGTCAGCAGCGTCGACACCAGCAGGCCGCCGATCACCGTGATCGCCATCGGCGAGCGCACTTCCGCGCCTTCGCCGAAGGCCAGTGCCAGCGGCAGGAAGCCGAACAGGGTGCAGGTGGTGGTCATGACGATCGGGCGCAGGCGCGAACGGGCGCCTTCGATCAGCGCTTCGCGCTTGGCCACGCCGTCCTCGCGCAACTGGTTGACCTTGTCGATCAGGATGATCGCGTTCTTCACCACCAGGCCGACCAGCAGGATCAGGCCGATGAACACCACCACCGACACCGGCGAGCGCGTCAGCAGCAGCGCCAGCACCGCACCGACCAGGGCCAGCGGGATGGTGAAGAGGATGACGAACGGGTGCAGCAGCGATTCGAACTGCGACGCCATCACCAGGTAGACCAGGAACACCGCCAGGCCGAAGGCGAACAGCAGCGACGTCACCGATTCGGCCAGTTCCTCGCCCTGCCCGCCGATGTGCATGCGCACTTCGGCGCCCAGCGGCTGCTCCTCGACCATCTTCTGGACTTCCTGCACCGCGCCGCCCAGATCGATGTCACGCAGGTTGGCCGAGACGATCGCCACGCGCACCTGGTCGGCGCGATGGATCTCGCTGGGGCCGGTGGTGGCGACGACGTCGGCCACCGAATCCAGCGTGACCGGACGGGTGCTGCCCGGATTGACGATCAGGCGACGGATGCTCTCCACCGAGGCGCGATCGGATTCCTGCGCGCGCACCAGCACGTCGATCTTGCGGTCGCGGAAGCTGTAGCGCGTGGCGACATCGCCGCGCACCTTCTTCACCACCACGTCGGCGATCTGCCGCGTGGTCAGGCCCAGCGAAGCCGCGCGATCCTGGTCGAAACGGATCTGGATCTCGGGGAAGCCCTGCTCCACGGTCGACTTCACGTCGGCGTAGTGTGCGTTCTTGCGCAGCATCGCGGCCATCTGCTGGCCCGCGCGCTCGATCGTCGCCAGGTCGTTGCCGCTCAGCTCGATTTCCAGCGGCGTGGAGAAGCTGAAGAGTTCCGGACGGGCGAAGTTGACCTGCGCGTTGGTGTGGCCGGCCATGGTTTCGCGCAGGCGTTCGGTCTCGGCGGCTTCGATCTCCTTGCTGCCGCCGTTGGCCATCACCACCGTGAGCTTGCCGATGTTCTCGCCGCTCTCGGTCGGGTTCGCATCCAGTCGCGTGCCGCTGCCGCTGACGCCGTAGAGCACGGACACGCCGTCGTCCTTGGCGTGCTGGCGCTGCAGCTCGCGCACCAGTTCGTCGGTGTCGCGCAGCGGCGTGCCGGGCGGCAGCTTCACGGTCATCTCGAAGCGATCCTGCGCCAGCTGCGGGATCAGGTCGGCGCCAAGCATCGGCACCACGGCAAGCGTGAGCGCGAAGGCCACCGCCGCCGAGCCCAGCACCAGCCAGGGCTTGCCCATCGCGGCCGGAAGCAGCTTCAGATAGCCGCTTTCGGCGCGGTGGTACGGCGCCATCGCGAGATCGCTGGCCTTGCGCATGATCGGGCCGACCACGGCACTGATGCCGCGCCAGATCCGCACGACCACCCAGGCGATGCCGAAGAAGCCACCGCGCGAGGCCGCACCGATGCCGTGCTCGACTGCGGCGACGGGCTTGAGCACGCGCGAACCGGGCTGCCACTTCGGATGCGGCGCTTCTTCCGGGAACGACATCGGCGCACGGCCCTTGAGCGCGCTGAGCATCGGGATCAGCGTCATCGCTACGACCAGCGAGATCGCGATCGCCAGCGCCACGGTGAGCGCCTGGTCGCGGAACAACTGGCCGGCGATGCCTTCGACGAACACCAGCGGCAGGAACACCGCGATGGTGGTCAGGGTCGAGGCGACGACCGCCATGCTCACTTCACGCGTGCCTTCGATGGCGGCGTCTAGGATGCCCAGGCCGCGTTCGCGCGCCTTGGCGATGGATTCGAGCACCACGATCGAGTCGTCGACCACGAGGCCCGTGGCCAGCGCGAGGCCGCCCAGCGACATCACGTTGAGGCTCAGGCCGAGCTGGCCCATGAAGAAGAACGTCGCGATGATCGACACCGGCAGCGACAGGCCGATCACGAACGTGCTCCAGCCATCGCGCAAGAACAGGAAGATGATCAGGATCGCGAGCATGCCGCCGATCACCGCATCGAGCTTCACGTCGCTGATGGCGTGGCGGATGAACTGCGACTGGTCGTCGATGGTGGTCAGTTCGACGTCGGGCGGAATCTGCTCCTTCAGTTCCTTCAACCGCGCCTGGATGGCGTCGGCGGTGGCAACGGTATTGGCGTCGCCTTCCTTGTAGATCGCCAGCTCGACCGCCTCGCGGCCGCCGAGGCGGATGATCGCTTCGCGTTCCTTGTGGCCCTGGCGGACATCGGCGATGTCCTTCAGGCGGGTCGGCATGCCGCCGGCGACCACGCTGGAGCCGCCGGAACTCGCACTCTGCACCGACTGCGCCGCAGCCATCGCCGCCGCATTGCCGGTCGACGCCGCCACGCGGGCCATCTCGGCCGCTGCATTCGCCGCGGCGCCGCCGCCGGCCGACTGCGTGGTGACGAGCATCTCGCGGATCTCGTCCACGGTCGCGAACTGGTTGACGGTACGCACCAGGTAACGCTGCGAGCCTTCTTCCAGGCGACCGCCGGAGATGTTGATGTTCTCCTGCTGCAGGCGCTGGATGACGGTTTCGATCGGCAGGTTGAGCAGCGCCAGCTTCTGCTGGTCGATGTCGACCTGGATCTCGTCCTCCAGACCGCCGCCGACCTTGACCGCAGCCACGCCATCGACGGGTTCGAGCTTCTTCTTCAGGTCTTCCTCGGCGTAGCGACGCAGGCCGCCCAGCGCGCGCACGGAATCACCGTCGGTCTTGGAGGTCAGCGCAAGGCGCAGGATCGGCTCGGTCGAAGGATTGAAGCGCAGCAGCACCGGCTTCTTCGCTTCGAGCGGGAGTTGCACGACTTCCATCTTGTCGCGCACTTCGAGGCTGGCCTGGTCCATGTCGGTGCCCCAGGCGAACTCGAGCACGACATCGCTCTGCCCGGTGCGCGAAACCGACTTGAGCTTGCGCAGGCCCTTGACCACGCCTACGGCTTCTTCCACCGGCTCGGTAATGAGCGTTTCGATTTCAGTCGGCGCGGCACCGGTGTACTCGGTGCGCACGGTGAGGGTCGGATAGCTGAGATCCGGCAGCAGGTTGACCTTGAGGCTGGACAACGCGATCAGGCCGAACAGCACGAAGGTGATAGTCACCATCGCCACCGTGACGCGGCGGCGCGTGGCGAACTCGATCAACCCCGATGACGCTTGCGAGGTATGGCTCACGAGGGGCGCCTCCGGTCAGCGCTGTGCGGTCGCGGTAGCGGGCGTGCCGGATTGCGCCTTGGCGCCCGGCTGTCCGATCACCTGCACGTCGGTGCCGTCGCGCAGCGCGGCCTTGCCGGCGACCACGACCTGGTCGCCCTGCTTGACGCCGCTGCGGACTTCGGCCCATTCGCCGTCCATGTAGCCCAGCTTGACCGGCACGCGCGCGCTCTTCTTGTTGCGCACGACGAACACGGCCGGATCGGCTTCGTCCTCGAGCAGCGCGGTGCGCGGGACGACGAGCGCATCGGCGCGCTGGTCGTAATCGATCTTGATGCGACCGAACATGCCCGGACGCAGCGCCTCGCCATCGGCAAAGGCGCAGACCACGCGGAAGGTGCCGCTGCCCGAGTCCACCACCGGGGCGACGCGATCCACCTTGCCGGTGAAGGTCTTGCCCGGCAGCGCGTCGACCGCGAGCTGCACCGGCAAGCCGGACGTCAGCGTCGCCAGTTCACGCTCGGGCACGTTGAGGACCGCTTCCAGGCGCGACACGTCGACGATGCGCATGATCGGCGTGTTGATCTGCACGAAGTTGCCCGCCTTGATCGAGCGCGAGGCGATCACGCCGGAGATCGGCGCGGTGACGTTGGCGTACTGCAGCTCGAGGTTCGCGGCCTTGTTGGCGGCGCGGGCGTTCTCGAGGTCGTAACGCAGCAGGTCGATGTCGTTGGCGCTCATCAGCTTCTGGTCGCCCAGTTGCTTGGAACGCGTGTAGTTGGCTTCGAGCTTGCGCATCTGCGCGGCGCTCTGCGCCGCAACCAGCGCGGTGCGCGCCGAGTCCAGGCGGACCAGGGTCTGGCCGGCGTGGACGTACTGGCCTTCCTCGACCAGCACCTGCAGGGCGACGCCGGAGACCTTGGCGATCACCTGGGCTTCGGCGCGGGCTTCCAGCGGGGCGGTGCCGGTGTAGCTGGCGGCCACCGCGCGGCGCGAGGCCTGGGCGACTTCGACCGGGATGGCCTCCGGGCCCTTCTTCTTCGGGTCCTTGCCATCGGCGGCGGCCTCACCGCCACCGCCGCCCTTGCAGGCGGTCATGGCCAGCACCCCGGTCACGAGCAGGCCGGTAAGTACGACGGGCACCTTGGAAAGTACGGGGCGGAATAGGGTCTGGCGCATGGGGTCGGTCCCTGGGGGCAACGGTTGAAAGGGGCTTTTTGAAGGCATTCCCGGCTGCTTTCTGGCTGTATGCCGGTGTTGTATGTAGGTATATCACCTGCCCAAGGGACAGCCATCCGCCGAAGGTCATGGTGACTGCCGCCACGGAGTCCGCGGGGCCGTTGGTCGGACCGCGCGAAGGCCTCCGCTCGTCGCTGGCGGTACCCCACGTTGATGCGCGATGGCGGTGCCGGGTTGCATCGATTCGGACTCGGATTCGACGCGGCGTTTCGTCGAATCGACGCGCGCGGCTATACTTGCCGACTTGTGCGCCCCCGGGGACATCGGAACGGCGGCACGACGATTCCCACCACCCACAGCCTTTCGAGAGTGCGGATTACATGATGCGACCGCTGATGATCGCCGCCTGCCTCGCCCTGACCACGGCCGTCGCCTTCGCCGACGAACCGAAGCAGGAGCCGGCCACCACCACCGCGGCGACGACCGCACCTGCCGCTGCCGCTCCGGCCGCCGCCCCGGCCATCAAGGGCGATGCGGCCGCGGGCAAGGGGCTCGCCTATACCTGCCAGGGCTGCCACGGCATCACCGGCTACAAGAACGCCTACCCGAGCTACCACGTGCCGCGTATCGGCGGGCAGTCGGAGCAGTACCTGCTCAACGCCCTCACCGAATACAAGAAGGGCACGCGCAAGCACCCCACGATGCAGGCCCAGGCGCAGAGCTTCTCTGACCAGGACATCGCCAACATCGCCGCCTACCTGTCGAGCCTGAAGTGAGCAGCCACCCCATGACGAAGAAGATCATCGCCATCGCCCTGCTCGCTTCCATCGCCCTGGCCGGCTGCAGCAAGCCGGCGGAAGAAGAAGCCGGCCACGAAGCCGCTGCCGAAGAAGCGCACGCGCAGTCCTCGTCGGCGGGCCTTCCGGCCGGCAACATCGCCGCCGGCGAAGCGCTGGCCGCCACCAAGAACGCCAAGACCGGCCAGTCCTGCGTGGACTGCCACGGCGCCGAAGGCAACGCACCGATCGACGCGGCCTACCCGAAGCTGGCCGGCCAGTACGGCGATTACGTCGCCCACGCCCTGCAGGCCTACCGCGACGGCAAGCGCGAACACGCGCTGATGTCGAGCCAGGCTGCAGACCTGACCGATCAGCAGGTCGCCGACCTCGGCGCCTACTTCGGTTCGCGCACCGGCAACCTCCGCGACCTGCACGGCGTGCAGTAAGCGCAGCACCGAAGCAATACCAAAAGGCCCGCGATTGCGGGCCTTTTCTTTTTCCGTCCGTTCTGCACGTCGCGTCCGGTTACAGACGCGAGTTGCGGGCCCTACCCGCCGTCCTTGGGCTTCACGCTGCCGTTGTCTTCCTGCAGGTGCGGCTTGAACGGAATGTCCGGCGGCGGCCGCGCTTCCGCGGGCTGGTCGTTGAGGTTCGGATCGGAGATGCCGCAACCGCCGCCCAGCGCGAGGATCGAAACCACGCACTCGATCTTCTTGCTGGTTCCCGGGATCGGGATCGCCATCTTCTTGATGCCCTTGCGGACCCATTCGGCCAGCAGCGTTTCGTTCGGGCGCCAGTACTTGTCGAACGTGGTCGGCTCGTAGTCCGTCGGCTTGCGCTTCAACCAGGTGCCGGAGCGGTCGAGGTCGACGATGCGGTCGTCGAGCGTTCCCGGCGGCTGGCCGGTGTTGATCGGCCGCTCCGTCAGGCGCGGCCCGCCTTCGGCGTTGTACAGGCCGTGGGGCTCGCCGCGTTGCCCGCCCGGCACGTTGCGTGTCGACGCACCCCAGTCGTCGGACTTGGCCGGGGTCGGGAACCCGCCGGGCGCAGTGACCGGCTTCGGGCCCTGCCCGCTGCTCGCGGTGGTGGGCGCGGCGCCGCTGGGTTTCGCCGCGTTGGGCGTGGTGCCGCTGGCGGCCGGCTTCGTGGTGGCCGTCGCTGCGGTGGTGCTTGAAGCCGACACTGTCGCGGCCGGCGCGGCAGCCGACGAAGCCGCAGTCGGTGCCCGCGTCGACGGCGTCGGCACATCGCGTGAGCGCACGGTCGCTTCCGGCGCGCGCACGCTGGGCTGCGCGATGGCCGGCGTGCGCACCTGCGGCAACTGCGGACGTGCGACCGGCGCGGAAATCTCGCGCTGCGCGACTTCGGGAATGCGCGACGCCAGCTGCGGCGCCGCGATCGGACGCTGCGCTACTTCACGCTGGATCGGCTGCACGGGCTCGGGCACTTCCACGGCCTGCAGCGGCGCGGTGGGCGCTTGCATCTGCGGCACACGGATCTGCGGCTGCGCCACCCGCGGCGTCGGCGCGGTGAGCACGAAGTCGCTGGCGTCCGGCGCCGGCGCGCTGACCGCGACATCCTGTTGCGCCGGCGGCGTTGGCGGCACCTGCGGCTCGGGCACGTCGCGTTGTTCGACCTGCGGCAGCGGCGCCGTGATCGTGGGCTGCGCAACCGCGGTCGGCGGCGGTTCGGCCGTCGGCGTTTCGGGTTCCTGTTGCGCGGCGGCCGCCTGCTCGATCGCAAGCGCCGCCTCGGTTTCGTCCAGCGGCTCCTGGGTTTCGCCACCGCCGACTTCTTCCGGCGCGCCACGGCCGATGAATTCGACCTGCACCACGTCTTCGCCGCGACGCTTGCTCGCCTCCTCGATGTACTGCATCTGCGTGTACCAGAACCACAGCAGGAGGATGCCGAAGACGATGTGCCACAGCGCGCTGAAGATGCCGGCGAACCAGCGCACCTTGCGGTCCTCCGGCTCGGCCGGATGCCACTGCTGCCGCCACAGCGTATTGAAGGCCTGCCAGCGCGTGAGTTCACCGACGCGGCGCGGACGCTCCGCCAATGGGCGCTGCAACAGGACGTCGACGATCGCCTGCGCGGTCGCGCCCGTGATCGCGCCGAGGCGCGCGGGCATGGCGGCGAACCACTGTTGCCAGCCCGGCGGGAATTCACCCGGCGGACGACGGAGATGGGGAGCAACGAGCTGCAGCCTTCGCTGCAGGGCAAGGATCAGGTCGGCGGCGGTAAACAAGCGCCGCGGCCCCGCTTACGCCGCGTCTCGCGGGATGTAGGGCGCCGCGCCGGTGTCGTGGTCGGTCGCATCGCGCACCGCGGTCACCCCGGGCACCTTCTCCAGCAGCGTCTTCTCGATGCCCTGCTTCAGCGTCACGTCTGCCATGCCGCAACCGTGGCAGCCGCCGCCGAAGCGCAGCAGCACCACGCCCTCGGCGGTCACTTCCTGCACGGCGACGTTGCCGCGGTGCGCCGCGAGCTGCGGGTTGATCTCGTTCTCGACGATCCAGTGCACGCGTTCGACCAGCGACGCCGAATCGGCGGGTGCCTGCCCCTTGATCTTCGGCGCGCGGATCTGCAGCTGGCCGCCGGTGGTGCGGGTTTCGTAATCGATTTCCGCGCCGTCGAGATAGCTCACGCTGGCGGCATCCAACCAGACGGTGAAGCCCTCGCAGTCCACCGCCCATTCGTCGCCCTGCAGGTCGCCGGGTTCGGCGAACTCGAGGCGTACGTCGGCACGCGCGGTTCCAGGATTGACGGCCGACAGGCGCACGCCGAGGCCGGGCAGCGCTTCGCGCTCGATAAGCTTGCGGAAGTGGCTCTGGGCGGAGTCGGAGATATTGATCATTGCGGCCTTTGGGAATCCCGCGTGGCCAGCATTCGGAACGGCAGCGGCGCGCGGATTCGGGAAATACGGATCGACGGGCTATTCTAACGGGGTCCACGCGGCCTTAAGCCGCCACGTGCCTACCCTACGACACCCGCGGATGCGTTTTCGTTCAGTCGGACGCACCGGTTGTTCCAGCCCCGGAAGGTAACCATGAGCGATCTCGTCCCCCTTGCCCAGGCCCATTGCCTGCCGCGCCGCGGTAGCGAACACAAGCTCAGCACGGCGCGCGTGCGCGAACTGCTGCCCGAAGTGCCCGGCTGGGAGCTGATCGAGGACGGCCACGCCCTCAGCAAGACCTTCGGCTTCGGCAACTACTACGAGACCATGGCCTTCGTGAACGCGTTGGCCTACATGGCCCATCGCGAAGACCACCACCCCGACCTCGGCGTGCACTACAACCGTTGCGTGGTGCGTTTCTCCACGCACGACGTCGGTGGCCTGAGCGAGAACGACTTCATCTGCGCGGCAAAGACCGAAGCGCTGATGCGCTGAGGAGACCCCATGTCCGGCCAGCCTGCATCGCATCGCCGCAACCGCTTGCACCTGCTGCCCGCGCTGGCATGCGCGGCGCTGCTGTCTGCCTGCCAGCAGGGTGCGCAACAGCCGGAGGCGCCCGCCCCGCCGGCACCGACACCGCCGATGGCGCAGGAAACTCCGCCGCCCGACTACCCGCCGGAACTCGCCTGCCGACAGGTCGGCGGCACCGCGCTGCTCAACGTGGCGCTGGCCGCGAACGGCTATGCGGTGAAGGTGGAGATCGTGTCCAGCAGCGGCAACGCGACGCTGGACGAAGCAGCCGTGGCAGCCGTGCGGGAGTGGAAGTTCCGCCCCGCCACGGTTCGCGGCCAGCCGACCACCAGCAAACTGCAGGTGCCGGTGAAGTTCACCCCGCCGAATCCGCCGCCGGACGAGTGCAACCAGTACCTGTAGGCGGCTGCCCGTAACCGGCATCGATCGGCATGAACCGCGCTCGTCACCGAGCACGGCAAGGCGCTACACCGCTGCGCAAGGCACGCCCGGTGCGATCAGCCCAACCGATCCAGCACGTCGATCAGCTCCGGCACCAGCGGTGCATTGAGCAGGTACGGCGCCTTGCCGCCGTCGAGCGCGAATTCCAGCGTCGACGCATGCAGGAACAGCCGCTTCAGCCCGATCTGTTCGCGCAGGCGCTTGTTGATATCGGCTTCGCCGTACTTGTCGTCGCCCGCGATCGGATGGCCGATGTGCTGCGCGTGGACACGGATCTGGTGGGTGCGGCCGGTTTCGATCCGCACTTCGCAGTACGACTGGCCACCGCGGCGTTCCAGCACCCGGAAATGGCTCAGCGAAGGCTTGCCATCCGGGTTCACCTGCACGTGGCGCTCGCCGCCCTGGCGCAGGCCGACGTGCAGCGGCGCGTCCACGGTCATGACGCCGTCGGGCATGCGTCCGGTCAGCAGCGCCAGGTAACGCTTGGTGATGCCCCCGCCTTCGGCCGGATCCTCGCGCATCAGCGCCTGCAGTTCGGTCAGCGCCGAGCGCTTCTTGGCCATGACCAGCAGGCCGGAGGTGTCGCGGTCGAGGCGGTGCACCAGCTCCAGCGACAGGTTCGGGCGCAGCGCGCGCATGGTCTCGATCGCGCCGAAGGAGATGCCGCTGCCGCCATGGCTGGCAACGCCGGAGGGCTTGTTCAGGACCAGCAGGCGGGCGTCCTCGAAGACGATGGCCGCCTCCATGGCCTTGAGGAAGCCGGCCGGCGGCGTTCCCTTGTCGCTGGCTTCACCGAGACGGACGGGCGGGATCCGCACCTCGTCGCCCGCGGCCAGCTTGCGTTCGGCCTTGGCCCGGCCGCCGTTCACCCGCACCTGGCCGGAGCGCACCAGCTTGTAGACCAGGGAGCGCGGAGCGCCCTTGAGCTGGCCCAGCAGGAAGTTGTCGAGGCGCTGGCCGTCGCGGTCGTCGGGCACGCGAACGGTACGGGCGCCGGTCGAGGGCGCGGCAGGGGTGTCTGAACGGGTCATCGGATGTGTGAGTCTGCTACACTGCGGGCGCGAGATAAGGTTTTGATTTCGCTGGAGTTGCCACAACCCCCGGTCATCCGGAGGCATGGCTTTCGAAGAGCGCATCGCGCTCCAGAGAGCAATGGGGCCGAAAGCCCCGCTCCTGCGATCCGGTCCGCGCCTGACCACTGCCCTGGGGGCAGCCATGTTAGCAGCGACGGCCCGGCGGAACCCGATCACGCCCGGCGGGTCAAACCACCGCGAGATGAACAACGCCCCGTGCGACGGGAGCGGGAAGCGGCGCACCGAGGAAACGAGCGACGGCAAGGGCCGGCTCACCTCCGTCCGATCCGGTTCCGGCTTCAAGGTCGCCGGCCTTATGGAACAGAAACAACAAGCGCTCCCGCGGTCTGCCGTGGTGTCGTAGCGCTGGAAATTGAAGCCGACGGCGCGTCACGCGCGGTCAGCCATCTCGGCAGCCGGGTTGTCTCGGCGCCAGTCGGCTTGCGGTATCCAGAGGCGAAACGCCCACGGCGTTCCGCGCGGCCTGCCTTCGGGCGGGGACAAGCGCGTGAGGACGCAACAATGAAGCGAATGCTGATCAACGCGACGCAGGCGGAAGAACTGCGCGTTGCCATCGTCGACGGCCAGACCCTGTACGACATCGACATCGAACAGCCGTCGAAGGAACAGAAGAAGTCGAACATCTACAAGGGCAAGATCACCCGTCTTGAACCCTCCCTCGAAGCGGCCTTCGTCGACTACGGCGCCGAGCGCCACGGCTTCCTGCCGCTGAAGGAAATTTCCCGCGACTACTTCCAGCCCGGCGTCGACCACAACAAGGCCGGCCTGAAGGAGCTGCTGAAGGAAGGCCAGGAAATCGTCGTCCAGGTCGACAAGGAAGAACGCGGCAACAAGGGCGCGGCCCTGACCACGTTCATCTCGCTGGCCGGCCGCTACATGGTGCTGATGCCGAACTCGCCCACCGCCGGCGGCGTCTCGCGCCGCATCGAGGGCGACGACCGCGCCGCCCTCAAGGAGGCGATGGACAAGCTGACCATCCCCGACGACATGGGCGTGATCATCCGCACCGCCGGCGTCGGCCGCGATGCCGAAGAACTGCAGTGGGACCTCGACTACCTGCTGCAGGTCTGGAAGTCGGTGGCCGAAGCGGCGCTGAGCAAGCCGTCGCCGTTCCTGATCTACGCCGAATCGCGCCTGATCATCCGCGCCCTGCGCGACTACATGCGCCCGGACATCGGCGAGATCCTCGTCGACACCCCGGAGATGTATGCCGAGGCGCGCGAGTTCGTCGAACAGGTGATGCCGCACAACCAGCGCAAGCTGAAGCACTACACCGACGACACGCCGCTGTTCAACCGCTTCCAGATCGAATCGCAGATCGAGAACGCCTACGAGCGTGAAGTCCGCCTGCCCTCCGGCGGCGCGCTGGTCATCGACCAGACCGAAGCGCTGACCGCGATCGACGTCAACTCGGCGCGCGCCACCAAGGGCGGCGACATCGAGGAAACCGCGTTCCACACCAACCTGGAAGCGGCCGAAGAAGCCGCCCGCCAGCTGCGCCTGCGCGACCTCGGCGGCCTGGTGGTGATCGACTTCATCGACATGGCGTCGAACAAACACCAGCGCGAGGTCGAAAACCGCCTGCAGAACGCCCTCAAGCAGGACCGCGCCCGCGTCCAGCTCGGCCGCATCTCGCGCTTCGGCCTGATGGAGATGTCGCGCCAGCGCCTGAGGCCCTCATTGGGCGAATCCAGCCAGATCGTCTGCCCGCGCTGCGAAGGCCATGGCCGCATGCGCAGCGTCGAATCGCTGTCGCTGTCGATCCTGCGCCTGGCCGAAGAGCACGCGATGAAGGAGAACACCGGCCAGGTGCTGGTGCAGGCGCCGACCGAGATCGCCAATTACCTGCTCAACGAGAAGCGCCGCGCGCTCACCGAGATCGAGAAGCGCCACGACGCGCCGATCGTGATCGTCGCCGACGAGCAGCTGCACACGCCGCACTACGAAGTCACCCGCATCCGCGAGAACGAACTCGGCGAAGAGTCGAGCAAGCCCAGCTACCACCGCGGCACGCCGCGCAAGCTGCCGACGCACGCGCTGACCAAGGCCCACCTCAACATCCCGGCATTGCCGGCGGTGACCAACGTCAAGCCGGCCTCGCCGGCGCCGCTGCGCGAGCCGCGTGAAGTGCGCGAGACGCCGGTCGCCCCGGTAGCCGCGCCTGCGCCCGTGGCGGCCCCGCAGGCGTCGGTCGGCATCGTCGACCGCATCCTCGGTTTCTTCCGCGGCAGCAAGCCGATCACGGTTGACGCCGCGCCTTCTGAACGCACGCCGCAAGGCCGTGGCCAGGATCGTGGCGACCGCAACCAGCGTCGTGACGGACAGGAGCGCCGCAACGGCAAGCAGGGCCGCGACCGCCGCGAGGAGCGTCGTGACGAGCGCCGTGGCCCGCAGCAACAGCAGCAGCCCAAGCAGCAGCAATCGTCGCTGCAGAAGCAGCAGCCCCAGCAGAAGCAGGAGCAGAAGCTGGAGCAGCAGCAGAAGCCGCAACAGCCGAAGCAGCAGCAACAGCCGCAGAAGCAGAATGCGCCGCGCCAGCAGAACGAGGAGCGTGCGCAACAGCAGCAGCGACCGCCGCGCGATCCGCAGCAGGCCAGGCAGGAGTCGGCCAAGCCGGAAACGAGCGCAGCGCCGTCGCCTGAACTGACCGTCGCCGCACCGGTTGCCGCAAGCGCCGCCGCCATTGCCGCCGACAACCTTGCGGTCGTGCAGGTCGAAGCGACTTCGATCGTGGCTGCCACTGCACCCGTAACCGAAGCGGACGCACCGTCCGCCGCCGGTGCCGAAGGCGAAGGCAGCGGCCGTCGTCGTCGTGGCCGTCGTGGTGGTCGTCGTCGTCGTCGTGGCGGTGCCGCGGGCGAAGCCGGCGCACTGGCCGCGGGCGAAGCCCAGGACGAAGGCGCGTTCGACGACCTGATGGCCGGCGACGATACGGATGCCGACGAGGGCGAAGAGCTCGTCATCGAAATCGATGATGAAGCCGCGCCTGCCCGGGTCCAGCGTTCGCAGCCGGAGTTCGACTTCGACGACATCGCGCCCGCCAAGCCGCTGCCGGCACCGCTCGCCGCCGCGCCGCTGGCGGCCGCCGTTGCCACGGCGATCGACGCGTTGCCGGTGAAGGCGCCGGTTGCCGCGGCCCCTGCCCCCGCGCAGAAGACCCCGGCCGACGTCGCCGCTGAAGCCGTTGGCGAAGTCGAATCGACACCCGCCGTCCGCGTTGCCGCCGCAACGGTTGCGCCGACGAATGCCGATCAGGAGCAGGCTGTCGTGGTCACGGACGAAGCGATCGAACCCGCTATCGTGCCGGCACCGGAAGCAGTGGAAGCGGAAGTCGTCACCGACGTCGTCATCGACATCGACGAACGCCCCGACACCGGCGCGCTGACCAATGCGCTGCCGGGCGACAGCGGCCATGTCGCTGCGAACGTCAGCGCCGAAGTCGAACCGGCGGCGACCGCATCGGTGGGCATCGATGAGGAGCCGGCGGCCGCCGCGGCCTCGCAGCTGCCGATCGAGGAACTGCCGCGCACCGCCGGCCTGTTCGACGACGTGCCGCAACCGCTCGCGCCCGCCCCGGCCGATGCCGCGGCCAAGGTCGCCAGCCAGGACAGCGACAACCAGCGCGTGTAAGCGCGCCTGGTCCGCACTCCGCAAAGCAGAACGGCCGCAGTTGCGGCCGTTTCTGTTTCCAGCTTCGATTCGGTTCTAACTAGGTTCGGGCCACGCACCCGATCCGCGCGACGCTTACGCCGTCGCCGGATCCAGCATGCCGTGCTGACGCAACAGGCGCACCAGCGCGACCGTGTCGCCGATGCCGAGCTTGGAAAACAGCCGCGACTTGTGCGTGTTGATCGTCTTCGCGCTCAGGCTCAATCGTTGCGCGATGTCGTGCTGGCGGATGCCCTGTGCCAGCAACAAGCCGACCTCCAGTTCGCGTGCGGTGAGTGCATCGACCGGCTTCGCGCTGCCGTCGAGGCCCGACAGCGCCATGCTCCGGGCGACGGAACTGGCGAGGTAGCGCTTGCCGCGCGCGACCTCGCGCACTGCCGTCAGCAGTTCCTGCGCGTCGCCGCCCTTGCCGACGTAGCCGGAGGCTCCGGCTTCGATCAGCCGCCGCGGCATCGGACCGTCTTCAAGCACCGAAACGATGATCACCCGCGGCCCATGGCCGCCCTGGGCGATGCGTTCGGTGACTTCGAGCCCGCTCAGGCCCTGCAGGTGCAGGTCGCAGAGGACCACGTCGGGTTTCAGCCTGCGGATCAACGGCAATGCGGCTTCGCCGCTTTCCGCTTCCCCGACCACTTCGATGTCGGCCTGTGCCGACAGGATCATGTGCATGCCTGCGCGCACCAGCGCGTGGTCGTCCACGATCAAGACGCGAATACCCATCCTTGGTCCACCCTGAAATGAAACTCCTGGCCGGAGCGTAGCCCGGAGCCGATGCCCCGCACAACCGTCCCCGGGACACGGGACACGGCGCGCGAATCCACGCAAACTTGCCGCATCCTTCGCCCGCACCACGGACATCCGATGCGCCGCCACCTCGAGCTTGCCCTCCTCGCCTGTACCCTCGCCCTGCCCGCCTGCGCGCGCCCCGTCCCGGAGACCGCTCCGGCACCGGCATCCACCGCGGCGAAGGCATGGCTGGCCGACGTCAGCGCCATCGCCGATGCCGACGCGTCGCAGGGCCGCCGCACCGCCATCGGCAAGCGCCTGGATACGCTCGGCATCCGTTGGGCCAACGTCCCGTTCGAGATCGACGGACAGCACGGCACCAACATCCTCGCCGCCGTCAGCGGCGATACCGGTGCGCCGCTGCTGCTGCTCGGCGCGCATTCGGACCAGGTCAGCAAGGGCGAAGGCGCGACCGACAACGCCTCGGGCAGCGCCACCGTGCTGGCGCTCGCCGAGCGGTTGAAGGCCAGGCCGCTTGCGAACCATCGCGTCGCGGTCGCGTTCTGGGACCTCGAGGAAAAAGGCCTGCTCGGCTCCAAGGCCTACGTGGCCGCGGGCAAGGACAAGCCGACGCTGTACGTGAACTTCGACGTGTTCGCCTGGGGCGACACGGTGTGGATGATGACGCCGGACGCCGAAGGCGCGCTCACGCGCGCAAGCCAGGATGCAACGAAGAGCATCGGCCTGAAGCTCTCGGCCGGCGAGCAGTACCCGCCGACCGACCACCTCGCCTTCCTCAAGTCCGGCTGGCCCGCCGTGTCGTACTCGCTGATCGGCGCCGACGAGATCACCGGCATCCTCGATGCCTACGCCGGCAAGACGCCCAAGGCGATGCCCAAGGTGATGCAGGTCATCCACACCGACGGCGACACGCTGGCGCAGGTCGACGCCAATGCCGCCGCGCGCGGCGTCGATGCCGTGGAAGCCGCGCTGCGCCGCTGGGACGCCGAGTCCGCGTCCGCTACGACGTCGTCGACCACCGCGAAGTGATCAGCGCAACAGCAGTTTGATCAGCTTGGCCGGGAAGCCGCCGTAAGGCGGCTTCAACCGGTCCGATAACGTCCAGCGCGACTGCCGCAGCACCGGCATCGCCTTGCTGAAGGTCACAAAGCCATCGTGGCCGTGGTACTGGCCCATGCCGCTCGCACCGACGCCGCCGAACGGCAGGTTGCTGCAGGCGTACTGCAGCAGGGTCTCGTTGATGCACACGCCGCCGGCAACGGTGTTGCCGAGCAGGCGTTCGATCTCGTCGCGATCGTGGCCGAAGTGGTACAGCGCGAGCGGCCGGTCGTGCGCGTTGATGTAGTCGATCACTTCATCGAAGCGGCGATAGGTGCGGATCGGCAGGATCGGCCCGAAGATCTCCTCCTGCATCACCTTCGCATCGTCGCCCGGCTGCATCACCAGCGTCGGCGGCAGCAAGCGCCGCGATTCGGCCTGCTGCGGATCCTTCAGCTGCACCAGCGGCACGACGTCCACGCCGCGGGCGCGCGCATCGTCCAGGTAGCCGCGCAGACGGCGGTAATTGCCTTCGTTGATGATCGTCGTGTAGTCGGGGCTGTGTTCGATGTCCGGGTAGCGCGATGTCACTTCGTTGCGCAATGCCTGCACGAATTCGTCGCGGCGCGACTCCGGCACCAGCACGTAATCCGGCGCGATGCAGGTCTGCCCGCCGTTGAACAGCTTGCCGGTGGCGATGCGTGTCGCCGTGGTTGCCATCGGCGCGTCGGCGCCGACCACTGCCGGCGACTTGCCGCCGAGTTCGAGCGTCACCGGCGTCAGGTTCGGCGCCGCGGCCGCCATGATCTTGCGACCCACCGCAGTCGAACCGGTGAACATGATGTGGTCGAACGGCAGCGACGCGAACGCCGCCGCGACGTCGGCACCGCCCACGGCCATGGCGACGCGGTCTTCCGGAAAAACCTCGGTGAGCAGCTCGCGCAGGAACTGGTTGGTGCGCGGGTTGTACTCCGACGGCTTGAGGTAGACGTGGTTGCCGGCGGCGATGGCGGTCGCCAGCGGCACCAGCGAGATGTTGACCGGGTAGTTCCACGGGCCGATCACGCCGACGACGCCCAGCGGCACATGCCGCACCTGCGCGCTCGCCGGCCACAGGCGCCAGCCCACGCCGCGACGTTGCGGCTTCATCCAGCGGCGCAGGTTGGCGAGCATGTGGTCGAGCTCGGCCAGCACGGTCATGCCGTCGGCGAGCAGGCTCTCATGGGTCGAGCGATGGCCGAAGTCGGCGCTCACCGCCGCGGCCATGTCGTCCAGGCGCGCATGGAACGCCGCACGCAGGCGCTGCAGGTCGTCGCGCCGCTGCGTGTAATCGGGGCGCCGCTGCTGCCACGCCTGGCGCAGTCGCTGCAGCGTGGGGGCAAGGTCTTCGACGGGAGTGGCGGCGGCGATATCCATTGGCGGCACGTGCGGGAACCTACGGGCAAGTATGGCGGAAGCCTGCCGGTATTGCGTGCCACAGGTCAGGGATTGGCGGAACGCGACGCAGCCCGCGGCAAGGCGCGGTCGTACGCCTAGTGCTGCCTTGCTCCGGGAGCCGCGACGACTTGCTGACGCGATGGCCGCCTTCCTATGCTCCGACGCTGGGCAGAGCACTGGGGACGCTTCGTGATCATCGACATCACCTGCAGGACGGATCGCTTCAACCTGTCGATCGTCGGTCCCGATTTCATCAACGATTGCTGCTTCGGCGAAGACTTCTCGCGCTGGCTGGTCGCGGCCCTGCCCGCGGCCGGCGTGCAGGCCGACGTGATCTGCATGGAGGATTTCGGCTGGGCGAACCAGGCCGAGTACCAGGGCATCACCTACCTGATGTGCGTGGCCGGCAACTCCGACGAAGACCCGCAGCGTCCCAACCAGGGCGAGTGGCACGTGATGCTGGAGCGCCAGCGCTCCTTTGCCGAAAAGCTGCTCGGAAGGAACAGGATCTCCCGCGACGACGCGATCGTAGACAGGGTCGTCGCGACGTTGCGCGAAGCCGGGTATGCGGATGTCAGCGTGGAAGCTTGAACGCGGTTTCCTGACGGTTTTCCACGCCACGGACACGTTCACCCGGTTGGGTGATGCGCCTGTTCAGCCCTCAATTGCGTGCGGCTTGGGCGCAGTATTTCTCGCCATGCCACATTGCACCGTCCGATACAGCGTGCGACTCACCCCCAGGCGCGATGACGTCCGCGGGATGGATGCCATCGGCATCTTCAGCGAAGAACGCACGCCCGATGAACTGGGCCAGCCCGGCAAGTTGATCTCGCGACGACTCAACACCTTCAGCGGCCCTTCCGGCTACGCCATCCGCGAGCAGATCACCCGCGGCGACGCGTGGCAGATGGACGTGCTGGACCGCATCGGCCCGCTGGAGTGGGACAGCTAGCCCATCCGCGGGATCGCAAGTTCGTGATCGTGGCGGAAGCGGTGGGATTCGAACCCACGGTGGTATCGCTACCACGCCGGTTTTCAAGACCGGTGCCTTAAACCGCTCGGCCACACTTCCGTTGTTCTGTCACGTCGCGCGACGCGAGCGTGCATGCCCCCGTTGGCGCGGGCATGCCCCGCCAACGCGGGGCGCGCATTCTCTCACGCCGGTTCGGCGCTGTGCTCGCGCGGCTTGCGCTTGCCTTTGGTTGCAGGCGCGTCCGCGGCTTCGGCTTCCTGGCTGCCCTTCTTTTCGCCCTTCTTCAAGCCCTGCGGGCATGGGCCGGGAATGTCGCCGCACTGCAGCCGCGCGGCTTCCACCATCGGCGGCACGCGTTCGGCGAGGAAGTCGATGAACACCCGCACCGCCGGCAGCAGCCCGCGGCGCGATGCGAACACGGCGTGGAAGATGCCCTGCGGCAGGCGCCAATCCGGCAGCACCACTTCCAGTTCGCCATTGCGCACGGCTTCGGCGCACACGGTTTCGGGCAGCATGGTGATGCCGACGCCCTGCGTCGCCAGCGCCATCAGCATCGGGAAGTCGAAGCCGGCCACGCGCGGCTTCAGTTCGACGCGGCGCACCTCGCCGTTGGGGCCGTGCAGCTCCCAGCGCTGGTGCGCCTCGTCCTCGTTCATGCTCAGCGTCACGTGCTGGGCGAGATCGTCGGGATTGGTCGGCCGACCCATGCGCTTGAGGTAGCCCGGGCTGGCCACCAGCAGCTCCTGGATCTGGCCGAAGTTGCGCATCACCAGGCTGCCGTCGTCGTCGAGGCGGTTGCGCACGCGCAGGGCGACGTCGATGCCTTCGTTGATGATGTCGACGCGGCGGTTGCTGACATGCAACTGCACGCGCACCTGCGGGAACTTGGCGAGGAATTCCGGCAACAGCTTCGGCATCTGCTGTTGCGCCATTCCCACCGGCACGCTCACTCGGATCACGCCACGCGGCTCCGCGCTGAGGCGATCGACGACTTCGCGCGCGGCTTGCGCCTCGGCGAGCATCGATTGCGCGTGGCGATACACGCTGTGGCCGACTTCGGTGACGGCGAAGCGGCGCGTCGAACGCTGCAGCAGGCGCACGCCCAGGTCCGTCTCGAGCTGGCTGATGCGGCGGCTGAGGCGCGACTTGGGGATGCCCAGCGCGCGTTCGGCGGCGGCGAAGCCTTGGTGATCCACCACGGCGGCGAAGTAATAGAGGTCGTTGAGGTCCTGCATGGCCATTATCCCGAAATCAGAACAGTCAGTGGTATTAGACCTGCTTTATCCTATCCACGCAACAGTAGAAAGTGGCGTCCAAGGCGGCTACCGGCCGCATCCAAGTGGAGAGACCCATGAAGCTGTTGCATATCGACTCCGCCGCCACTGGCGCCGGCTCCGTAACCCGTGAACTCACTTCCGCCATAGTCGCACGCTGGCAGGACGCCGTGCCTGGCCTGAAGGTCAGCTACCGCGACCTGGATAGCGCGCCGCTGCCCCACCTGACCGGCCCGGTCCTGGCCAAGGTCGACCAGGCCGTCGCCGAAGCCGGCGAACAGGCCCTCACCCAGTTCCTCGACAGCGACGTCATCGTGATCGGCGCGCCGATGTACAACTTCAGCGTGCCCTCCACCCTGAAGGCGTGGATCGACCGCGTGGCCGTGGCCGGTCGCACCTTCCGCTACACCGAGAACGGCCCCGAGGGGCTGGCCAAGGGCAAGCGCGTGGTGATCGCGAGCGGTCGCGGCGGCCTCTACGGCGACGACAGCCCGGCCGATTTCCAGGAAGCCTACCTGCGCCAGGTGTTCGGTTTCCTGGGCGTGACCGACATCGAGTTCGTGCGTGCCGAAGGCGTGGCGTATTCGCCGCAGCACCGCGCCGATGCGCTGGCGGGTGCGAAGGCTGCCATCCGCGAGCCGCTGCGCGAAGCGGCCTGATCCGGCAACCGCGTTTCCTCGCCCTCCCCTGCGCCGGAAACGCAACGGGCCCGCATTGCGGGCCCGTTTTTTTGTCGAATGTCGAAGCAGCACTTCTGGAACTCGCGGCGCTCGCCTCCCCTCATCAGCCCTTCGGGCAGCTTCTCCCCGCATGCGGGGAGAAGCGTTGGGAGTCGGTCAACCCAATCGCGTCAGGCGATCTGTTCGGCGCCACCCATGTACCCACGCAGCGCTTCCGGCACGGTGATCGAACCGTCCGCGTTCTGGTAGTTCTCCATCACCGCGATCAGCGCGCGGCCCACGGCCACGCCCGAGCCATTGAGCGTATGCACCAGTTCCGGCTTGCCGGTCGCGGGATTGCGCCAGCGCGCCTGCATGCGACGGGCCTGGAACGACTCGCAGTTGGAGCAGGAGGAAATCTCGCGGTAGGTGTCCTGCGACGGCAGCCAGACTTCCAGGTCGTAGGTCTTGGTCGCGGCGAAGCCCATGTCGCCCGTGCACAGCAGCACGCGGCGGTACGGCAGGCCGAGCTTTTCCAGCACCACTTCGGCGCAGCGGGTCATGCGCTCGTGCTCGGCGTAGCTCTCGTCCGGTGCGGTGATCGACACCAGCTCGACCTTCTCGAACTGGTGCTGGCGGATCATGCCGCGCGTATCGCGGCCGTGGCTGCCGGCTTCGGCGCGGAAGCACATCGAATGCGCGGTCATCCGCAGCGGCAGCGCGTCGGCTTCGACGATCTCGTCGCGCACGATGTTGGTGAGCGGCACTTCGGAAGTCGGGATCAAGTAACGCCTGTGCGCGTGCTCGCCCTCGCCCACGGTCGTGGCGAACAGGTCGTCCTCGAACTTCGGCAGCTGGCCGGTGCCGCGCATCGAATCGGCGTTGACCAGCAGCGGCACGTTGGTTTCCTGGTAGCCGTGCTCGCCGGCGTGCAGGTCGAGCATGAACTGCGCCAGCGCCCGGTGCAGGCGCGCCAGTTGGCCGCGCAGCACGGTGAAGCGGGCGCCGCTGAGCTTGGCGGCGGTGTCGCCGTCCAGCCAGCCGTTGCGCGCGCCGAGTTCGACGTGGTCCTTGACCGGGAAATCGAACGCGCGCGGCGTGCCCCAGCGATGCTGCTCGACGTTGTGCGCCTCGTCCTGGCCCAGCGGCACGGACTCGTGCGGAATGTTGGGAATGCCCAGGGCGATGGCTTCGATCTGTCCACGGATGTCTTCCAGGCGCGCCTCGGACGCCTTCAGTTCCTCGCCGAAGCCGGCGACTTCCGCCATCAGCGCGGACACGTCCTCGCCCTTCGCCTTGGCCTGGCCGATCGCCTTGCTGCGGGTATTGCGCAGGTTCTGCAGCTCCTGCGTGCGGACCTGGATCTGCTTGCGCTCGCTTTCCAGCGATTCCAGCGCGGCGGCGTCGAGCACGAAGCCACGGGTGTCGCGCAGGCGCGTGGCGAGTTCGGCGGGGTTCTGGCGCAGCAGGGTCGGGTCGAGCATGGCAGGCGGTGGGGGCAAAGGTGACGAAGCTCGCGATTATCGCAGGCTTGCTCCGTGGATTGCCCAATTATTAACAAGCCCCCGGTCACCATCGGACCGTCCCCCGACCTTGTCCGCCATGCCTAACAGTCCCGCCGCGTCGCAACCGCCCCATCGCCCCTTCGACATCGCCGCCTGGCTCCCGTCCCGACGCGCCCTGCTCTGGGCAATCGGCGCTTTCGTGCTCGGCCTGGTGCTGTTCCTGCTGGTCTGGCGTGGCGGCGACAACGATTTCTACCGCGCTGGCCCGGCGGCACCGACGGCCGCGAGTCCGCAGTACGCGCCCTTGCCCGCGCCCATCGCCGGCTCCGGTTCGGAGGACGTCAGCGACGTGCCCGCATCCGAGCCGCACGCTGGTGACGAGCAGCCGCGCCTGGTCGAAACCGCCCCGCCCGCGCCGCCGCCGGTCGCACCGACGGCGCCCGCGCCTCGCCCCGCGGCCCCGGTCGCCACGTCCCAACCGCAACCGGTGTCGACGCCGGCACCCAAGTACCCGTCGCAGTCGCTGCGCCGGGGCGAACAGGGCACGGTGATGGTGAGCGCGGAGATCGGCGCCGATGGCGTCCCCACCTCGGTCGACGTCGCCCGCAGCAGCGGTTCGCGCTATCTCGACCGTGCCGCGGTGGATGCCGTGCGCCGCTGGCGGTTCCGCCCGGCCATGGCCGATGGACGCCCGACCAGCGGGCGCGTGCAGGTGCCGATCAGCTTCCAGAACTGAGGTGCATCGGCGCAGCTGCGCGCGGCGCCGGCCTCAATCGCGTAGTGCCATTCCCGCCCCGGTCGCGAGCGCGACGAAACCGGGGAACGAGGTCGCGACATTGGCGACGTCGTCGATGCGCACCTCGCCCGCGGCCAGTTGCGCGGCCACGGCGAAGCTCATCGCGATACGGTGGTCGCCGTGGCTGTCGATGGCGCCACCTTGCAGGCGCCCGCCTTCGATGAGCGCGCCGTCCGGCGCCTCCTCGACCCGGATGCCGAGCGCACGCAGGCCGGCGGCCATCGTGGCGATGCGATCGGATTCCTTGACCCGCAACTCCGCCGCGCCGCTGACGCGGGTACGGCCGCGCGCGCACGCGGCGGCCACGAACAGCGCCGGGAACTCGTCGATCATGTCCGGCACGATCGCCGCCGGCACGTCGATGCCGTGCAGCGGCGCATGCCGGACCAGCAGGTCGGCCACCGGTTCGCCACCCTGCTCGCGCCGGTTCTGCTCGCGGATGTCGGCGCCCATCGCGCGCAATGCTTCCAGCAAACCGGTGCGTCGCGGGTTCATGCCGACGGCTTCGATCAGCAGTTCCGAGCCCGGCACCAGCGTCGCTGCGACGATGAAGAACGCCGCCGAGGAGAAGTCCGCCGGCACGTCGACATCGATCGCCGTCAGCCGGTGTCCGCCGCGCAAGCGCGCGAACCCCGGCGCGAATTCGATCGGCCAGCCGAAGGCGGAGAGCATGCGCTCGGCGTAGTCGCGGGTCGGATGCGCTTCGCGCACGATGGTTTCGCCCGTGGCGTACAGGCCGGCCAGCAACAGCGCGGACTTCACCTGCGCGCTGGCGACCGGCGTGGTCGTTTCCACGCCGCGCAGGCCTGCGCCGCCGTGGATGCGCAGCGGCGGCAGGCCGTCGGGCTCGCTGTCGATGCGTGCGCCCATCGTCGCCAACGGCTCGATCACCCGCCGCATCGGCCGCTTCGACAGCGAGGCATCGCCGATCAGCGTGCTGTCGAAGGCCTGCGCCGCCAGCAACCCCGCCAGCAGGCGCATGCCGGTGCCGGCATTGCCGCAATCCAGCGCCCCATCGGTGCCGCGCAGGCCGTGCAGGCCGACGCCGTGCACGATGCGCTCGCCGGCGCTGGGCGCTTCGATGCGGACGCCCAGTTGCGCGAAGACGCGCGCGGTGGCGCGGGTGTCCTCGCCTTCGAGGAACCCCGCGATGCGCGTGGTGCCCTCGGCGATCGCGCCGAGCATTACCGCGCGATGCGACACCGACTTGTCGCCCGGCACGCGGATCGTCCCGGTGAGCGCGCGGCCCGGCGCGGCGATCCAGCTGGAAGGCACTTCGTCGCTCATCCGATGACCTGATCCAGCGCCGCCAGCAGGCGCACGTTCTCGTCGTGGGTGCCGACGGTGACGCGCAGGCAATCGCCCAGGCCATAACCGCCCATCGGCCGCAGCACGACGCCCTGTGCGATCAGCGCGGCTTCGACCAGCGCCGTGTTCGGGCCGAATTCGACCAGCAGGAAATTGGTCTGGGACGGGAATACGCGCAAGCCGCGCTGCGCCAGTTCAACCGCGAGCCACGCGCGTTCGTCGCGATTGCGCCGCAGGGATTCCTGCAGGTACTCGGTGTCGTCGAGCACCGCTTCGCAGGCGGCGAGCGCGGGGCCGTTGACGTTGAAGCTCTCGCGCACGCGCTCCATCACCGCGACCAGCCCCGGTGCGCCGAGCAGGTAGCCGACGCGCAGCCCCGCCAGGCCGTAGGCCTTGCTGAAGGTGCGGGTGATCGCGAGGTTGGAATGCCGCGCGAGCAGCGGCAGCGCGCTGGCGTAGTCCGGCGCATCCGCCATTTCCGCATAGGCCTCGTCGAAGACGACGATGACATGCGCGGGAATCCGTGCGACGAAGGCTTCCAGCGCCTCGCGGCCGAACCAGGTGCCGGTGGGGTTGTTGGGATTGGCCACGTACACCAGCTTGGTCGCCGGGGTGATCGCGGCAATGATGCCGTCGAGGTCGTGCCCCAACGGCATGCTGGCGTGGTCGCTCGGCAAGGCGGCGACCACGCGCGCGATCGCGCCCGCGCATTGCGTCGCCAGCGCGAACACCGCGAAGCCGTAGCGCGAGAACACGACTTCGTCGCCCTCGCCCGCGAACACCTGGCCCAGTTGCATCAGCAGTTCGTGCGAGCCGTTGCCGAGCAGGATCCGTTCGACTTCCACGCCGTGCCTCGCCGCCAGTGCGCGCTTCAGGTCGAGGCCGAGCGGGTCGGGATAACGGTGCAGCGAATGCAGCTGGTCCAGGATCGCCATGCGCGCGGCCGGCGACGGCCCGTAGGGGTTCTCGTTGGAGCCGAGTTCGACCAGGTTGTCGACGCCGAACTTGCGGCGGAACGCCACCAGGTCGTGCCCGGGGTCGTAGGCGCGCAGCCCCTGCACGCCGCGCGACGCGCGTGCGGCGAACCAGGCTTCGTCACGCACCGCATCCGATGCGATCGCGCTCACGAGATCGCCACCGGGTAGGACCCCAGCACCTTCACTTCCTGCGCGAAGTCGGCGACCTCGGCGAGCGCGCGGTGCATGGCCTCTTCCTGTGCGTGCCCGGCGATGTCGATGAAGAACGCGTATTGCCACAGTCCGGTGTGGCCGGGCCGCGATTCGATCCGGTTCATGCTCAGGCCGTGCTTCGCGAACGGTGCGAGCACGTGGTACAGCGCGCCCGGCTGGTCCTTGATGAAGACCAGCAGCGAGGTGCGGTCGTTGCCCGACGGCGGGAACAGCTCGCGACCGAGCACCAGGAAGCGCGTGGTGTTGTCGGGGCGATCCTCGATCGGTCCGGCCAGCGACTTCAGCCCGTACACGGTCGCGGCGCTGATGCCGGCGATCGCCGCCGCATCGTCGGCGTTGCGCGCGCGCTTGGCGCCGTCGGCATTGCTCGACACCGGGATCTTCTCGGCCTTCGGCAGGTACTGGCGCAGCCACGCCTTGCACTGCGCGAACGATTGCGGATGGGCGTAGACGCGCTCGATGTCTTCCAGACGGCCGGCGCGGGACAGCAGGTGCTGGTGCACGCGCAGCTCGACCTCGCCGCAGATCCTCAGGCCGGAGGTCAGGAACATGTCCAGCGTCGACTGGATCGTGCCCTGGGTGGAGTTCTCCACCGGCACCACGCCGAAGTCGGCGTGGCCGGCTTCCACTTCCTGGAAGACTTCCTCGATGCTCGCCAGCGGCAGGCCGTGGATCGAATGGCCGAAGTGCTTGTAGACCGCCTGTTGCGAGTGCGTCCCTTCCGGGCCGAGGAAGCCGATCTTCAGCGGCTCCTGCTGGGCGAGGCAGGCCGACATAATCTCGCGGAACAGCCGCACCAGCACTTCGTCGTTGAGCGGGCCGTCGTTGCGGTCGACCACGCGGCGCAGCACCTGCGCCTCGCGCTCGGGGCGGTAGTAGTCGACCGCCGCGGCGAGCTTGCCCTTGGCCTTGCCGACCTGCTGCGCCCAGTTGGCGCGTTGCTTGATCAGGTCCTGGATCTGCCGGTCGATGCCGTCGATCTGGGCGCGCACGGCGCCCAGGTCGGGTTTGGTTTCGTTCTTACCGGCGTCCGGTTTCGTGGCTTCCCGGGTGCGGCCTGTGGCCTTGGCCGGGCTACGTTGCTTGCCCTTTGCTTTGGAGCCCTTCGTGGTCATTACCCGTGCCTTTGCCTGAAATCGCGCATGAAGTCGGCCAGCGCCTGCACGCCCGCCTCCGGCATGGCGTTGTAGATCGAAGCACGCATGCCGCCGAGCGCGCGGTGGCCCTTGAGCGAGATCAGCCCCGCGCCTTCGGCTTCCTTGAGGAAGGGCTTGTCCAGCGCTTCGTCGTGCAGGAAGAACGGCACGTTCATGCGCGAACGCACGGCCTTGTCGACCTCGTTGCGATAGAAGCCGCCCGAACCGTCGATCACGTCATAGAGCAACGCCGACTTGCGCGCGCTGCGGCGCGCGAATTCCTCGACACCGCCTTCGGCCAGCATCCACTTCACGGTCAGGCCAAGCAGGTACCAGTTCCAGCTCGGCGGCGTGTTGAGCATCGACTCGCCCTTCACGTGCGAGCGGTAGTCGAGGATGTCGGCGCGCGGCTGGCCGGCGCGCTCGAGCAGGTCGCGGCGGATGATCACCACGGTGATGCCGACCGGACCGAGGTTCTTCTGCGCACCGGCGTAGATCACGCCGAACTTCGACACGTCGAGCGGCTCGGAAGCGATGGACGAGCTGAAGTCGGCGAACAGCGGCACGTCGCCGACATCCCCGCTTCGAGGGTAATGCTCGTCGCGAAATTCGACGCCGTGGATGGTTTCGTTGGCGGTGACGTGGACATAGGCCGCGTCCTTCGACAGCTGCCAGCTCTCGCGCGCCGGAATGCTACGGAAACCATCGGCTTCACTGGTCGCGGCGACATTCGCGGCGACATACGGCTTGACCTGCTTGAGCGCGGTCTTGCCCCAGTGGCCGGTGACCACGTAATCGGCAACCTGCCCGGGGGCGGCAAAGTTGAGCGGCAGCAACGCCTGCACCGTCGTCGCGCCGCCGCCGAGGAACAGCACGGCGTAGTCGTCGGGAATCGACATCAGCTTGCGCAGGTCCGCCTCGGCTTCGCTGGCCACCTGGATGAACTCGGGGCCGCGGTGGCTCAGCTCGACGATGGAAGCGCCCACGCCGTGCCAGTCCAGCATCTCCTCCTGCGCCTGGCGCAGGACGGATTCAGGGAGGGCGGCGGGACCGGCGCTGAAGTTGTGTACGCGTGACATGGATATCCTCGACTTGGCGGAAGTGGTCTTCTTGCGGCACAGGGGCTTGCCCGATGAACAAGCCGAAGGGACGACAAGGCGAGGGATGGCAGGCCAGGCGGTTGCGGTGTGCAGCCGGCCTAGTATGCCGCAGCGCAACACGCGTGGATCAAGGGTTGCACGCGCAACTTTTCGCCCCCTTATGGCCTCTGGACATATAGTCGAAGCCAGCATCGGAGTCCCCCAATGTCCCTGCGTGATGCCCTGCGCGTTCCCGCCGCCGAAATCACGGACGAACCGGTCTATCGCGATCGTCGCCGCCTGCTCGCCGCGCTGGCGGCCGTGCCCGGGCTGGGCCTGGCCGGCTGCGGCAAGGCCGCCCCGCCGCCCCCTTCAAAAGTAGTGGTCACGCCCGAGCAGGCGCGCTCGGGCTTCCGCACCAGTGAGCCGCTGACCCGCTACGAGGACGTCACCACCTACAACAACTTCTACGAATTCGGCACCGGCAAGGGCGACCCCTCGCGCGCCGACTTCACCCTGCGGCTCAAGCCGTGGAGCGTCGCCGTCGGCGGCCATTGCGCCAAGCCCGGCGTGCTCGCGCTCGACGACCTGCTCAAGGGCGTGACGCCGGAAGAGCGGATCTACCGCCTGCGCTGCGTCGAAGGCTGGTCGATGGTGATCCCTTGGCTGGGCGTGCCGCTGGCCGACGTGCTCAAGCGCTTCCAGCCCACGTCGAAGGCGAAGTACGTCGCCTTCACCACGCTCAACGATCCCAAGCAGATGCCGGGCCAGCGCTACCCCGCGCTGGAATGGCCCTACCGCGAGGGCCTGCGCATCGACGAAGCGATGCATCCCCTCGCCTTCCTGGTCACCGGGCTGTACGGCAAGCCGCTGCCGCAGCAGAACGGCGCGCCGCTGCGCCTGGTGGTGCCGTGGAAGTACGGCTTCAAGGGCATCAAGTCGATCGTGGCCATCACCTTCGTCGAGTCGATGCCGTTCACCAGCTGGAACGACGCACAGTCCAGCGAGTACGGCTTCTTCAGCAACGTCAATCCGAACGTCGACCACCCACGCTGGTCGCAGAAGACCGAACGCCGCATCGCCGGCACGCAGAGCAAGCTGTTCGCCGAGCGTATCCCGACGCGGATGTTCAACGGCTACGCCGAGCAGGTCGCGGGCCTCTACGCCGGCATGAACCTGCGCAAGTGGTTCTGAGGATGGCCCGAACCTCGCGCGGCCCCCGCACGTCACCGGGCCTGATCGCCGCCAAGACCCTCGTCCACCTGCTCGCGCTCACGCCGGCCGCGATCCTGGGCTGGCAGATCCGCGCCGAGGCGCTGACCGGGAGCGGCGGCCTCGGCGCCGACCCGGTCGCGGAGATCGAACACCGGCTCGGGCTGTGGGCGCTGCGCCTGCTGATGCTGACGCTGGCCATCACGCCGCTGCGGCAGCTCACCCACCAGGCGGTGCTGATCCGGTTCCGGCGCATGCTCGGCCTGTATGCGTTCTTCTACGCGACGCTGCACCTCACCGCCTACCTGGTGCTGGACCTGCGCGGGTACTGGACGCAGATCTTCGAGGAAATCGCCAAGCGCCCCTACATCACCGTGGGTTTCACCGCCTGGCTGCTGCTGGTGCCGCTGGCCGTGACTTCGACCACGGCGGCAATCCGTCGCCTGGGGCGGAACTGGGCGCGCCTGCACCGGCTGGTCTACGCCGTGGGCGTGCTCGCGGTGCTGCATTTCTGGTGGCTGGTGAAGTCGGACGTGCGCGAACCGGCCCTGTATGCGGCCATCCTCGCGGTGCTGCTGGGTTGGCGCCTGGTGAAGGCGCTGCGCGATCGCCGGGCTAACGCGCGCCGTACAGCAGCAGCAGGCTGAGCGCGATCGCGAGGAACAGCGCCGCCAGCAGCAACCAGGGAACGCGCCGCACCGAGGAGGCGACCTTGGGTTCCGTGGCCGCGGGCGCCTCGTCGACGGGCGCCGGCCGGGCCTGCTTGCGGGCCTCGCCGTTGGCACTGCGGCTGGGGCCTTCCACGATGAAGCGCTGGGTGTCGAACACCACCTGGTCGCCGGTACGCAGCAGTGCATTGCGCACCGGCCAGCCATTCACGAGGCTGCCCTCGTGCGAACCGAGGTCGCGCAGGACGATGCCTTCGGGATGCGGTTCGAGCCGTGCATGGCGATCGGCGAACGCGGCATCGTCGATGCGGATGTCGCACTCGGACAGGCGCCCGACCAGCCGCGGTTGGTCGAGGGTGATGCTGCGGCCGTGATGCGGGCCACCGACGCCGCGCAGGACCGTGCGCGGATCGGCTTCGCCCGCGATCGGCTTGGATTCGCCCGACGCCGACGGCGGCGTGTCGCCCAGCAGCAACCATTCGTTGCCATCGACGAACACCGCATCGCCCGCGCGCAGCTGCGCCATGCGCCGCACCGGGCGGCCGTTGACGTGGAGGCCGCGCGTCCCCGCGTGCACCTGCAACCAGACGCCGCGTCGGTCGACGCAGAACTGCGCGATCGCCTGCGTGGGATCGTCTACGATGACCGGCCGGTCGGTGGCGTCTCGCCCGATGGCATGCACGCCCGGTCCGAGGACCAGGTCGGGTTGCTGGCGATTGGGAAACCTCAGTCTCAGGGCGGCCATGTGTCGAAGATCGGGGAGCGGCCGCAATCTAGCATGCCGCGGGATGCTCCAGCGGCAGTGTCGAGGACCTGCGACTCGGCTTGGATGCGACGGCCTCTGCCCGCACAATGCGCCGCATCAGAGGAGAACCCACCATGCCCAGCATCGATATCCGCCACGCCCACTCGCTGCCGCACGCAAAGGCGCGCAAGGCGGTACAGGAAGTCGCGGAAAAACTGGCCGAACGCTTCGGCATCGACTACGACTGGGATGGCGACACCCTCAACTTCAACCGCAGCGGCGTCGACGGCAAGATCGACCTGGCGCCGAAGAACCTGCGCGTCACCGCGAACCTCGGCTTCCTGATGTCGGCCTTCAAGGGACCGATCGAGGCCGAGATCAAGCGCGTGCTGGACGAACGCTTCGGCGCCTGACGCCTCGCGGCCCGCGGCCGCTCAGCACTTCTCGTACTTCCAGTTGCGCCGCTTGCCCTCGGCGAGCCATTCGATCGTCTGCGCCAGGCGGCTCGCCCGCGTGGCCTCGCGCTTGGCTTCGGTGATCCATTCGACGTACTCGCGCTGGCAGCTGGGCGGGAACGCCTCGAACGTGGCCCGCGCCCGTGCGTTGCCGCGCAGGGCCGCGAGCAGGTCGTCCGGCGCTTCCACAGGCGGCTTCGGCGCGGTGTTGCGCGCGGGCGTGCGCGTCGCCCCGGCATCGATCAGCTGCATGCCCTGGCGGAGATAGGCGACCAGTTCGCGCTTGCCCGGCAGGTCCGCGACGCGCGTGAGGCGGCCGAACTGCCCCATCGCCTCGTCGCGACGACTACCGTCGCCCGCCACGATCGCCGCGCCCTGCCACAGCCCGAAGGTCGCGTGCTGCTTGAAGGCCGCCATGCCGCACAGGATCTTGCCGCGGTAGGTGAAGCTCGGCGCGCTCCACTTCAGCGTTTCCTCGCAGTCCGGGCAGGCGGCGTGCACGAGTCCGCGCAGGTGCGTGAGGATCGGCTGCGCGAACCCGGCCGCGCTGGCGATGTAGGCATCGATGCGGGGATCGCGCTGGCCCATGGATTCTTCCCTCGGTAGACGGCCTATTCTGCCCGCCGCCTGCGTTTTGGGAATACAGGGGAATCAGGGAGGGAAGGACATGTGCGATCGCGACCGCCGCCAGGACATGGCGAACGCCCGCTCGGCGCTGCGCGCCGCGCTCAACGAGGAACAGGCCCTCACGCTCAGCGAGCTGGAGCGCTTCGGCTGGGAGCTCCGCTTCGTCCGCAAGCCGCTGTTCCAGGACGCGATTCCGGTGGTGGCCGACGGCGACCGCAAGTCGTTCTCGGTGCTCAACCCGGACGGTTCGCTGGACGACCATCCGGCGCTCAAGCTGCGCGCGCCGATCGCCTAACCGCGGATCGCATGACCACTGGCCCCGCAGTCAGCGGGCTCAGCGCAGTTTCCAGCGCCCCAGCTCGCGGTATTCGCTGCGCGGCCCCAGCACGCTGTCGATCAGGACGAACTCCCGCACCGGCCAGGCGATGGGCGGGATGGATTGCGCCGGCAACAGCGGCTTCGCTTCCCGGACCACGGTGACGTGCGGCACGAAGCCCGCGTGCCCCTGCGTCGCAACGCGGGCATGCGCGAGCGACCGGTGCAGCTCGCTCCACAGCGATTGCAACGGCGTTCCGGTCTGCGCGCAGCCGAGCCAGCCGATGCCGTGGGAGAAGTGCCCCACCCGGTCGAGCGCCAGTTCGAATGCGGCTGCCGCCACGTTGCGCGCGGCCGCGCGGGCCGACTCGATGCGTTCCTGCGGCAGCTCCGAATAGGAGCCGAGGAAGTACAGCGTCATGTGCCAGCGCTCCGGCGCCAGCCAGCGACCGCGGCCATCGTGTTCGGTCTTCAGCCGCGCAACCGTGCTTGCCAGGTGGGCGCGCGTCTCGGTATCGGGGACCAGCGCGAAGAAAACGTTGTGGACAACGGCTTCGCGCGCGGGCGCTGAACCGAACAGATCGCTGTGCATGCACGTAGTTTAGTGCTTCAACGGCGGCTCATCGGTCGGGCCGTCGCTTCATCCCGGCACTCATTTCGCCTTCGCGCGCAGGTAGTCCGCCAAGCCACCCAGTTGTTGCGCCTGCACCTTGTCGACGACCGGAACGAACTTGCGCAGGTCGTCCGGCGTGTAGCCGCCGGCCCGGTACCACAGGGTGATCCGCGTGCCGCCCTCGGCCTTGGCCAGGCGCCACTCCAGCGCGCCGTCCAGGCCCATGCCCTGCAGCGGCCCGAGGCCGCCGGTCATCCGCAGCGTCTGCCCCGGATCGACGAAGGTGACGGTCATGTGCCAGGCCTGTTGCCTGCCGTTGCGTTCGCAGAAGCAGCCGCCGGCGCGCGGCTGGATCGAGAGCTTGGTGGCGTCACCCCACCAGGTGTGATCCTTCGGCCACCAGCGGCCAACGTCGTTGACCAACGCGTCCCAGGCCGTCTTCGCATCGACCGGTACGACCTGCGAATTCTCGATGGTGAAGCCGTTGGCGGCCGAGTCCTTCACTTCGGCCTGGGCCGGTCCCGCGAGCGCGGCGAGCAGCAGGCCGGTAACCACGATCGTGTTGCGCATTGGGCGTCCCCCGGTGGATGGCGCGATTAACGCGCGCCCGTCGGCGATGCGCAAGGGCAGGATTTCATGCCCGCGAACCCCCAACGCGAGTCCGGTCCGCGGTCCAAACGGATCGCTTCCTGCTCGTCATTGCCACGCAAGCGGAAGCGTCCTGCAACGGCGCTTGCGCCGATCAAGCCAGCGACTTCGGTTTTCAACGATCAGCGGATCGCCACGCCCCCCGCTTGCCGGGGGGACGGCGACAAGGCTCAGGCGTCGAGCTCGGCCCAACGCGTGTAGGCGGCGTCCAGCTCGGCCTGCGCCGCCGCAAGCGTGGCGTTGTGCGCGGCGATGTCGGCACTGCCGCGCTGGTAGAAGGCGGGCTCGTTCATTGCCGCGGTCAGTTCGGCGACACGCGATTCCAGCGATTCGATCCGCGACGGCAGCTGCTCCAGTTCGCGTGCGTCCTTGTAGCTGAGCTTGCGCTTGGCGACCGCGGGTGCCGCTTGCGCCGCTGGAGCCGGCGTCGGCGCGGCCGGCTTGGCGGCGGTATTCAGCGACTGGGCCTCGGGGCGCTGGCGCAGCCAATCGCTGTAGCCGCCCACGTACTCGCCCACCCTGCCCTGGCCTTCCATCACCAGGGTCGAGGTCACCACGTTGTCGAGGAAGTCGCGGTCGTGGCTGACCAGCAGCAGCGTGCCCGGGTAGTCGGCCAGCAACTCTTCCAGCAGCTCCAGCGTTTCCACGTCGAGGTCGTTGGTGGGTTCGTCCATCACCAGCAGGTTGGACGGCTGCGCGAACAGCTTGGCCAGCAGCAGGCGGTTGCGCTCGCCACCGGACAGGCGCGTGATCGGCGCGCGCGCGCGTTCGGGCGTGAACAGGAAATCCTGCAGGTAGCCGATCACGTGCTTGTGCTTGCCGTTGATCTCCACGCTCTCGCGGCCTTCGGCGACGTTCTCGATCGCGTTCCAGTCCTCGCGCAGCGTGGCGCGGTACTGGTCGAAATAGGCGATCCGCAGGTTGCTGCCGAGCTTCACCTCGCCCGCGGTGGGCGCCAGTTCGCCCAGCAGCAGCTTCAGCAGCGTGGTCTTGCCGCTGCCGTTGGGGCCGATCAGGCCGATGCGGTCGCCGCGCATGATCGCCGTCGACAGCTCGCCCACGATCGCGTTGCCGCCGTACGCGAACGCCACGTCCTTGGCTTCCACCACCTTGCGCCCGGACGCGTCGCCCTGGGCGACTTCCATGCGCACGTTGCCGGTGAGGTCGCGGCGCTGGCCGCGCTCCATGCGCATCGCCTTGAGCCGGCGCACGCGGCCTTCGTCGCGGGTGCGGCGGGCCTTGATGCCCTGGCGGATCCACACTTCTTCCTGCGCGAGCAGCTTGTCGAAGCGGGCGTTTTCCTGCGCTTCGGCGTTGAGGCGCTCCTCGCGGCGGCGTTCGTAGTTGGCCCAGTCGCCGGGCCAGCTGGTCACCTGGCCACGGTCGATCTCGACGATGCGCGTGGCGAGCGCGCGCAGGAAGCGGCGGTCGTGGGTGACGAAGACCAGCGCGCCGGTCCAGGCCTTGAGGAAGCCTTCGAGCCAGTCGATCGCCTCGATGTCGAGGTGGTTGGTCGGCTCGTCGAGCAGCAGCACGTCGGGTGCGGACACCAGCGCGCGCGCCAGCAGCACGCGGCGCTTCATGCCGCCCGAAAGGCCGGAGAACGGCGCATCGCCGTCGAGTTGCAGCCGGGTCAGCGTTTCGGTGACGCGCTGGTCGAGCGACCAGCCCTGCGCGTCCTCGATCTTCGCCTGCACCTTGGCCAGCGCCTCGGTGTCGACGTGTTCGGCATGGCTGAGGTGGTGGTATTCGGCCAGCCAGGCGCCGAGCTGGCCGAGGCCGCCGGCGACCACGTCCCAGACATCGCCCTCGGCACCGGCCGGCACTTCCTGCTCCAGCCGCGCCACGCGCACGCCGCCTTCGAGGCGTATCTCGCCGTCGTCGGCCTGGATCTCGCCGGCGAGCAGCTTCAACAGCGTGGACTTGCCGGCGCCGTTGCGGCCGATCAGGGCGATGCGCTCGCCGGCGTCGATGGACAGGGCGACGTTTTGCAGCAGCAAAGGGCCGCCGACGCCGTAATCGACGTTTTGCAGGGTAATCAGGGGCATGCCGCTAGTTTACGCGGCGCGCCCGTCCGCGGGGCTGTGTCAGTGCAGGCGCACCGGGAGGTCCCGTCCCGCGGTGGCCAGGTTGCCGCTGTAGTCCTTCGCGGTAATGCGCAGCAGGTAATCCCCGGCAGCGAGCTCGCGCGGCCGCCAAGCGCCGGTGGCCAGCGTGCCCCCGCGCACCGTGTTGGTCACCACGTAGCGGAACCGGGTGACGCTGCTGCCGTGCACGGTGATGCCGCTGTCGGCGGCATAGGCGAGCTTCACCGCCTCGTCGGTCGGCATCAGGTCGAAGTCGATGGACATGCGCGGCGCCTCGAAACCTGGCAGCGGCGTCCCGGCCGCATCGAGCCACTGGTAGCCGAGCGCGTGCAGGCCGAGGCGGCGCCGCGGCAGGTTGTTGTCGACCTGGTCCCAGGCGTCGACGACGATCTGCACGCCGTCGAGGTCGCGCCCCAGCAGCACGCGCCCGTCCTGCATCTGCTGCAGCGGCTGCTCGGCGGCATCCAGCAGCTCGATGGCGTCGATGTGCGGCGCGTAGCGATCCGAATAGTTGCGGAAGCCCAGCGCGATCGCATTGCGTTCGTAGCCGCTGGTGCCGACGATCAGGTGCACGTGGGCCATGGCGTTGATCGTCCCGAGGACGTCGCCGGCACGGAAACGGGTGCCGCGGCGCACGCGCATGCGCTCGAGCGAGCCGGCCGCGTCGAAGACCGGCACGAACCGCGCCGGATCGATCGGCTCGCCACGCGCGGTACGGCCGACGCGCATGTGGATGTAGCTGACGTCGTCCAGCGCCATGCCTTCGCCGAGCTGGCCCACCTGGCCCCAGCTCGCCAGGGGATTGCTGACCTTGCCATCGGCGATCGCGACGACCTCCTGGCCGACGTCGCCGCGCACGTCCAGGCCGTTGTGCAGGTGATCGCGGCTCTCGCCCTGGTAGTTGCCGCGCACCTCGCCCAGCGTGCCGACCACTTCGTGCCAGCCGTCCTGCGGGCGCAGCGGCCAGCGGCCCAGCGTGGCCGGCAACGGATTGGCGGGAGACGGGCCGGTCGCGGCCAGCGCGTCGGCCACGCCGGCCGGCGCAGCGGGGTCGAGTGCATGCACGCGGTAGGCGGTCGCGTCGGCCACGTACAGCGTGCCGTCGGGCGCGAGCGCCAGGCCGGTCGGCCGCGCCAGGCGCTTGCCGGCACCGGCCACGGCCACGGCCACGGCCACGGCCACGGGCGACGTCGGCCCACCGGGGACGACCTGCAGCACGCGACCATGGAACAACTCACCGACGTAGAGCACGCCCTCGCGCGTCACCGCGATGCTCACCGGTCGCCGCAGGGCGGCCTGCGCGCCGGTCGCGTCCTGCAACGGCAGGGTCGTGACGACGCCTTGCTTGCTCACGTGCCGGATCGTGTTGTTGCGCGTGTCGGCGACCCAGACGTTGCCGCGGCGATCCACCGCCAGTGCGCTCGGCGTATCGAAACGCGCGGCGATGCCGACGCCGTCCACATCGCCGGGGAAGTCGCCGCCGGCCAGCGTGCGTACCGTCCCGTCCCTGCCGATCACGCGGATGCGGTCGTTGTAGGTATCGGCGACATACACCTGCCCGGCATCGTCGACGGCGACGCCGATCGGTCCGTTGAACTGCGCCTGCGCCCCAGGGCCGTCGCGGAAGCCGGCCACGCCGCTGCCCGCCAATGTCGTCACCGTGCCGTCGGGGGCGACCCGGCGGATCGCGTGGTTGCCGGTGTCGGCGACGTAGAGGTTGCCGGCGCCGTCCAGGGCGAGCCCCGACGGCGTGTTGAAGGCCGCAAGCGCGCCGGCCCCATCGCGGAAGCCTTCGGTGGACCCCGCGAACGTCGCGACGGCTCCGTCGACACCGATCCTGCGGATGCGGTTGCTGTCGCCCGCATCCGCGATGAACAAGGTGCCGTCCGCGGCGCGCGCGATGCCGTAGGGATCACTGAAGCGCGCCTGCAGGGGCGCGCCATCGCGCCACCCGCGCACGCCATCGCCTGCCAGCAGTCGCGGTGGCGCGCTCCAGCCGATGCGCGTGCGCGGCGACAGCGTCACGGTGTCCGGCACCGGCTCGTAGACGTAGGTCGAAGCCAGCGCCAGCAGCGTCAGCACGCTCACCAGCCACAGCCATGCATTCCGGGTCATGCGCGCGACGCACCTGCTTCGATCGGGAAGCGGATTCTAGGCAGCCCCGGCCCGATCAGGAACTGCAGGACAGCATCGAGCAACCGGCCTTCTGCCGCGCCCAGTCCGGGCGCGGCTGCGCGAACGCCTCGCGGCCGGGCTGCTCGTCGTAGGGCCGGCGCATCACTTCCAGCAGTTCGTGCACGCCGGCGATGTCGCCCTGCTCCGCGCGATCGATGGCCTGCTGGGCAAGGTAGTTGCGCAGCACGTATTTCGGGTTCGCCGCGTTCATCCGTTGACGCCGCGCGGCCGGATCAACGGCATCCTCGCGCACCCGCGCGGCATGCCGCGCGAGCCAGTCGCCGAATGCAGGCGCGGACGCTTCGCGCTTGTCGTCGTCGTAGAAGGCGTGCGCCACCGGCGCCAGCGTGGGCACGGCGACGTCGACATCCGCCAGCGCGCGGAAGAACAGGGTCATGTCGACTTCCGCATCCGCGAGCAGCACGTGCAACTCCTTCGCCAGCTCGACATCGGCGTCGCGGCACGCGGCCAGGCCCAGCTTGCGCGCGATGCTGTCGCGGTCCTCACGGGTGTAGGCATCGGCATACGCCTGCAGGCCGGCGTTGAGGACCTGCGGGTCCGCGAACAACGGCGAAATCGCATGCGCCAGGCGGGTCAGGTTCCAGTACGCGATCTTCGGCTGCCAGCCGAAGCGGTAGCGGCGGCCCTGCGCGTCGGTGGTGTTGGGCGTCCAGTCCGGATCGTAGTTGTCGATCCAGCCGTACGGGCCGTAATCGATGGTCAGGCCGAGGATCGACATGTTGTCGGTGTTCATCACGCCGTGGACGAAGCCCACCCGCATCCAGTGCGCGACCATCACCGCGGTGCGCGTGCAGACCTCGGCGAACCACGCGGCATACAAGGCTTCGCCCGCGCCCTCCAGCCCGCCGCCTTCAATGTGCGTGAAATCGCGGCGGATGCAGAACTCCACCAGCTGACGCAGCAGCGGCAGGTCGTTGCGCGCGTACGGCAGCTCGAAGTTGCCGACACGCAGGAACGATGGCGCCACGCGGCACACGATCGCGCCCGGTTCCGGGCGCGGATGGCCGTCGTAGAACATGTCGCGGACCACGGCCTCGCCGGTCGCCACCAGGCTGAGCGCGCGCGTCGTCGGCACGCCCAGGTGGTGCATGGCCTCGCTGCACAGGAACTCGCGGATCGACGAGCGCAACACCGCGCGGCCGTCCGCCGTGCGCGAATACGGCGTCGGGCCGGCGCCCTTCAGTTGCAGCTCCCAGCGTTCGCCACCATGCGCGATCGCTTCGCCCAGGCTGATGGCGCGGCCGTCGCCGAGTTGCCCGGCCCAGTGGCCGAACTGGTGGCCGCCGTAGTTGGCGGCGTACGGCTCCATTCCCGGCACCAGCGCGTTGCCGGCGAAGACGTCGGCGAACCGCTGCGCGTGGATCTCGGCTTCGCCGATGCCCAACGTCCGCGCCATTTCCGCCGAATGCGCGAGCAGCCGCGGCGCGGCGACCGGCGTGGGAGCAACGCGCGACCAGAGCGCGCCCTCGACCTGGCGCACGCGCGGGCCGGTTTCGGGGTCGCCGGGCAGCTCGCGCAGGAAGCGGTTGTCGAAGTGCAGGTTCACCGGGGCGCCGTGTCGAATGCGTGTGCGCCCATGGTAGCGGGCCCTGCGGAAGCGCCCGCGGACAGGATCGGCAAAGGGGCGCGCAACGCCGGTTGGCTATGCTCGGCCCATCGTCCCGAGGATCGAGCCATGCGCCATCGTCGTACCGCCGTCCGTACCGCATCGCTGCCGCTGCTGCTGGCAGGCCTGCTCGCCCTCGGCCCGGCAGTCGCCGCGGACGCGCCCACGCCGAAATGGACCCTGATCCAGGCCGGCGCCCTGCTCGACCGTCCCGGCCAGGCCCCGCGTGGCGCCAGCACCGTGCTGGTCCGCGACGGCCGCGTGGTCGCCGTGCGCGACGGCCATGTCGGCGCGGAGGCTTTCGACGGCGCGCCGCAAGACGCGACGCTCATCGACCTGCGCGACCGCTTCGTGCTGCCCGGCCTGATCGACAGCCACGTCCACCTCACCTCGGACAAGGCCGGCATCGAGGGGCAGCTGGAGGAAGTGTCGATGGGCGTGGCCGACCAGGCCTTCGAAGCCGCGGTCAACGCACGCAAGACCCTGCAGGCCGGCTTCACCACGGTGCGCAACCTCGGCGACAGCGACGGCGTGACCCTGGCGCTGCGCGACGCGATCGCCGCGGGCAAGGTGCCCGGGCCGCGCATCCTCGATGCGGCGCGGCCGATCTCCGCCACCGCCGGGCACATGGACCCGACGCTGGGCTACCGCGAGGAACTGCACGCCGCGCTCGACACCAGCAACCTGTGCAACGGCGCCGACGACTGCCGCCGCGCCGTGCGCGAGCAGGTCGCCCGCGGCGCCGACGTCATCAAGTTCGCCAGCACCGGCGGCGTCAACAGCCGCATCGGCGCCGGCCTGGGCGCGCAGCTGTTCGACGACGAGGCGCGCGCGATCGTCGAGACCGCGCACCTCTACGGCAAGAAGGTCGCCGCGCACGCACACGGTGCCGACGGCATTGCGCTGGCGCTGCGCGCGGGCGTGGATTCGATCGAACACGGCACGCTGATGGACAAGGACGAACTGGCGCTGTTCCGCCGCAGCGGCGCGTACTACGTGCCCACGCTGTCGACGGTCAACGGCTACAAGGAGCGCCTGGCGAAGAACCCCGACGCCTACATCGGCGAGGTCCGGCGCAAGATCGAATGGCGCATCGGCATCACCGGCAAGGCGCTGGAAGCCGCCGTGCCCGCCGGCGTGAAGATCGCCTTCGGCACCGATGCCGGCGTCAGCCTGCACGGCCGCAACGCCGACGAATTCGAGCTGATGGTCGCGCACGGCATGACCCCGGCCACCGCGATCCAGGCCGCCACCGTCAATGCCGCCGACCTGCTGGGCCTGCGCGACGAGGTCGGCAGCCTGGAACCGGGCAAGCGCGCCGACCTCATCGCCGTGTCGGGCGATCCGCTGCGCGACGTGACCGTGCTCAAGCGCGTGGCGTTCGTGATGAAGGACGGGCGGGTGGAGAAGGACGCGCGTTGAGCGCCGGCTGCGCCGGCGGCCCCTCATCCGCCCTGCGGGCACCTTCTCCCCGCAAGCGGGGAGAAGGAAGATGCTGCCCCTCGCCCCGCTTGCGGGGAGAGGGGCAGCGTCGCGCAGCGACGCAGGGTGAGGGGACGTCAGCGACGCACTGCCCCATCACCACAGATCGAACCGCACCCCTTCCCGCTCGTTGTCCCAGATCGTGCTCACCACCCACCAGCGCCCCTGCTCATGGCAGAGCTGGATGCTGTTCGCGCCGCGCTTGATCACCACCGGCGACTCCGGCGAGGTGCGCGCCTCGTACAGGCTCCAGGCGTGCGCCACCTGGCCGAAGCGTTCGATGCGGTGGGCGATGTCGATCTCGTAGAAGTCGTTCGCGGCGAAGAACGGCGCCACGTCCGCGATGTATTCGTCCTGGGTGAATACATGGGCGAAGGTCGAGCCGTCGGGCCGGACCACGGTGCGCAGGCTCAGTGCCTCCGGGCGATGCAGGAAGCGGAACCGCGCCCAGTCGCGCGGTGCGCCCGCCGGGCCGGAGATGCAGGCGTAGATCGCGCGGATCAGGCTGGGGATCTCGCGCACGTCCTCGTGCCATTGCGGATCGACTGCGGGCTCGTTCATCGCGCTGCTCCGATGGGGGGCGCCGAGCCGGTACTCGGACGCCAACCGTTACACTATGCGCCCAGACCGGCCGAGCGCCGGCGCCATCGAGGCTGCCATGAGCGCCCCCGCCCCCCCGACTCCCCCGACCACGGACGCCCCGTCCGTGAAATTCGCCGATCTCGGCCTGCCCGAATCGCTGCTCAAGGCGCTGGCCGAAGTCGGTTACGAAACCCCCTCGCCGATCCAGGCCGCGACCATTCCGCCGCTGCTGGGCGGCCGCGACGTGCTCGGCCAGGCCCAGACCGGCACCGGCAAGACCGCGGCCTTCGCGCTGCCGATCCTCGCCCGCATCGACCCCAGCCAGCAGAAGCCGCAGGCCCTGGTACTGGCGCCGACGCGTGAACTCGCCATCCAGGTCGCCGAAGCCTTCCAGAAGTACGCCCACCACCTGCCCGGCTTCCACGTGCTGCCGATCTACGGCGGCCAGAGCTACACCCCGCAGCTGGCCTCGCTCAAGCGCGGCGTGCAGGTCGTGGTCGGCACCCCCGGCCGCGTGATCGACCATCTCGACCGCGGCTCGCTCGACCTGTCGCAGCTGCGCTGCCTGGTCCTCGACGAAGCCGACGAGATGCTGCGCATGGGCTTCATCGACGACGTCGAGGCCGTGCTGAAGAAGATCCCGGAGACGCGCCAGGTCGCGCTGTTCTCCGCGACGATGCCGCAGCAGATCAAGCGCATCGCCACCACCTACCTGCGCGACCCGGTCGAAGTGGCCATCAAGACCACGACCACCACCGCCGCCAACATCCGCCAGCGCTACTGGGCGGTGAGCGGCGTCAACAAGCTCGATGCGCTCACCCGGATCCTGGAAGCCGAGCCCTACGACGCGATGATCGTCTTCTCGCGCACCAAGCTGGGCACGCAGGAACTGGCCGACAAGCTGTCCGCGCGCGGCATCTCCGCCGCCGCCATCAACGGCGACCTGGACCAGAAGGCGCGCGAGCGCACCATCGCCCAGCTCAAGGACGGCAAGATCGACGTGCTGGTCGCTACCGACGTCGCCGCGCGCGGCCTCGACGTGGAGCGGATCAGCCACGTGCTGAACTACGACATCCCGTACGACACCGAGAGCTACGTCCACCGCATCGGCCGCACCGGTCGCGCGGGCCGCAAGGGCGAGGCGATCCTGTTCGTCGCCCCGCGCGAACGCGGCATGCTGCGCGCGATCGAGCGCGCCACGCGCCAGCCGATCGAACCGATGGCGCTGCCCAGCGTGGAGACCGTGAACGAGCAGCGCGTGTCGAAGTTCCTCGGCCGCATCACCACCGCGCTGGAAAGCACCGAGCTGGCGATGTTCCGCGACCTGGTCGAGCGCTACGAGCGCGAGCAGAACGTGCCGGCGGTGGAGATCGCCGCGGCATTGGCCAAGGTGGTCCAGGGCGACATGCCGCTGCTGCTCCAGGCCACCGCCGAGCAGCTGCGCCCGCACCGCGAAGGCTTCGACAAGCCCGGCTTCGACCGCAGCGACCGCAAGCCCAGCTTCGACAAGCCCGGGTTCGGTCAGCGCATGTCGGAACGCGCGCGCGGCGATTTCGACGGCCCGCGCAGCGGCAAGTTCGAACGCGACCGCCCGCGCCCGCCGCGCGACGAGTACCCGGCCGCGAACGCCGGCGCCGATCGCGCGAACCCGCGCAACGATGCCGAGTCATTCTTCGACGACGAGGCCCCGCGCGCACCGCGGCCGCCGCGCGAGGAACGCGGCGCACCCGAGGCCGGCATGGAGACGTTCCGCATCGAGGTCGGCCACCGCCATGGCGTGAAGCCGGGCAACATCGTCGGCGCGATCGCCAACGAAGCCGAACTGGAAAGCCGCTACATCGGCCGCATCGACATCCGCGACGACTTCAGCCTGATCGACCTGCCCGAAGGCATGCCGCGCGAGGTCATGGAACACCTCAAGCGCGTGCGCGTTGCCGGCCAGCCGCTGCGCATCAGCCGCCCGGGCGAAGGCGGCGGTAGCGGCGGTGGCTACCAACGCGGCGACGGCGGCCCGCGCCCTCCCCGCGGTCCACGACCGGGCGGGCACAAACCGCGACGTCAGGGCTGATTGGCGCGCTTCGCGCCATCCGCACAGGACCCGCTGAACCTCCACGAATCGCCGGCACCTGCCGGCGATTCGCTTTTGCGCGGCAGCATTACGCCGCCCTGCCACGCTGTTGGCACGGGCATTGCGCGTTACTGCAGCGCGCGCGAACGCGCATCGACCGCACGCGCGGACATCCGGGACCGCGGTAGCGAGTATGAAATCCAGGCAACCCGGCACTGGCCGGAAGGTGCGGAACGGCGCGTTTCCCGGTGTGGCTGCGGAGTGCAGCCAAGGACCGATGCAAGGAGCCCATCGTGAACGACCAATCGACGCAAGCCGACCGTGCCACCGTAGCTGCCAGCCTGCAGCAGGCATACGACCTCAACCTCAAAGTCACCCTCCTCCCTTCGCGCAAGATCCCGCCCGTATTCCATCTCGGGTGCCAACCGCGCCAGGGCGCGCAGCGGCAGGACAAATCGCCGCTCGACCTTCCCGAACCGATCCGTCGCTGGCTGGTGGAAGCCAGCCCCCAACTCGTTGCCTGGATGTCGCGCGACGTAACCAACGCGCAAGCCTTCCTGCTGGACCCGATGGCGGCGATGCAGGAAGCCGGCCTCAAGCTCGACCGCGAGCAGGCCAAGACTCTCGTCCGCATTCGCGAAACCGCCGCTGCCGGCGATGCGGTGGCGCCCGGAATGCAACTGCGAACGGTGCGCGTCGCCACCGGCAAGGGCCAGCCCAAGCCGCCCTCCGCGGACTGGACGCCGCCGCCGGTACGCGAGGGCGATGACGGCGGCGACGACCGCGATTGCGGCTGTCACAACGGGAGGGACTGATCATGGCCCTCGACCGTACTGCCGGTTTCGACATGCTGGTGCAGATCAGTGAAACCGAAATCAACGCCCAGCTCGCCGCGGCCTTCGCCAGCGGGCTGATCTTCCCGCCCAGCCTGAGCACACCGGTCAATGCATTCGGCATCACCGGCACCCTCGACCTCAACTTCGGCACGCCCGTTGCCGATCTAGACCGGCCTCGACCGCAGATGCGGTTCCGCGTTCCTTTCACCAACTCGCAATTGGAGGTCACCGCCCCGCTACCGACGACGATCGCGCCGTTGGGCGGCACCATCGAGATCATCGACTCGGTGCAGATGCGCACCAACGGGGGAACGCAGCAGGCCGTGCTCGACTTCACGTCAGGCGCACCGAGCGTCACGGTCACCTTCGACGGAAGCACGGCCGGCATGCTGGCCCCGATCCTCGGCGGCTTCGGCCTTACCGTCGCGCAGGTCCAGAACCAGCTCGCAGGCATCGTCCAGCAGCGACTCGTGGACGACGTCCAGCGCCTGGCCCTGACGCCTCCGATTCCCGTCGCCAACGACGCCGATCCGCTCACGCCGTTCGCCATCGAGGTCACGACCGTCAACGACACCGCGGCCGCCGATCGCGACGCGCTCACGTTCGGCGTCCGCACCGACGCGGCCAGCACCGGCAACATCAACGCCATCACGCAGAGCTTCATTCCTGCCGGTGCGCCATCGATGGTGATGATGTCGAACGCGTGGCTGCTGGGCAGTGTGGTCCGGCCGCAACTCGCCGCCGCACTGGGACGCCCCGTCACCGACTTCGATCGCCCGCTTCGCCTCAATCGCCCGGTGCCAGCGCCGGGCGGCCAGGGCACGCTGACCAATCTGGTGGCGCGCATCGAAGGCAACCGCATCCGCGTCGACGGGCGCGCCACCGCGTCCGGCACGGGCTGGTCGGCCGTGGCGACCTTCACGTTCTTCGTCTCGCTCACCTTGAGTGGCGGGCAGATCCAGATCACGGCGACGACGCCGGTGGTCGACGTCGACGTGAGCATGGAATGGTGGGTGTGGCTCGCCAGTGCGTTCCTCGGGGGCCTGTTCGGCGGCATCATCGGCGCGATCGTTGGCGCAATCGTCCCCGCGATCGTCGAATCGATCGTCGAAGGCATGGCCGAGCGCATGGCCACGGACGCCTTCAACAACGCCACCAGCTCGATTCCGCCGATCCCCCTGGGGCCGATCGGCGCCGGCCTCAACCTGACCTCGATCCTGCTGGACGACCTCGAACTGCGCGGCAACGTGATGCGCTCGCTCAACCTGCCGGTAAAGAGCAGCGGCCACTACGTCACTTCCGGGGCGTTCACGCTCGACCTGGACAAGGGCACGGTGCACGCCGCCAACAGCCAGATGTCGCGCTTGGACCTGGCTTGGCATCCTGCGAACGGGCTCGATTCCCGCAACGGCGCGGGCATGACCGTGAGCGGGGCCGGTTTCGGCTCGTTGACCCCCGTCCAGCTGCGCGCAATGGCGTTCGCCAGCCAGCACCTGTCGCCCTGGGCAATCCCGCTGTCGTTCGAGCTGCCGCTGTTCGGCATGCACTCGGAGATCGTCGTCGGGGTACGCACCAACGAGGGCCGGTTGGCCAAGGTGCGCGCGTGGCGCGACCTGCAGGCCGGCGGCGCGCTGAACATCCACTGGGTGACCTACGACACGCCGGTGCCGAGCCTCGACATCGCCCTGCGCTGGAGCGTGCTGGAGACGGGCGAAAGCCAGCCGTTTGTCGGCAAGGACTTCGCGAGCTGCACGCGCACCACCGTGAGCCGCCGCTGCACGATCGAGGCGTGGCCACGGTTGATGGTGTTCCCCGTCGACTACCAGTGGTGCCTGTGCGGCAAGGTGCTGGAGCCCGGCGAAGGCGAGGTCGAACACGCGGGCGGCACGTTGCGCTACGAGCTTGCGGGCCGGCACCTCACCATCGAGACAGGCATGGGCGATGCAGTGGACTGCGAGCTGTGCGTCAGCGCGATCGATGCCCGTGGCCGCGAACTGTTCACCTGCGTGCCGCTGGAAAAGGGACCGATGGAAACCGCGTGTGGTCCGGGCCGGAAGTTCTATCCCCGCCCGAGGATCGAGCTGGTTCCGTGCGATCCGCTGCTTGCGATCGCCAACTGGGAATCGGTGCTGTCCCCCCGGGTGCAAGAGGCATTCCGCAAGGCGATGGTGGATGACACGGGCGGCAAGGGCACGGCCAAGCAACGCGAAGTGATCCGCTGAGCGTATGTGCCACATGTGCCACCGGTCGCAAGGCCGGTGGCACGTTCCTGTCCGAAGGCACGTCTCTCCCGTCGATGGCGAGCGGCGCGCACTGATGCATCTATTTCATGCCGGGCCTTGCCGCCCGGCTCGCCCGAAGGCATCGAGGATTGGCATAGTGGTGTCGGTTCACCCGCCCGACACGCACGGCATGTCCCGCATCCTCGTCTTCCAACACGTCGCCGCCGAACCGCTGGGCACGCTCGATCCGCTGATCCGTGCGCGCGGCCACCGCATCCGCTTCGCCAATTTCGAGCGGCAGCCCAATGCCGAGCCCAACGTCGACCGCTACCACGGCCTGATCGTGCTGGGCGGGCCGATGAACGTCGAAGACCAGGCGCACCGCCAGCACCTGCGCACCGAGCTGCGCGCGATCGAACGCATGCTCGCGCAGGGCAAGCCCGTGCTCGGCATCTGCCTGGGCGCGCAACTGCTCGCACACGCGCTGGGCGCGCCGATCCAGCGCACGCGTGAGGCGGAGATCGGCTGGTATCGCCTGCACGCGACGGAGGCCGGGCGCGACGATCCCGTGCTGGCGCCGCTGGGCGATGCCGCCCCCGTGTTCCAGTGGCATAGCTATCGCTTCGAAGTGCCGCAGGGCGCGGTGCACCTGGCTCGCACCGACACCTGCGACGCGCAGGCGTTCCGTTATGGCGACAACGCCTACGGCTTCCAGTTCCACCTGGAAATGGACGAACCGCTGATCGAACGCTGGCTCGCCAATCCCGCCTACCGCGAAGAGCTGGCGGCGCTGGGCCACACCGACGAAGCCGTGATCCGCGCCCAGACCCGCGAATACATCGCCGGGATGCAGCAGCACGCCGATGCGGTGTTCAACAACTTCCTCGACCTGGTCGGCCGGCCGCAGCGGCGCTACACCTTGCCCTCGCGCTAGACGGCGATCAGAAGAACTGCGGCAATCCCAGGTACGGCGCGGCGAACCAGTAGATGCCGAACACGACCAGCGCCCACATCAGCAGCTTGAGGAAGAAGCCGGCCACCTTGAAGGCGAAGTACAGGCCGAGGACCACCAGGATGATTCCGATCCAGCTCATTGCGTCTCTCCACGGAATGGGACGAGCTTAGCGCGCCTTGCGCGCACGCGCCCTCGTCAGGCGTCCGGCGCGTCGAAGACGATGCTGCAGCAGGTCGTCGCCCCTTCCGCCTTCTGCAGCTCCGAGACGTCGACTGCCACCACTTCGATCCCCGCGTCGCGCAAACGTTGCGCCGTGCGCGGGAAGCAGACGGGCATCACCACCACCTCGCCGAGGCGCAGGACATTGGCGGCGTGTTCCTCGCCCGGATCCACTTCGATGATGGCGAAGCCGGGGAACGACGCCGCATCGACCCAGCGCGGCTGGATCAACAGGGTGTCGTCGCGCGGTGCGGTGACCGCCGATTTCAGGTGCAGGCAGCCGCGGATCGGCACGGGTTGCACGCGATAGCCGAATTCCGCGATGGCGTCCTGCAGTTGCGCCACGCCCTCGGCGTTGCTGCGACCCGATTGCCCGACGAAGAGCGTGCGGCCGACGCGCAGCACGTCGCCGCCGTCCAGCGTGGCCGGCGCCTGGAGCGCGCGGATGGGGCGATAGCGCGCCAGCAGTTCCGCCACGCCTGCGCCTTCCGCGCGGCGCGATTCCGCCCCCGGGCGGGTCATCACCGCGACTTCGTCGAGCACGACCGCGACGTCCTCGACGAACACCGCGTCCGGCATCGCCGGTTCCGCCTCCAGCGCCAACACCTTGCACCCCAACGTTGCCAGCACGCGCTGGTAGTTGCGGTGCTGCATGTCGGCGCGGGCAATGTCTATCGCGGTTCGCTCGACATGGGTGAGCTGACAGTCGCCGAGGCTGGGGCTGACTTCGCGGGTGATCGCAATGCGCATGCGGGAACCATAACCCGCGCCGCGCGTGCGCGGACACAAGGCCCGGCCGCGTGCGGACGAGTCGTCCACGGCCCCGCATAATGTGCCGCCTCCCCTGCACGCCGCCGCATGTCCAGCCTCGCCACGTCCCTTCCCGACCTCGCCATCATCGGCGGCGGCCCCGCCGGCCTCATGGCCGCCGAAGTGGCGCGCGCCGCCGGCGTGGAAGTCGACCTGTACGAAGGCAAGGGCTCGGTGGGGCGCAAGTTCCTGATCGCCGGCAAGGGCGGCCTCAACCTCACCCACGGCGAACCGCGGCCCGGCTTCGACGCGCGTTACGGCGCGCGCCAGCGCGAAGTCGCCGCCTGGCTCGACGATTTCGATGCGGACGCCCTGCGCGAATGGGCGCGCGGCTTCGGCATCGACACCTACGTCGGCACGTCCGGACGGGTGTTTCCGATGGACCGCAAGGCGGCGCCGCTGCTGCGCGGCTGGGTGCGGCGCCTGCGCGACCAGGGCGTGCGCTTCCACGTGCAGCATCGCTGGACCGGCTGGAACGCCGACGGCTCCCTGCGCTTCGCCACGCCCGAGGGCGAATTGAACGCGCATCCCCACGCCACCCTGCTCGCGCTGGGTGGCGGCAGCTGGCCGGAGCTCGGCTCCGACGGTGCCTGGGTGTCGCCGCTGCAACAGCACGGCATCGATGTCGCCCCGCTGCAGCCGTCGAACTGCGGCTTCGACATCGGCTGGAGCGCACATGTCGGCGAACGCTTCGCAGGCGCGCCGCTGAAGCCGGTGATCGCGCACTGGCGCGACCTCGATGGCCGCGAACAATCGCTGCAGGGCGAATGCGTGGTCACCGCGAGCGGCATCGAAGGCAGCCTGGTCTACGCGCTCTCCGCCACGCTGCGCGACAGCATCGCGCGCGATGGCACCGCCTCGCTGCAACTCGACCTTGCCCCGGGCCGCGACCTCGAGCGCCTGCAACGCGACCTCGCCAAGCCACACGCCGGCCGCAGCTTCAGCGAACACCTGCGCCGGCAAGCGGGCCTGGAGGGGGTCAAGGCCGCCCTGCTGCGCGAAGTGTTGACCAGGCAGCAACTCGACGACCCACGCGCCGTCGCCACCACGATCAAGCGCCTGCCCCTGACTTTGCGCAGCGCGCGTCCCATCGCCGAGGCGATCAGCAGCGCCGGCGGCGTGCGCCTGGAAGCGCTCGACGCGCACCTGATGGCGACCTCGCAGCCCGGCGTGTTCTGCGCCGGCGAGATGCTCGACTGGGAGGCGCCCACCGGCGGCTACCTGCTCACCGCCTGCTTCGCCAGCGGATTGCGCGCGGGCCGCGGTGCGGTCGGGTGGTTGCGGGGCCAGAACGGATAAGTTCGGCCAGAAGCGGACGTCCGGCCCGCCGCTGACCAAAGTGCAATCAATCCTTGGAGAAGGCTTTCGCGGCCACGGCGGTGTCGAGCGCTTCGCGAAGCAGCTTTATCTTTCCGTTTTCCGCGATCAGGACGCCGCAGTAGGTTTGCTTGTAGATCTTTCCGGTATCGACGACGCGGGCTTCGACCTGATACTCAGCAGCGACCTTATCCGGGGTCTGGATGAAGAACGTGACGTTCTTGAATCGAAACTCCGGAATTTTTCCAAGCAGCCCGGCGATGAGCTTCCCGATCGCCACGGGCCCCTGGGCGCGGGCCTGCACCCAGGGCAGTTCAAGCACGCCATCCTGCGCAAACTGCGATGCCGCGATCTCGGGCGCCGCAATGTTGTCCAGGTAGGCTTCCAGCAGTTCGGTAGCATTTTTCATGCGCACCTCGAGTGACTGATGTCGTTAATTCGCCCCGTGCCGCCATGCGGACCGGTTGCGGTTTGTTGCTTACACCTGGGCCGCACCGCCATCGACGAAGAGTTCGACGCCGGTGATGTAGCTGGCGTCATCGCTGGCCAGGAAGGAGACGGCCTTGGCGATCTCATCCGGCGTGCCAACGCGACCAAGCGGCGCCGCAGTGGCTGCTTGCGCGCTGAAACCTTCGATCTGTTCGTCGGTGAGGCCAAGTTCCGATTTATACGCAGGGGTGACGACGGTTCCGGGAGCGACCGCGTTGACCCGGATGTCGCGCCCCTTCAAATCCGACGCCCAGGTGCGAACGAATGATCGCAATGCCGCCTTGGTGGCGGCGTAGACGCCAAATGCCGGCACGCCCTTGATCGACACCATCGAGCCGTTGACCACGATTGCCGACCCGGGTGGCATCAGTTCGATCGCCTTCTGCACGGTGAACAACGTGCCCTTCACGTTGATGCCGAAGTACTTGTCGAACTGGGCCTCGGTGATGGCGCCCAGCGGCGCGAATTCACCGCCCCCGGCATTGGCGAAAAGAATGTCCAGGCGGCCATGTCGTTCGCGGATGCGGGCGAAAATCCGATCCAGGTCCGCCTGGCTCGAAATGTCGCCCTGGATGGCCTCGGCACGGCCATCGAGGTTGGCGACCGCGGCGTCGAGTTCCGGCTTTCGACGGCCAGTGAGGTAGACGAACGCGCCCTCGGCAACCAGGCGTTGCACCGTGGCCAAGCCCAGGCCGGAACTGCCACCGGTGACCAGGGCAATTTTTCCCGCGTGTTTGGTGGTGTGGATCGTGCTCATGGGGATTCCTCGCAAATGGGGGGCATGCGCTTTTGGCCGCAGGGACATGTGCGACGCGGCGATGGGCGCGAACGCCGCAACCGCCGCGACCGTCAGCGCGAAGCGTTCTGCTTCAGGAACGGCAGCAGGTAGGTGAGCATCTCTTCGGGCTGCTCCTCGGCGATGAAGTGCCCGCTGTCCGCCAGCTTGTAGACCTTGGCGTTGCGGGCCCTCGTCGTCAGGACCGAATTGAGCCACCCGTACCCGGGCCCGGCCAGGCCAAGCACTGGCATCTCCAGCGGGCCGTAGCTCTTTTCGTCGATGATGTCCTGGGTGAACGCCTGGTACCACGCGTTACCGGCGCGGATTCCGTCATCCTGGTTGTAGGCCACCGCATACACCGCGCGATCGCGGGCATCCAGGGCGGATTCGTCCTTGAGCAGGTAGCGGAAGAACCATTCGTGCTCGATCTGGGCCCTGCCTTGCATCATCGCTTCCGGCAGGCCCTTGACCTGATGGAAGGCAAACCACCAGGCGTAGGCGTGGTTCTCGTCGATCTTGTCATTGAACGTGCCGTGCGCCGGGAGCAGCGGCCACTTCAGCAGGCCCTCGTCCGGATGGGGAACATCCAGCATCGTCAATGTGCGTGTCGCCTGCGGGTAATTGGCGGCGAAGCTCCACGCCACCTGGGCGCCGATGTCGTGACCGACGATGTGCGCCTTGTCGTAGCCAAGCTTGGCCATCAGCTCATGGATGTCCTTGGCCATGTTCTTCTTGTCATAGCCATCAAGCGGCTTGCTTGAGGCTCCCATGCCGCGAATATCCACGGCGATGACCCGGTGGTTCATGGCGAGGGTCGGCATGACCTTGTGGTAGGACCACCAGGTTTCCGGCCAGCCGGGCAACAGCACGACGGCTTCGCCCTTGCCGCCGGCTACGTAGTGCAATCGCGTTCCGTTGACGTCGGCGAACCCTTGCTTGAAACCCGGCAAGGTCGAGACGAGGGCAGCGTCTGAGATATCGGCTGCGATCGGTGCCGCTTCGGCTGCGACCGTGGCTCCGGCGAATGCGAGCGTGGGCGACGCCAGCGCCAATGCCGCGGAAATCATGAACAGGCCCGTGCGGGCTTTTTGAAACAGGCGGGACATGGCAGTTCTCCGGAAAGGCCGGAGGTGCCAGTGAGGGCACCTCCTTGCCGCGATAGGCGTGACTTCACGCCCAAGCATCGGCCGTGACGAGCCCGCCTGATTGGATGGCCGGCGGGCCCTTTGCAAAAATCGACGAAGCGCGACTCAGGCGCCGTAGCCACCGTCGACGTTCAGCACCGTGCCCGTGACGTACGAGGCCTGCGGGCTGGCCAGGAACACCACCGCAGCGGCGATCTCTTCAGGCTGTGCATAGCGGCCCAGCGCGGTCGTCGCCTTGAACACCGGAGCGTAATCGCTGTTCTCCGGATTCATGTCCGTGTTGACGTAGCCCGGCTGCAGCACGTTCACCGTGATGCCCCGCGCGGCCAGGTCGCGCGCAGCGCCCTTGCTGTAGCCCACGATGGCGGCCTTCGAAGCGGTGTAGTCGGCCAGCCCAGGGAAGCCGACGCGGCCGCTCACGCCGGAGCCGATCGAAACGATGCGTCCGTTGTCGGCCATCAGCTTGGACGCGGCACGGATCGCGGCGACCACGCTGGTGAAGTTCACCGTCGTCATCTGGTCAAGCCCTGCGGCATCGCCGTCGACGCTGCCCATTCCGAACTGCGCAGCGTTGTTGACGAGGATGTCCAGGCGACCGAAGTGCGCGTGGACCTTGTCGACGAGGTCGGCCGCCTGCGCCGGCTGCGCCTGGTCGGCGCGGAAAGCCTGGGCGCGGACGCCAAGGCGCTGCAGGTCCTTGACGAGCGCGTCCGCCTTCTCGGCGGAATTGACGTAGCTGATGGCGACGTCGGCGCCCTGTTCAGCCAAAGCGCGGGCCGAGGCGGCACCGATGCCGCGCGATCCGCCGGTGACCAGGGCGACTTTGCCTTGCAGTTGCTTGTTCATGGTTGATTCCTAAGTTTTGGGGGAACCGGTAGATCCGGTGGCTGCAACTTAGGCGGGTCCATTAGTCGGATAAAGCAGCTATACGCTTCCTTTCTGTCCACACACGTGGACAATCAGCTGGCATGAACCAACTGCTGGCCATCCGCGCCTTCGCCCGCGTCGTCGAGACTGGGTCCTTCACCAGGGCCGCCGATTCCCTGCACATGCCCAAGACCTCGGTCAGCAAGCTGGTCGACGAGTTGGAAACACACCTGGGCGTGAAGCTGCTGACCAGGACGACGCGGCGCGTCGCGGTCACGTCCGAAGGCTCGATGTATTACGGGCAGACCGAACGGCTGGTGCGCGAGCTGGAGGACATCGACACCAGCCTGGCGGGATCGCACAAGCAGCCACAGGGGATTGTCCGCGTCACCCTCGGCTCTTCGCTGGCCAGTTGCGTGGTGTTGCCTGCGTTGCCGGCGTTCCTGGATCGCCATCCCGGCATCCAGGTGGAACTGGATGTGACCGATCGCCATGTGGACCTGGTCGCGGAAAACGTCGATTGCGCCATTCGTGGCGGCCGGATGACCGACGAAACCGTGGTCGCGCGCCTGCTGGGCATGGCGTCCTGGCGAACCTGCGCGGCACCCGGCTATCTCGCCCGATTCGGCGAGCCGACGGACCCCGCCGATCTGCAAGCCAGGCACAGGCTGGTGAATTACCAGTCCGCGCGTACCAGTCGCGTGCTACCGGCCAGCTTCGAGCAGAGCGGTGCACGATTCAAGCTGGAGGGGCCTGCCTCAGTGAGCGTCAACGAGAGCAACGCCAACCTTGCCGCTGGGCTTGCCGGGTTGGGGGTGATCCAGAATTTCAACTATGTGGTGCGCCCCTACCTGGACTCGGGAGCGCTGGTCGAAGTGCTGCCGGACTGGCGTCCGCCCCCCTATCCAATTCATGTGGTTTATCCACCGAATCGTCACATGGGCCATCGCATAAGGGTGTTCATTGACTGGTTGGCGGAAGAGTTCGCTCGACTGGCGTGAATCAACGCGCCCGAGGTTTTTCCATCGAAGACCTGTCGCGGGCGGAATAGACTGCCAACCTGGAGGAAGAGGAAGGGTCAAGAACGGACCGGCATCGCGCAGAGCATATTTGCCCCCTTGCAAACGTCTTTGGGGAGTTGGCAATGCTGGACAAGTTCGATTACGGCAATACCCTTCAGCGCGGCTGGCGCCTTACGCCGCCCACGATCAGCCTGGGCCGCAGCCCAAGCGCGATGTTCGGCGCGGCGCGCCTAAAGTTCGATTTCACCGGCCATGGCCATGTCGTCTCGCAGGCTTCAGAATCGGTCTACGACATCTATCTGTGGTTTCGGGATCTGGCCGCACCACCTCATTGGCTCGGCGGAAAGGCGATCAAGCCGCCTGTTTCACGGTTCCAGGCCGGTGCCGCCTGCATCAGCGACATAACCGCAGAATCCGAGGCGGTTTTCCTCAATCCCTTCGACGGGATACACATACGCCTCGGCCACGAGGCCTTCAGTGACCTGGCCGACGACCTGGGGGCTCCCAGAATCTCCGTGTTGCGCGGCACTGGCCTTCCTGACGCGACGCTTACCTCCCTTGTGCGCTGCCTGGAACCTGCGCTGGAAACACCCTCGGTAACGACTTCGTTCTATCTCGAGCACCTGTCGCTGGCCATCACGGCCTATATCGCGCGACAGTACGGCGGCATGACCGAAGTTCCGGCATCGCATAGCGGCGGCCTGTCGCCGGCTCAACTAAGGCGCGCGACGGAATTGATGTCGGAGCATCTGGATGGCGAACTCACGCTGGCCCAAGTCGCCGTCGAATGCGGGCTATCGCGCAGCCACTTCACTTTCGCCTTCAAGCAATCCACCGGCATGTCGCCCCACCGCTGGTGGCTCCAGTACCGGCTCGATCGCGTCAAGCACATGCTGCTGGAAACGGACCTGCCGATTTCGCTGATCGCAAGCACATGCGGCTTCTTCGACCAAAGCCACATGACCAATGTATTCAAGCGGTTCCTGCAGATCACGCCACACCAGTACCGACGCCAACGAAGGTGAGCCCGGCCGCCTGCGCGGGCATCCAGGTGCCAAGAACAACGTTTACGCACGGAAAGCTGGCGGGTTGTCGGCGCGACTCGCCGGGCGTTAACCCGGCGAGTCGCGCAGCCGCGGCTGGTGGCGTTAGCCCGTCTTCCGGCACGCGCCACGGGCGAAGAGGCCTGACTAAGCCTTCAAGAAGGCCAGTATGTCCGCGTTGAACCGATCCTTGTGGGTGTCCGTCAACCCGTGCGGCGCGCCCTCGTATACGACGAGCTTGCTGTTCTTTACCAGTTCCGAGGCTGCGCGCCCCCCGCGATCGATTGGAACCACCTGATCGTCGTCGCCATGAATGATGAGCGTCGGCACATCGAACTTTTTCAGATCCTCGGTGAAGTCGGTCTCGGAAAAAGCCTTGATGCATTCGAAGGTGTTCTTGTGCCCGGCCATCATTCCCTGCAGCCACCAGAAATCGATCAGCCCCTGTGACGGCTTCGCGCCTGGACGGTTATAGCCATAGAACGGGCCACTGGCGACGTCGCGATAGAAATCGGCGCGATTGGCCAGCTGGGCTTTTCTAAACCCATCGAATACCTCGATCGGGATGCCCCCCGGGTTCTGATCGGTCTTGAGCATCAGCGGTGGGACTGCGGAAATCAGACCGGCTTTTCGTACCCGCTTGGTGCCGTGGCGGCCGATGTAGCGCGCCACCTCGCCGCCTCCGGTCGAGAAACCGATCAAAGTGACTTCCTTGACATCGAGGCGATCGAGCAGCTCGGCCAGATCGTCCGCGTAGGTATCCATTTCATTGCCTTCCGACGGCTGGCTGGAACGCCCGTGACCGCGGCGATCGTGGGCGATCACGCGATAGCCATTTGTCGCAAGAAAGTACATCAGCGATTCCCAGCTGTCGGAACTCAATGGCCAGCCGTGACTCAACGCGACCACGGGGCCGGCGCCCCAATCCTTGTAGTAGATCTGTGTTCCATCCTTCGTGGTGATGGTGCCCATGGTTTGTCTCCCGAGCGTAGATGGCGGCGATGGACTTGTGGTTTGAGGGGATGGCGGCGTTGATCCGGAGCAGCCGACCAAAGGCAGTTGCAAGCCTACGGCGACCGCGGCGCCACCCAGTATCATCGAGCGGCGCACATCATCAACGGCACCAGAGCGGGTTGTTCTGGTCATGACACATACCTCCACGATTGCTGTGGGATGTTCTATTCGCGCCGGTTCTTCCGGCAAACGTTTCGACTTAACTGCGATGACAGTTGGGCGCAATCACGTCAGGAACGACAAAGCGAACCAGCCCGCCGTCGATCACTTGATGATTGGCATTCACCAGCTCGATCAGAACTTTGTGCTCGCCCGGAAGCAGGCAATTGATGATCAGCGGCTCGCCGCTGGCATCCGCCCAACGCCACGGTGAGTCGTCGACCGTAACGTGGATGTGACCGATACGTGGCGACACGTCCAGCGCATTGGGGCCGAATACCGGCACGATGCGCAGGTTCTCGGCGCGGTACTGGATCACCACGCGCCCCTGCACCAGCCAGCCCGGTGCCGGAGGATCAATCACGATCTTGGCCGGTGGCTCGCTCTCGAGCGGAATCACCGGCGGAGGGCCGCGAACTTCCCTGGCCGATTGCACCGCGCCACCCGGACCGGCAAGCATGACGACGGCCGCAAACAGCCCAAAGGCAGACGAGATCATGGCGTCTTCCCTTCCTCAGGCATGCAGCAGGCATTTGCTGCCTCCTCGATCAGCATGGCGACCTCGCGCGGGTGCGAAACCATCACCACATGCGAACCTTTGGGAACGACCACGGTATGACGCGAATGGGCTCGCTGTGCCATGAACCCCAAAGCTGCCGGGGTGATGTTGCGGTCTTCGCTTCCGTAGATGAACCAGGAAGGCGTGCCCTTCCACGCCGGCGCTTGCTGCAATCGATCTTTCAGCGCGGCATCGGTCACCGGCCGCTGCCCGACTGCCATGAGCCGCGCCGCCTGAGGCGCCACGTCGGCCGCGAACTGGGCAGGCCAGCGGTCCTGCTGCACGTAGAGATCGCTGCCGCCGCCCTGGATGCTGACTGGTGGCGCCAACGACGGGCCGAGTGTCCCGCCTGGAAAGCGTTCACCGATGTCGGCCGCGCTCTCGCCGATGTCCGGCGCCAATGCATCGACGTAGACCAGGCCCTTTACGCTGGAATTGCCCGCCGCGGCCGCGGTGATCACCTGGCCGCCGTACGAATGACCTACCAGCACGACATCACCCTGGACGCTGCGGACCAGGTCCTCGACGCTGCCGGCGTCGATGGAAAGGCTCCTGAGCGGGATGCTCGCTGCGATCACCTTGAAATTTCGTTGCAACAGCGTGTCGATCACTCCGTTCCAGCTGGAGGAGTCGGCAAAGGCGCCGTGGACCAGAACGATCGTGACGGCGTTGTGCTCACGCGCCGCCTGCGCCTCGGAACTGTTTGCCGGCGTGCCGGCGTAGACGCAACCGGCGCTCACCAGAAAGCTGGTCAGCGATAAATGAAGGGCCGTTGATTTCATGTGACTGTCTCCTGCCGCGATGGTGGGCGGCCCGACCAGGCGACCCCACTCAGGGCCGTCACGCGATCCGGGCCGAAGTAGCAGTCCTCCGTTGACAGCCGGAGGTGCCAGAGGCGCCTCCGTGCCACAAGACGCGTGGCATCACGCGGGAGAGTCGTGCGTTGCGGCCGTGGATGGATTGGACGCCCGGACGGCGCCTTGGATAAATGGACGAATCTCGTCGACCTTCAGCAGGTATCGAGGAGGGCTGCGGCCGGCGCAACGACCAGCCGGTCGCGCACGCGGCGATGGAACCGCAATGTCAGGAAACCGGGCTTCTGGCGCCTTCACGCTGACGTATTCACGACCCAGCTTTGGATGGGATCGACGGCGGCCGTGCCGACTCGGTCGCCTACGCCGCCTTGCGTCCCGACACGACCGGCACGTGCCACACCGCGTAGTTCGGCGGCGTGGTGATGGACGCGATGATCGCGTCGAAGTCGGCACTGACCTCGGGCACCGTGCGTCCCGACGCTTCAGCCAGCACCGCCGAATAGCCGTCGCGCCAGGCGAGCATGATCCCCGCGAAGGTGTCCCGCGGCACCCGCAACGTGTCGACCGTGATGAAATCCAGGGCGATACCCCCGTAGCCGGCGCTCGCCAGCAACGCCGGCGAATGGCGGCCGATGCGGCCGTCGCAGCCGATGCTGCCCAGGTAGGCGATGGCGTTCTCGTTCCAGAAACGGTCCGGATCGAAACGGCTGCCGTCGGCGCGCTCGATCACCGGCATGTGCAGCATGCCGTAGTCCTCCGACAGCAGGTGCAGCCAGCCGCCGGGCTTCAGAACGCGGGTAATTTCCGCGAGCACCAGCGGGAAGTCCGGCACCGCCTGCGACATGTGCCGGCACACGACGAGATCGAACGTCGCGTCCGCGTACTGCAGCGCGAAGGCATCGCCCTGTTCGTAGCGGATCCGTTCACCGAAGCCGGTGCTGTCGCGGCGCGCGAGCGCGAGGTTGCCTTCGAGGATGTCGATGCCGTCGATCGTCGCCTGCGGGTAGCGTTGGGCGAGGCGACGGGTGATCTCGCCGGTGCCGCAGCCCAGGTCGAGGATGCGCAACGGCCCGGACAGGCCGTAGCGGTCGAACAGCGGCGCTTCCTGCGGCCAGATGGCCTCGGCCTGGTGCGCGAGGTTGCGCGCCATCGACTCGTCGCCCATCTGCTCGGCTTGCGGGTTGCGGTCTGCGCTCATCGGGATTCTCCGTGATGGGGCACCAGCGATGTGGGAAACACTGCGGCGTACGCCGCTGCAGGAACGACGGCGTCAGGCGGCCGGATCGACCAGCGGCTTGAGTTCCGGATCCAGTGCCACGCGTTCGTCGAAGACGAAGCAGCGGCCGTCGTAACCGAGGCCGCCCACGCGTTCGAAGTAGCCGAGGATGCCGCCTTCGAGCTGCAGCACGTTGTCCATGCCATCGGCCTGCATCCACAGCGCGGCCTTTTCGCAGCGGATGCCGCCGGTGCAGAAGCTGACCACGACGGCATCGGCCAGCGCGCTGCGGTGCGGCGTCAGCGCTTCGGGCAGGTCGGTGAAATTGTCGATCGGCAGGGTCAGCGCGCCGCTGAAGGTGCCGTAGCCGATCTCCTCGCGGTTGCGCGTATCCAGCAGCACCAGGCGGCGACCGCTGTCGTCCGCGCCCTGCTCGATCCAGCGCGCGAGCTGCTCGGGCTCGACCGTGGGCGCGCGGCCTGCGGCGAGCGGCGAGGACCCGTCGCGACGGAAGGCGATGATTTCCTGCTTGAGCTTGACCTTGAGCCGCGCGAACGGCTGCGTGCGACTGCGGCTTTCCTTCACCACGATGCCGGCAAAACGCGGATCGTCGCGCAGCGCGTCGAGGAACTGGTGGATCGCCGACTCCGCGCCGGAGAGGAAGAGGTTGATGCCCTCGCCCGCCACCAGCACCGTACCGCGCAGCCCGCCGGCTTCGGCCAGCTCGCGCACGCGCGCGGCCACCGCGGGCGGGTCGGCGATGGCGACGAAATGGTAGGCGGCGATATTGAGGATCACCCGCATATTCTAACGGCCGCGGTCTGACGCCGGAAAAAAGCGACCCCGTCGCAACGGTGGCGCCGAAGGCGGTACCCGGGCAGACCGGGCCCAGGGCACGCGGTTTGCAGGCGCGTGCTAGGCGCCCCCGGTGCAGGCAGCAGCACGTTCCAGCAGCAGCCCGCGTTCGCGTTCGTTGCGGGTCATGCCGGCGGCGCGTTCGAACTCGCCGCGCGCCTCGTCCATGCGGCCGAGCTTGAACAGCAGGTCGCCGCGCACGCTGGGCAGCAGGTGGTAGCGCGCCAGCGTCGGTTCGCCGGCGAGCGCATCGACCAGTTCCAGCCCCGCGACCGGGCCGAACAGCATGCCCAACGCGACCGCGCGGTTGAGTTCGACGATGGGCGATCCGGTCAACTGCGACAGTTCGCCGTAGAGCCCCACGATGCTCGCCCAGTCGGTGTCTTCCGGCTTCAGCGCGCGCGCATGGCAGGCGGCGATGGCGGCTTGCAGCGCGTACATGCCGCGCGTGCCGCCGAGCTTCTGCGCCTGCTCCAGCGCAGCCAGGCCGCGTCCGATCAGCAGGCGGTCCCAGCGCGCGCGGTCCTGGTCGAGCAGCAGGATCGGCTCGCCGGACGGGCCGGTGCGTGCGCCCGCGCGCGAGGCCTGGATCTCCATCAGCGCCACCAGTCCGTGCACTTCGGCCTGCTGCGGCATCAGCCCCGCGAGCACGCGGCCGAGCCGCAGCGCGTCCTCGCACAGGTGCGGGCGCAGCCAGTCCTCGCCCGCGGTCGCCGAGTAGCCCTCGTTGAAAATCAGGTACACGACCGCGAGCACCGCCGACAGGCGTTCGACCAGTTCGTCGCCGCGCGGCACTTCGTACGGCACGTTGGCCTCGGCCAGCGTGCGCTTGGCGCGGACGATGCGCTGCGCGATGGTCGGTTCGGGCACGACGAACGCGCGCGCGATCTCGTCGGTGGTCAGGCCACCGAGCAGGCGCAGCGTCAGCGCGACGCGCGCGTCCTGCGACAGCACCGGATGGCAGGCGGTGAACACCAGCCGCAACAGGTCGTCGCCGATCGGATCGTCCAGCGCATCGAGCAGATCCTCCTCGCGCACCTGCTGGTGCAGCTCGATCTCGTAGCCGAGTTCCTCGTGCTTGCGCTGCTGCAGCTGGTGGCGGCGCAACCGGTCGATCGCGCGGTGCTTGGCCGTGGTCATCAACCACGCGCCCGGGTTGTCGGGAACGCCGGCCTGCGGCCACTGCTCCAGCGCCGTCACCAGCGCGTCCTGCGCCAGCTCCTCGGCCAGGCCGACGTCGTGCAGCATGCGCGCCAGGGTGGCGATGAGCTTGGCCGATTCCATCCGCCACACCGCATCGATGGTGCGGCGGATGTCCTGCGCGCCGGATTGAGCGCTGGACTGCACGTTGGATTTTTCGGGGGAATCGGCCATGGGCCGCGATCTCACCACCGCGGCGGCGGCGGTGCAAGCGCAGGCCTTGCCGTTTCGCGCGGGCGTAACCGGCGCCGCGGCGCGGCGCCGTTCCCTGCATTGCGCCTGGTGCACACTCAGGCTTGCTGCAGCGCGCCGTTGATCATCCACGGCACGCCGAAGCGATCGGTGAGCATGCCGAAGCGCTTGGCCCAGAAGGTCTCCTGCATCGGCATGACTACCACGCCGCCCTGCGCGAGTTCGTCGAAGATGCGGTCGGCTTCCTCGGCGCGGTCCACGCTGAGCGCGATCGAGCAGCCCTTGATGCCGTCGTAGGGATGGTCGGGATGGTTGTCGGAGCCCATCAGCACCTGCTCGCCGGCCTGCAGGCGCACGTGCATGATCTTGTCGCGTTGTGCGGGCGGCATGCCTTCGCAGCCGGGCGTGTCGCCGAAGCGCTGCAGCACGGCCAGTTCGGCACGCAGGCATTGCGCGTAGAAACGGAACGCCTCTTCGCAATTGCCGTTGAAGATCAGGTAGGCATTGATCTGCATGGGGGTCGCCTCAGTGCTGGGTCAACGCGTCGCGCAGGCGTTGTTCCTGCTCGCGCAGTTCCGGAGTGAGCGCATCGCCGAAATCCTCGGCTTCGAACAGCGGGCGGATCTCGATCGTGGAGTCGCCCGGATGCGGGTTCGGGCAGCGCTTGGCCCATTCCACCGCCTCCTCGATCGAGCTCACCTGCCAGATCCAGAAGCCGGCGACGAGTTCCTTGGTCTCGCTGAAGGGTCCGTCGACGACGGTGCGCCTGCTGCCGGAAAACTCCACGCGCTTGCCGCGCGAAGACGGGTGCAGGCCCTCGCCGGCCAGCATGACGCCGGCCCGGACCAGTTCTTCGTTGAAGCGGCCCATGTCGTTGAGCAACTGTTCGCCCGGCATCACGCCGGCTTCGGAATCCTTGGTGGCCTTGACGATGACCAGGACGCGCATTTCGTTCTCCTCGTTCGGGTGGCGAGCCCGGCGTGGTTGCCGGGCTCTTGCAGGAACGACGAGCGGGACGGTGCGGAATCGACATGCTTCCGGAAGAATCCGCCGCGCACCCGCCGGCCCTGCCCCCGGGTCCGCGAGGGCTACTCCGCGAGGTACTCCACCACCGGCTTGAACCCGCCCCAGAACATGCGCATGCCGTCGAACGGCAGGTTCTTCGGGTCGGCCATGTCGGCCAGGCGCGGGTCGGACATGACCTGCTTGTTGATGCGGTCGCGGTCGCGCTTGTTGGCGTAGACGATCCAGGAGAACAGCACCACCTCGCCGTCCTTCAGCTTCACCGCCTGCGGGAACGAGGTGACCTTGCCGGGCTTGACGTCGTCCGCCACGCACTCGGTGTACTGCAGGGCGCCGTATTCGATCCAGATCTTGCCGGCCTTGCGGGCCAGCTTCTTGTAGGCGTCCAGTTGCGCCGCGGGAACCGGCAGCACGAAACCATCGACGTAGCTCATGGAGTCTTCCCTTCTATGGGTGGCGTACGGGGCGATGTTCACGGAGCACGGATTCGGCCTGCGTGAACGCCGGGCTCGACCGCGGGTGCATTCGTGAAGGCGGCGCGCGCTCGCTGCCGGCCGCCGCGGGGAGCTAGAATCCCGGCAAAACATGGGCAGCCGGGGGAGCGGCATGGCCATCGCGCAGACACCATCCGCGGACCTGCTGCTGCGGGTCATCCAGGTCCAGACCGAAATCGCACGGCTCGGCGCCGACCTTGGCGGCGTCATGGCGCTGGTCGCCGAACGCACCCAGGCCCTCACCCGCGCCGCGGGCGCGGTGATCGAGCTCGCCGAAGGCGACGACATGGTCTATCGCGCATCGTCGGGGATCGCCGAGTCCTACCTCGGCCTGCGCCTGAAGCGCGACAACAGCCTGTCGGGGCTATGCATCCGGCTGGGACACCCCCTGCGCTGCGACGATTCCGAAACCGATCCGCGCGTCGATCGCGAGGCCTGCCGGCGCATCGGGCTGCGCTCGATGATCGTGGTGCCGTTGCGTCACCACGACCAGGTCGTGGGCGTGCTGAAGGTGCTGTCCGTCGAACCGACGGCGTTCCACGACGAAGACCTGCACATGCTCGGGCTGATGTCGGACCTGGTCGCGGCCGCGATGTTCCATGCCACCCAGCACGAAAGCGGCGCGCTGTTCCACCGCGCCACCCACGACCCGCTGACCGGGCTGCCCAACCGCGCCCTGTTCTACGAACGCCTGCGCGGCGCCCAGGCCGAGGCCAGGCGCGAAACGCGCCGCTTCGCGGTCATGAGCGTCGACATGGATGGGCTGAAGCCGATCAACGACTCGCACGGGCATCGCGCCGGCGATGCCGCCATCTGCGAAGTCGCCGCGCGCATCCGCAACTCCACGCGCGCGGCGGACACCGTCGCCCGCCTCGGCGGCGACGAATTCGGGGTGATCCTCGCGCAGTGTTCCGATCGCGATGGCGTGCAGGCGCACGCGCAACGGCTGAACACCTGCGTCGGCGCGGACTTCGCCTTCGAGCAACACCCGCTACGGCTCGGCGCCAGCATCGGTGCGGCGATCTATCCCGACGACGGGGATTCGCTGGAAACCCTGCTGGAAGCCGCCGACCAGGCGATGTACGTGAACAAGCGCGCCGGTCGCCCGGCGCGCTGATTCAGTCCAGCCTGTTCAATCCGGCCTGTTCAATCCGGCCTGTTCAATCCGGCCTGTTCAAGCCAGCGCGGTCAATTCAACCGCGCTCGACCCGACGCGTTTCAGCCGCGGCTGTCGCGGCGCGGGGCCGCAGCACGGCCGCTGCTGTTGCCGTTGCGCTTCGGGCCGCCGGCGTGGGCGTGGCGCTGCGCGGGCTTGCCGTGCGGGCGGTGGCCACGCGCCGGACGCTGGTTGCCATGCTTCGGCAGCGGTGCGTTCATCTGGATCGGCCGGCTCGGCTCGAAGCCTTCCACCGTCACCAGTTCGACCGGGGCCTTGAGCATGTTCTGCACCTGGCGCAGCAGGCCGCCTTCTTCCGGCGCGACCAGCGACAGCGCTTCACCGCTGGCGCCGTTGCGGCCGGTACGACCGATGCGGTGCACGTAGTCCTCGGCCACCATCGGCAGGTCGTAGTTGATCACCAGCGGCAGGTTGGCGATGTCCAGGCCGCGTGCGGCCACGTCCGTCGCCACTAGCACGCGCACCTTGCCGGCCTTGAACTGGGCCAGCGCCTTCTGCCGCTGCGCCTGGCTCTTGTTGCCGTGGATCGCGGCGGCGCTGAGGCCGGCGGTTTCCAGCTGTTCGGCCAGGCGGTTGCAGCCGTGCTTGGTCTTGCCGAACACCATCACCTGCTCGGTGTGGCGCTTGGCCAGAATGTCGACCAGCAGGTCGCGCTTGCGCGAGGCGTCCACCGGGTGGGCGCGGTGCGCGATGGTTTCGGCGATGGTGTTCTGCGCGGCGATCTGGACCTGGCGCGGATCGCGCATGAATTCCAGCGCCAGCGCCTTGATCCGCGCCTCGAACGTCGCCGAGAACAGCAGCGTCTGCCGCTGCGCCGGCAGCTTGCCGAGGATGCGCTTGATCGCCGGCAGGAAGCCCATGTCGAGCATGCGGTCGGCTTCGTCGAGCACCAGCACTTCGATGTTGTCCAGGCGCGCTGTGCCGCGCTCGAGGTGGTCGATCAGGCGGCCCGGGCAGGCGACCAGCACGTCCACGCCGCGGCGCAGGTTGTCGACCTGCGGCTGCATGCCGGCGCCGCCGTAGATCGCGCTGATGTTCAGGCGCAGGTGCTTGGCGTAGCCGCGCAGGCTGTCGCTGACCTGCAGCGCGAGTTCGCGGGTCGGGGTGAGGATCAGCGCGCGCGGCTTGCGCGGGCCGCTGGGCGGCGTGGCCTTGGCGAGGCGGTTGAGCACCGGCAGGCCGAACGCGGCGGTCTTGCCGGTGCCGGTCTGGGCGCCGCCCAGGACGTCGCGGCCGGCGAGCGCCAGCGGGATGGCTTCGGCCTGGATCGGGGTCGGCGTGGTGTAGTTGTTTTCGGACAGCGCGCGCAGCAGCGCGGGCGCAAGCCCGAGCGATTCGAAGGACATGGTTGTAGCTCCGTTGGATCGCAACCGACGTATCGGCTGCAGACTCGAAGCTTTCCTTGACCGCGCTGCGAGTGTTCTTTTTTGACGGTGCCGGAAGCTCCGGACCGTGTCTGCGCGACGAAAGGCGTACGGGATATGGGCCGCAAGGAGTCCGGCTGGGCCGGGGCGGCGGGCTTACCTGGGAAAACGGATCAGCCGTGCGCGAAACGGGGCGAACTGTACGCGACTCGGCCTGTTACCGCCAGTTTTTGCCCAACGCCCCGTTCATCTGCGCCGCGAGCCCCGCCTGCGCGGCTCGCCGCGGCCGGAGCGGCGATCACGCCTTGCGCAGGTAGATCGTCTTCAGCACCAGGCCCTTGATCTTGTCGGAGTTGCCTTCGATGTGCTCCGCATCGTCCTCGACCAGGCGGATGTTGCGGATCACCGTGCCCTGCTTCAGCGGAATCGACGAGCCTTTGACTTTGAGGTCCTTGATCACGACCACGGTGTCGCCGTTGGCCAGCGCGTTGCCGTTGCTGTCGCGGACCGTGACGCCCGCGTCCTCGCCACCCTCGCCCGCCATCGGCCACTCGAAACCGCAATCGGCACAGACGAAGTTGGCGCCGTCGGCGTAGGTGTTCTCGAGGGTGCACTGCGGGCAGGCGGGCGCGGTGGGCATGGGAGCGATCCGGACGTATACGTGGGGCGCGCATTCTACGCCGGCGACGCGCTCAGTCGTCCGGCGAGCCGTAGCGCAACCAGCGCTCGGCTTCGCGATGCTCGCTGAAGATGCGCACGTTGATGCCCATGCCTTGGCCGAAGATCTCCGCATATTCGATCGCCGGCAGGAATTCCGGCGTGGGCTCGATCACCGCCACGCGGTCGAAGTGCTTCGCTTCGTGCTGGAACAGCGCGGCCAGCTCGGCCAGTTCCGCCGGCTTGGCCGGCTCGCCCTTCCGGCGATCGGTGACCAGCAGCTTGCGCAGGCCGCGGGCCTTGGCCTCGTCGGCGATCTCGCGCCAATAGGCGATGCGCACGCGCTGCGCGTCGATGTCGCCGCTCACCCGCACTTCCAGCATGTCGCCGTGCTCGACGAGTTGCAGCGTGTAGTCGGGATGGGTCCGCTTCTCGGCCATGCGGCATGGTCATCGTTCGCGCGCGGACACGCCAGTGCCCGGCGCCGGAAGGTTTCGTGCCAACCCGGGTTGCACCGGGCGGACGGAGCCGCCAGCCATCGCCTCACCACGGCGGCCGCCATGGCGGCACTCTCGCCGCCGCTCGCGATGTCGAATGGCCACCGCCCCGCTCGTCATCCCGATGAGCGCAGCGACGACGGCGTCGCGAGTGCTTGCACGTCCGCTTCCACCACAGGAGAACCCCCATGGCCCAGGCGCACCGCATCACCCCGTTCCTCTGGTTCAACACCCAGGCCGAGGAAGCCGCGAACTACTACGCGCAGGTCTTCGACAACGCGAAGGTCGGCAAGATCGTCCGCTACGACAAGGCCGCGGCGCAGGCCTCGGGCATGCCCGAGGGCACCGCGATGACGGTGGCCTTCGAACTGGACGGCACGCCTTTCGTGGCCTTGAACGGCGGCCCGCATTTCAAGTTCAGCGAAGCGGTGTCCTTCATCGTCAACTGCGAATCGCAGGCCGAGGTCGACCGCTACTGGAACCACCTGTCCGCGGGCGGCGACCCGGCGGCACAGCAATGCGGCTGGTTGAAGGACCGCTTCGGCCTGTCCTGGCAGGTGGTGCCGAACGAACTGCCGCAGCTGATCCAGCACCCCAAGGCGATGCAGGCCATGCTGCAGATGAAGAAGATCGACCTGCAGGCGCTGCGCGAGGCAGCCGCCGCCTGAACGGGCCGTAGAATTGCAGGTCGTTTCCCGCATCGACCTGCATGACCGCCCACGTTCCTGCCAACGCCGCCACCGTCGACGTCCTCATTATCGGTGGCGGCGCGGCCGGCCTGATGTGCGCGATCAGCGCGGGCCAGCTGGGCAAGCGCGTCGTGGTGATCGAACACGCCAATCGCGTCGGCAAGAAAATCCTCATGTCCGGCGGCGGGCGCTGCAACTTCACCAACACGGGCGCGACGCCGGCCAACTACCTGTCGGCGAACCCGCACTTCTGCAAGTCCGCCCTCGCCCGCTACACGCCGGCGCACTTCATCGAGATGGTCGAACGCCATCGCATCGCCTACCACGAGAAGGAGCTCGGCCAGCTGTTCTGCGACGAGTCGTCCAAGCTGATCGTGAAGATGCTGCTGGACGAATGCGCCGCGGCCGGCGTGCGCGTCGAGACCTCATGCAGCATCGAGCGCGTGGTCCACGCCGATGGCGGCAGCTTCCACCTGCATACGACCCGGGGCGTGTTCACCGCACCCGCGCTGGTGGTGGCGAGCGGTGGCCTGTCGATCCCCAGCATGGGCGCGAGCGGTTTCGGTTACGAGCTGGCGCGCCAGTTCGGGCACGCACTGCTGCCGACGCGCGCGGGGCTGGTGCCGCTCACGCTCAGCGGCAAGCACCAGGAGCGGCTGCAGGACCTCAGCGGCGTCGCCTTCCCGGTGGAGGCGCGCTGCAACCGCAAGTCGTTCTCCAACTACCTGCTGGTCACCCACCGCGGCGTGAGCGGGCCGGCGATCCTGCAGATCTCCTCGTTCTGGCAACCCGGCGACGACCTGCGCCTGGACCTGTTGCCGGGCATGGATGCGATCGAAACGCTGCAACGCCTGCGCCACGAACGCCCCGCCGCCGAACTCAAGACCGTGCTCGGCGACCTGCTGCCCAAGCGCTTCGCCCAGCGCCTGTGCGAGCACTGGCTGCCGAACCGGCCGATGAAGCAGTTCAACGAACCGCAGTTGCGCGAGATGGCCGGCCTGCTCGAGTCGTTCCCGCTCGTCGCCAGCGGCACCGAGGGCTATCGCACGGCCGAGGTCACGCTCGGCGGCGTCGATACCGACGGCGTGTCTTCGTCCACCCTGCAATCCAAGCAGGTGCCGGGCCTGTATTTCATCGGCGAAGTGCTCGACGTCACCGGCTGGCTGGGCGGCTACAACTTCCAGTGGGCCTGGGCGTCCGGCCACGCCGCGGGCCAGGCGGCCTGAGCGCGCTCAGCGCTTTTCGGTGACCGCGCGGCGCAGGTTGATCCGCGCCTGCGCATCCAGGCGCTGGTGGAACCAGTCGCTGAGGAAGATGCGCTCCTTGCCCAGCAGGGCCTTGAGGAAACGGCGGCGGTTGAGCTTGAACAACCACGCCGGCACGTGGCCGCGGTATTCGGCCGCGATGCCGCGGTCGTAGGCGGAAAACACCGTGGGCTCCGCGGCGAGGATGGCCATGTCGCAATCGAGGAACAGTGCGGCATCGCGGTCCACGTCCTGCGGCTGCAGGCTGCCGTGGCGCGCAGTGAGGTTGATGAGTTCGGCCACGCGGGCGGCATCGATGTCCTGCCCCGGCCACCAGCGGTCGATGTGTTCGACCGCCAACTGCGCCGAACGCGCCTCGTTGTCCTTGCGCCCGGCTTCGTAGATCGCGTCGTGGTACAGCACCGCGAGGCGCACTTCCTCCGCTTGCTCCCAGCCGGGACCGTCGGCGACGTCCCGGTAATGCCGCAGCACTTCCTCGACATGCGAAAAGTTGTGGTACGCGCGCGGCGGCGTGGCATACGCCGCCTGCAAGGCGGCGAGTTGTTCGGCGGGAAGCGGCAGTGGTGGCATTCGAAAAATCAGTGAGGATGGGGTTCAGCGCGCCGGGCGCTGGTAGGTGCCGATGAGCTCGGCCTGCGCCAGCACATGCCCGTCCATCGCCTTGAGCAGCGCGGCCTTGTCGGGCTGGTGCAGGTCCGGCAGTTCCACGTCGAGCGCATACAGCTTGTGGAAGTAGCGGTGCCGCCCGATCGGCGGGCACGGCCCGCCGTAGCCCGGGCGCTGCCAGTCGTTGCGACCTGCGCGGGTGCCGGCGGGAAGCTGCGCAGCCTGCACGCCCTCCGGCAATCCCGGCGCCGCGACCGGCAGGTTGTAGAGCAGCCAGTGCACCCAGGTGCGCTGCGGTGCAGCCGGATCGGGCGCATCGGGATCGTCGACGATCAGCACCAGGCTGCGCGCGTTCGCCGGCACGCCGGACCAGGCGAGTGCCGGCGACACATCGTGGCCGTCGCAGGTGTGGACAGAGGGAATGGCGCCGTTGCTGGCAAAGGCCGGCGATTCGAGTTGCATGGACATGGCGGGCGTCCTCGGTTCGCTGCAGGCGGCCGTGGCAGTGGCGAGCGCCAGCACGAGCGTCAGCGCGCCGCGGGAAGAACTGCCACTCGAACACAGATGCATGGCCGCTCGCCTCGGGGAGTACCGCATTCTATGCCCGCCGCCGCGCACGAGCGGTCAAGCCGCATCGCTCATCCGGTGCGTTGTGCACGCAAGGCGGAGCCCACGGTCGCGAACACGGCCGCGAGATCCTGCTGCGCCGTCGCCGACAGCGACATCGCCTGCGCGGTGGCGGCATCGCCGCGCCAGGCGAAGGCGACGCGGTTGCTCTGGCGTGTCTCCTCGACCACCAGCACGCGCTCGGCGCCGAACGCCTGCTGCAACCGTTCGACATGCATCGCGGCGTCGCGGCAGTAGAGGTTGGTCGCCATTGCCCCCGCCGTGGTCAGCGCGTCGCGGCAATCGTCGTAGAACGCCTGCGTGGACAGCGCGGCGGGAATGCCGGTTTCGTCGTAGGCGTCGACCAGCAGCAGGTCGTAACGGCCGCGGCGTTCGTGCAGGAACCGCGCACCGTCGTCCAGGTGCACCTGGAACCGCGCGTCGTCGTCCGGCACCTGGAACCGGCGCCGCAGCGCCAGCACGTGAGGGTTGTTCTCGACCACCTCGATGCGGGCGTCGGGCAGGTGGCGGAAGCAGTACTTCGCCTGCGACCCGCCGCCGAGCCCGACCAGGCCGACCCGTCGCGGCTGCGGCACGAACAGGAGCGCACCGAGCATGGTGCGGGTGTAATCGACCAGCAGTCGCTGCGGATCGGCCGCCACCATCGCGCTCTGCGACACGCCATGGGCGAACTGCAGTTCCAGGGTGTGCTTCAGCCGGCGAAGCCGTGGCTTGCGCAGGTGCGGCGGCACCTCCGTGCGGCGCGCGCCTAACCACTTCGCCAGCCATGCGCGCCAGCGCTCGACGATCGATTCCATGCAGGGGCTCCGCCTCGTGGTACTGCCTGGTGGAGCGGCTTAGCGGAGCTGGCTGTCCTTGCTGCCGCGGCGGTTGTAGCCGGCGGCGCCGGCCTGCTCGCGGTCGCGGATTTCCTGGCACGCGATGCACAGGCGGACGCCGGGCACCGCCTTGCGGCGCGCCTCGGGAATCTCGGCATCGCATTCCTCGCAATGGCTCAGCCCCGGCCCGGTCGGCAACTGACTGCGGGCACGCTTGATCGCGTCCTTCACGGTCGCGTCGATCTGGTCCTGCACGGCGCCATCGCCGGCCCAGCCAGTGGCCATGGAAGTTCTCCAGAACAGCTGTGTGACAAGGATAGCGGCTGCGCCGCGAAACCTCACGGCGGCGAACGCGCGCGATTGACCGCGCCATAACATCCGCCGCGCTAGCCTCGGCACGGCTGGGACATACGACGGACCGAGGACCGTCGCATCCCGGCACGGAAGGCTCAGCCGCGAGATTCATCTCTCGTTCGCCGCTGGGCCTTCTTGTTTATGGGGATGACCCGGCGGAATGAAAAGAGCGCGTAACGTCTCCGTAACGGCAGCCGGCTTCCACTGGCGGCGCCCGCCATCGGAGGCTCCATGCCCGCATCGCTGCACATACGCTCCGGCGCCCTGGTCGCGCATCGCCTGCTGGATGTCGCCAACGAGATCGACCTCGCCCGCGCCGAAGCGTTGTGGCTCGCCCACCAGGGCCAGGCCGGCCGGCGCACGCGGCTGGCCACGGCGACCGCCAACGAACTGACTTTCGGCGTGCCGCCGACCCTGCTGCGCCTGCCCTCGGCGCGGATCGAACTCGACGGCATCGCGGCGGACGCGGAACTGAGCGTGCGCGTCTACGACTTCGGCGCGATCGTGATCGCGCTGCGCATCCCGGCCGCCGAATTGTCGTGGTCCGAATTCACCCGCCAGTTCAATGCGCTGGATCGCGCCACGCCGGAAGGCTCGCCGGTCTGGCGCGACGCGTTGCGCACGGTGCTCGACGTGATCGGCCCGGCCCTGCACCGGCCCGCGGCGCAGCACCTGGAGGAGGACTACCTGTTCGCGGTCGTGCACGCCTTCACCGAGCCGATGACCGGCGTGCGCATCCGCGAGCAGGCCGATATCGCCGCGCTGCTGTCCGGCGAAACGCGGCGACTGTCGGCGCAGGAAGCGGCGGCGATCACCGAGCAGGCGTATTCCTACTTCGAGGACGACCTGGTCGTGCTGACCTGGGACCGCGCGTTCGTGTACGAGCCGCGGCGCGACTCCGACGTGATCGACATCATCGAGGTCGCCAACGCGCAGTTGCTGGAGATGCGCTACTACGACGAGCTGCTGGATGCCGAACTGGTGTCCATGTACGACCTGGTGGCGAACGCCAGCGGCGGCCTGTCGCTGCTGGCCTCGCGGCGCGCGGCGCGGCTGGCGCGGCGGCTGTACGGCCTGGTCGCGGAAGTCACGCAGCTGACCGAGCGGGTGGAAAACTCGCTGCAGGTCACCGAGGACGTGTACCTCGCCCGGATCTACGGGGCGGCGCTGGAGCTGTTCCGCGTGCCGCGCCTGAGCGCCGCCGTCGACCGCAAGCTGGCGATCATCCGCGACACCTACACCGCGCTGTACGACGAAGCCTCCAGCCGCCGGGCGGAGCTGCTGGAACTGGCCATCGTGCTGCTGATCGTGTTCGAGATCGTGCTGGCGCTGGCCGCGCCCTGAGGCCGCAACTCCCGCCACGCCTGCCGCCAACAAAGGAATGGCGGCGCGCACGCCGGCTTAAGGCGCCGGGACTACACTGGCTGCAGGCCACTTTGCCGCTGCATGCGCGTGGAGGTCTGCCATGTACGCCCTGTTCCTTGCGGCCGCGCTGTCGCTCGCGAGTCCCGGCGGCGACGTGACTACCACCCCGACCGCCCTGCCCCCACCCGCCGCCGTGTTGGCGCTGCCGCCCGGACTGCGCCAGCGCCTGCATGCCGAGGTGTTGTCGACGCCGGCGTCCGAAGCCCAGCGCCTCGAGCAACTGCTGCACTTCATGCTGGACGCGGACGCGCTCGGCATCACCTACGATGAAGGCGCGACCTATTCGGTCGGCGAGACCTGGGTGCAGCACCGCGCCAACTGCCTGTCGTTCACCCTGCTCTTCCTGGCCCTCGCCCGCGAAGCGGGCCTGCAGGCGCAGCCGCAGGAGATCCGCAACACGCTGTCGTGGCGGCAGGAAGCCGGCACGATCTACCGCAACAACCACGTCAACGTCCGCGTCCGCATCAACGGCCGCCAGCTGGCGATCGATACCTCGGGCGACACGCTGATCGCGGTCGACCGTCCCGTCGTGATCAGCGAACGCCGCCTGCTCGCCCACTACTACAACAACCTCGCCATGCAGGAGCTCGAACGGCAGAACCCCGCCGGCGGCCTGCAGCTGATGGCGATGGCGCTGGACGAGGATCCAACGTACGCGGCGCTGTGGAGCAACGCCGGCGTGCTGCACGTGCGCATGGGCGACCTCGACGGCGCCGAACGCGCCTACCAGCGCGCACTGGTACTGGATCCGGAGGAAGACGGCGCCCTGTTCAACATGATCGGCTTGAGCATGCGCCGGGGCGACGCGAAGCGCGAGAACGACTTCCGGCGGCGACTGGCACGCGTGCAGCAGCGCGATCCGCTGCATCAATTCATGCTGGCCATCGACGCCGAACGCAACGGCGCCTATGGCGAGGCGATCGTCCATTACCGGCAGGCGATCCGCCTGCAGCCGGACGAGCATCGCTTCCACTCGGCGCTGGCGCGCGCCTACCTTAAGGACGGCGATCCGCGGCGTGCCGGGAAGGCCCTCAAGCGCGCGCAGGCACTCAGCGACGGCGCCGTGCGCGCGGCCTACCGCGCGCAGCTGCAGGACCTGCAGCAGTCGTCGAACTGAGCGCGGTCAGGTGCGCGGTCGCAGCGGCCGCAGGCTGCGCACCACGCCGGCGACGATCACGCCCGCAAGCAGCGGCAGCGGTTCGAAATGGCCGGTAACGGCAGTGGTGACAGCGCCGATCAGGCCGGCGAGGATCAGGACGACAAGCAGATCGAGACGAAGCACGGGCAATTCCGGAGCGGCGGTCAGGACGGAGAGCGATCGCAGGCGTCCGGCGCCGAATCGTCGTCCCACGCTCTGATGTCCATGTGGACCCCTGCTTGCGCTGCAGTCTAGGCGTGATCGTCGCGTGAAGGATGAACAGGCCGCAGCCTGCGGTGGCGCGACTTCGCGGGTCGATGGAATGCCCGTTCAGCGATGCAGCGCGGCCATCCGGGCGAGATCCCCGGGGCCGGATCACCCGGGCAGGAACTTCGCCACGCCCAGGCGCAGGCCCTTGCCCGGCAGCGCCATCAGTGTCGAGGTTCCGTGCGCGACCAGTTCGTCCTGCGCGTCGAACACGCTGGCTTCGGTGTAGCTCAATTGCTTGCCCGCGCGCAGGCAACGGCCCTCGGTGCGCAGGTGGCCGCGGGTGACGGCCTTGAGGTAGTTGAGTTTCAGGTCGACGTTCACCAGCCCGGCGTCTTCCGGCAGGCGCATGAAGCCGGCCCAGAACGTCGCCGTGTCGATCAGCGTGGCCAGCACGCCACCGTGCACGATGCCGAACGGCTGCAGGTGGCGCTCGCCCAGTTCAAGCCCGATGCGGCAGCGGTCGAATTCCAGCGCATCGATGGTCATGCCGATCAGGTGCGGATACGGCGCGGCGTGCACCTGTTCGCGGATGGCCTGCACGTAGGCGGGATTGGGCGTCATGGAACTGGTGGCCATGCAGCGGAACCGGAGCCGGAGGAAATCGCAGCCTAGCAGCACGACTCCCCGGCGGCTCCAGATCGCGCCGATTCGCGCAGGCGCAGCTCAGGCCGTGGCGCAGCGCATGTTCTCGAAGTCGGGCTCCTCGAGCTGGCGGACTTCGCACTCGATCTCCCACTCGGTGCCGTGCACCAGCAGGAAGCGCTCGGTCAGCGCGATCGCCTCTGCCAGCGAATCGGCCTTGAGCATGGCGTAGCCGCCGACCACTTCCTTGCTTTCGGCGAACGGACCGTCGACCACGCTGGTCTTGCCGTTGCGCAGCCGGACGCGCACGCCCTCCGTCGTGGGACGCAAGCCAGCCGTGTCGAGCAGGACGCCGGCCCTGGTCATCTCGTCGATCAGGCGGCCCATGTCCGCCATGAGCTGCTCGCTGGGCTGCTGGGTGTTGCCCTGCTTGATCCGGACCATGGAAAGAAAGCGCATGGGGTGACTCCTTCGTTGGTGAACCCTGATTGGGCGGGACAGGCGGTTTGCCTGCCCTTGCCTAGGCGACGAACGAGGCCGGCCCGGATCGACACGGTTCCTGGAATTTCTTTCCGCCGCCCGGCCGTGCGGGCAGCCGCGGCGCGGGCGCCGGCTACTTCGCGGCGCGCACGGCGCGATAGACCCGCAGGATCGCGTCCACGCTGCGTGCGGCATCGTCTTCGGAGGTAGCCCAGTTGGACACCGAAATGCGCATCGCGCCCAGGCCGTGCCAGGTGGTACCGCTCAGCCAGCAGGTGCCTTCGGCCTGGACTCCGGACACGACCGCACGCGTGATGTCATCGTCGTCGCCGAAGCGCACCAGCACCTGGTTCAGCACCACGTCGTTGAGGATGCGCACGCCCGGCTCCGCGCCGAGCGCCGCGGCCATCCGGCGCGCGCGGTCGCAGCAGCGATCGACCAGCGCGGCGACGCCGTCCCGCCCGAGCGTGCGCAGCGTCGCGTACACCGGCACCCCGCGCGCGCGGCGCGAGAACTCCGGCACCCAGTCGACCGCGTCGCGTTCGAGGCCACCGGTCTGGATCAGGTAGGCGGCCACGGACGTCATCGCCGTGCGGTGGTCCTGCGCGCTGCGGACGATGGCGACGCCGCAGTCGTAGGGCACGTTGAGCCACTTGTGCGCATCGGTGGCCCACGAATCGGCCAGCTCGATGCCATCGGCCGCGGCACGCAAGGATTCGCTCGCCCGCGCCCACAGGCCGAAGGCGCCGTCCACGTGCAGCCATGCGCCGTGGGTGCGCGTGATTTCGCCGATCTCGCGCAACGGGTCGAAGGCGCCGGTATTCACGTTGCCCGCCTGCGCGCAGACAATCACCGGGCCTTCCAGGGTTTCGAGCACCTCGCGCAGGCGCCCCGGCAGCATGCGTCCCTGCGCATCGGACTCGACGCGATGCAGTGCGCGCGTGCCGAAGCCCAGGTAGCGCATCGCCACGTCGATGGTGATGTGCGACTCCGCCGACGCGACGACGTGCACGCGCGGCGCGCCGTACAGGCCCTCGGTCTCGACGTCCCACCCGGCCTGGCGCAATACGCCGTGGCGCGCGGCCGCCAGGCAGGTGAAGTTCGCCATCTGGCAACCGGTGACGAAACCGACGCCCGATTCGCGCGGCAGGTCGAACAGTTCCAGCAACCACTGCGCGGCGATCTCTTCCGCAGCGGCCGCCAACGGCGAGATCACATGGATGCCGGCGTTCTGGTCCCACGCCGACACCATCCAGTCCGCGGCCAGCGCCACCGGATAGGAACCGCCGATCACGAAGCCGAAGTAGCGCGGCGATGCGCAGGCCGAGGTGCCCTGCGGCGCCTGCGCCGCGAGCAGGTCCAGCACCGCCGCGGCGTCCTCGCCGTGCGCCGGCAGCGGCGCGCGCAGGGCCGCCATCAGTTCCTCGCGGCCGAGTTGCGCGCCGACGTGGCGTTGCGGCAGTGCGCGCAGGTACGCGCCGGCATGCGCGTGCGCCCGGTCGAGGCAGCGCGTGAACTCGTCGACATCGAAACGATCGTGGCTCATGGACACCCCCGAAGGCTGCAGGCCGGAACGCGAGTGTGCCCCTTTCCCGCGCCGCCATGCAGTGCCGGGTGGCGGCAGAGCGAAGTTGCCCCGCCTAGCTGCGGCGCGCCCGCTTCGCCGCGTACATGGCCTCATCGGCGCGCGCCAAGGTGCTGGCCAGCGACTCGCCGCCCTCGCGCAACGCGCTGCCCAGCGAGAAACGGCACGCGGCCGACGGCGCGTGCTGGTGCAGGCGTTCGGTCACGCCTTCGAGCGCCGCAGGCGTCGCGTCCGGCAGCAGCACGACGAACTCGTCGCCGCCCATGCGCACCAGCGAATCGTCGGCGCGGACGTGTTCGCCGATGAATTGCGCCATGCTGACCAGCACGGTGTCGCCATGCTCGTGGCCGCGGAAATCGTTGATCTGCTTGAAGCCGTCCAGGTCGATGGCGATCACGCCCCAGCCGCGACCGGCGGCGGACGCCTCGAAGCGGTCGACTTCGCGCCGGTTGAAGGCGCCGGTCAGCACGTCGCGCAGCCCCTGCTCGCGCAGCGCTTCCACCTGGCGCGCCTGTTCGGTGATCTCCACCGCCTGCCCGACCACGAACGGGCGCGCATCGCCGGGCTCGGTGCGGTTGCTGGCGAAGCGCCAGTTGCGCTGGCCGCCGTCGGCCGCGGGCACCACCAGCACGCCTTCGGCGGAGCCTTCGTCGGCGACCTTGGCCAGGTACGCCGCGACCTCGCCGGCGAGCGCCGCGGGCAGGAACTCCTGCAGCGGTTTCCCGGCCATGGCTTCGGCCGATCCACCGCCGAACGCCGTCGCGGTCGCCGGATTGGCCATGATGATGCGGCCCTCGATGTCGTGCAGGAGCACGCAGCCCTTGCTCATGTGCAGCAGGCTGGACGCCTGCGCTTCGCGCTCGTGCAACGCGGTCAGCGTGCTCTGCAGCCGCGCGTGCGCGCGCCGGACCTGCAGGTAGGAAACCAGGATCACCACCAGCACGGCGACGGTCAGCAACTCCAGCCACAGGATCAGGCGGTTGCGTTCGGCCAGGGCCTGCGCGCGCTGGCGCGAGAGTTCCGCCTCGCGCTGCAGGTGCGCCACGCTCTGCTCCTGCTGCGCGTACTTCAGGCGTGCGTCGAAGTCGTCGGCGGACTGCGCGCGATCCGCCTTCTCCACCTCGGCGGACAGTTCGAACAGGCGTCGCAGCTGGCCGCCGGATTCGGTAGGCATGGCGCCGCTCGCCACCTCGGCCTGGATCTGGCTGCGCAGCACGCGCAGCTCGTCGCGCTTCAGGTCGAGCGCGCGGAACGAGGCCACCGCTTCGGCGTACTGCTGGCGCGCCCCGATCCAGTCCTGCGCATCGTAGGCGGCGTTGCCCAGCACCTCGCGGCCGAGGCCGGCCAGCTGCGAGTTCACCAGTTCGCGCCCGAGGCCGAGCACGCGCTCGCCGTTCTGGCGCTGCGCGGCGATGTCGCCGGCGGCACGCGCCGCGCGCGCGGCTTCGAGCGCCATTTCCGCGGTGAGTTTCGGATCGTCGATGCCCGCCAGCACCGCCTGCCCGCGCCGCAGGGTTTCGCGCGCGTCGGCAATCTCGCCCATTTCGGTCTGCGCACGCGCGAGATTGCGCAGCAGCCGCGCCTGCATCGGGCGCGCGGGCGTGTCGTTGCCCAGCGCCTCCAGCCCGCGGCGGGCGTACTGCGCGGACATCGCATAGCGGCCCAGCGAATGGCTCATCGACGAGTAACCGAGCAGCACGTCGCCGCTCAGTTCGGGCTGCGGGTGCTGCTTGAGGCGTAGTTCCGCCTCGCCGAGCAAATCACTCGCGCGCGAATAATCCTTCAGCGCCGAATACGCGCGCGCCTCCGCCACCAGCCCGCGCAGTGCGACCACCGCATCGCCACCGGCTTCGGCCGCCTTGCGCGCGGCGATGCCGGCATCGCGCTGGCAGGGCCAGTCGGCCTTGACGCGGCAGGCATTGGCGCGGGCAAGCTGCAGCAAGGCTTCGCGCTGATGATCGTTGCGGGCGCGGGCCGTGGCCAGCTCGGTGGGCAGGATGCCCAGCACGCCGTCGGGATCGACCAGCGCGCGCATTTCCAACGGATCGTGCGGAAGCGTCGTGCGGGGGGCGGCGGGAGCGGCCTGCGCGACCGCGCACGCGAGAGCAAAGGCGAGCAGCCATACGGCAGCCGCGGACCTGGCACGGAAAGGGAATCCCATGCGGGCATGATGCCGACGCACGCGGGCCGCTTCAATTTCCCGCGTTCAGGTAAGCGACCCGTTGCCGTCAGCTGCGTCTCCCAGCGGCTTCTCGTACCGCCACACTTCGAGCGCGTAAGGCCCCTGCTCCGTCTCCACCGGAATGACCTCCGTCCCGATCCGGCGCCAGCCGCACTTCTCGTAGAACCGCGCCGCGCGATCATTGCCGATCGCACACGCCAGCCATGCCGTCGATACGCCCGCACGCGCCAGGCGCCGCTCCGCATCGGCCACCAGCGCGGCGGCCACGCCGGAGCCACGCGCGACTGCCGACACGAACAGCTGGTACAGCTCGTCCGCCTTGACGATGCAGAAACCAACCGGTTCGCCGTCCACCTCCGCGACGCGGGTCGCGCCCATGGCGGCCACGAGCCGGTCGCGGAAGCTGGCCAGCGTGCGCAGGCGCGCGAGCTCCGCGGGCAGGATCGCGGCATGCCCGTCCTGCCAGCCGTCGTACCAGATCCGGGCCAGGCGATCGATGTCTGCGGCTGCGGCATTGCGCAGGTTCATGGGTGCGTCTCCGTTTCGCGTATCCGCTTGTGCCACGCAGGCTGGGTTGGCTCCACCAACCCAGCGCAGCACATGCCGGCGATATCCGTTGGCGATGCCGGGTCGATGAAGCCAACCCAGCCTACGTCCTTCAGGCTACGTGCCGCATGCGCTTTTGGCGTATAAGGCACCCGTCCTTCCCGGAGTCAGCCCCCATGAAATCGATCAAGCTTGCCGTTGTTGGCGCCATTGCCGCCGTCGCGTTCGCCGCGCCCTCCCTCGCCGCACTGAAGGCCGGCGCCAAGGCCCCCGACTTCTCCGCATCGGCCTACCTCGCGGGCAAGCCCTTCACCTACAAGCTGTCCGACGCGCTGAAGAAGGGACCGGTCGTCGTCTACTTCTTCCCCGCCGCGCACACCCCGGGTTGCAACATCGAAGCGCGGCAGTTCTCCCAGGCCATCGACAAGTTCAAGGCGCAGGGCGCGACGGTGATCGGCATCACCGCCGGCAACGTGGACGAACTCGCGGATTTCTCCAGGGAAACCGAACACTGCGGCGGCAAGTTCCCGGTCGCCGCCGATCCCGGCGCGGCGATCGCCAAGCAGTACGACGCGATCCTGGACAAGAAGCCGGAATGGTCCAGCCGTACGTCCTACGTGATCGCGCGCAACGGCGCGATCGCGCACGCGTATTCCGACCTGAACCCCGCGCGGCACGTGCAGGAGACGCTCGCCGCGGTCAAGGCGCTGAAGAAGTAAGGCGATCCCGCGCATCGAAGGCCGCCGCGGCGGCCTTCGCGGCTTCGCTATGCCGCGTGTCGATCCGGCGCCTCCCCGTTCGTCGCCACTGCAACACCACCACGCGAAACCGCCATGACCGCACTGCGCCTGTACGCCCACCCGTTCTCGTCCTACAGCCAGAAGGCGCTGATCGCGCTGTACGAAAACGCGATCCCGTTCGACTACCGCAACCTCGACGAGGAGCAGCCGCGTGCGGAACTGGCCGCGCTGTGGCCGATGGGGCGCTTTCCGGTGCTGGTCGACGGCGAGCGCACGATCCTCGAGGCGACCTGCGTCATCGAGTACCTGCAGGTGCACCGTCCCGGGCCGGTGAAGCTCATCCCCGAAGACCCGGCGGCCGCGCTGGAAGTGCGCATGCTGGACCGCTTCTTCGACAACTACGTGTCCACGCCGCAGCAGAAGTTCGTGTTCGATCGCCTGCGCGCGGAAGGCGAGCGCGATCCCTACGGTGTCGGCGAAGCGCGCAAGATGCTGGAAACCGCCTACGCGTGGCTCGACGCGCACATGGCCGGGCGCGAATGGGCCGCGGGCACCGGCTTTTCCCTCGCCGACTGCGCGGCCGCGCCGTTCCTGTTCTACGCCGACTGGACGCACCGGATCGACCCGCGCTACGGCAACGTGCGTGCCTATCGCGAGCGCCTGCTCGCACGCCCGTCGTTCAAGCGTGCGGTGGACGAGGCCCGGCCGTACCGCAGCTACTTCCCGCTGGGCGCACCCGATCGCGACTGACTCCGCGCGGACACCACCGCATACGACAAGGCCCGCGATCGCGGGCCTTGTCTTTTACATCACGATGCCGATGGACGGATCACCAGATCCGCACGCGCTGCTCCGGCGCCAGGTACATCGCATCGCCCTGCTTCACGCCGAACGCCCGGTACCAGGGATCGAAGTTGCGCAGCGGACCGTTGGCGCGGTACTGCGACGGCGAATGCGGGTTGGTCTTGATCTGGTTGAGCAGCGCTTCGTCGCGGTACTTGCCCTTCCAGATCTGGCCCCACGACAGGAAGAAACGCTGGTCGCCGCCCAGGCCTTCGATCACCGGTGCCGGCTTGCCGTTCAAGCTGAGCTGGTAGGCGGTGTACGCCATCGACAGACCACCCAGATCGCCGATGTTCTCGCCCATGGTGAGCGAGCCGTTGACGCACTGGCCTTCCAGCGGGCAGAACGCGTCGTACTGCGCGCCCAGCAGCTTGGTGCGCTGCTCGAAGCCGGCGCGGTCGGCGTCGGTCCACCAGTTGCGCTGGATGCCGGCGTAGTCGGACTTGCTGCCCTGGTCGTCGAAGCCGTGGCCCATCTCGTGGCCGATCACCGCGCCGATGCCGCCGTAGTTCACCGCCGGATCGGCGTTGAGGTCGAAGAACGGCGCCTGCAGGATGGCCGCGGGGAACACGATCTCGTTGAAGGTCGAGTTGTAGTACGCGTTGACCGTCTGCGGCGTCATGCCCCACTCGTCGCGATCGGTGCGCTTGCCGATGCGCGACACCTGGTCGTTGCGGCCGTACTGGCGCAGCTGCATGACGTTCGCCACCAGGTCGCCCGGGACGATGGTCACGCTGGAGTAGTCGCGCCACTTGTCGGGATAGCCGACCTTGGGACGGAAGGACGCGAGCTTGCGGTAGGCCTCGGCCTTGGTCGCCGGCCCCATCCACTCGATCTTCTCGATGTTGCTGCGCAGGGCCTTGCGCAGGTTCTCGACCAGCGCCTGCATCGCGGCCTTGGACTGCGGCGAGAAATGGCGCTCGACATAGAGCTTGCCCATGGCATCGCCCAGGCCTTCCATGCCGGTGGTCAGCGCGACCGCGCGCTTCCAGTCGTCGCGCTGCGCCTTCTGCCCACCGAGCACGGTGCCGGTGAACGCAAAGGCCGCATCGTCGATCTCGCGGCTCAGCAGCGGCGCGTTGTTGCGCACGGCGTGGAAGGTCAGGTAGTCGCGCCATGCCGGCAGCGGCGTCTTCGCGACCACGTCGAGCACCGGTTGCACGGCGCTGGGCGTGACGACGTTGACGCGGTCGAGCGCGGGCATGCCCTGCACCTTCAGCTGCGCCGACCAGTCGTAGCCCGGGTACTGCTTCACGAACTCGGCGAAGGCGGAAGCGTTGTAGGTCTTGTCGCGGTTGCGCAGTTGCGCGCGCTCCCACTGCGGCTTGGCGAGTTCGGTCTCCAGCGCGAGCACCGCTTCGGCGCGCGCCTTCGCATCCTTGACGCCGGCGAAGCCGAGCATGCGCTGGATGTGATCGAGGTAGGCCGCGCGGATCTTGACGAAGCGTTCGTCGGCGTTGAGGTAGTAGTCCTTGTCCGGCAGGCCCAGGCCACCGACGCGCAGGCTGACCAGGTACTGGTCCGGGTCCTTGCGGTCGAGTTCGACGCCGAAGCGCACCGGCGTCGTCGTGCCGGACAGGTCGGCGTTGCCGAAGGCCGCGATGAGCGCGTCCTTCGACCGGATCGCCGCGATCCCGTCGAGCACCGGCTGCAGCGGCTTGATGCCGGCGGCATCACGCGCGGCGCGGTCCATGTAGCTGGCGTAATAGTCGCGCAGCTTCTGCGCCTCGCTGCCCGCGGCGAGGTCCTTGCGCTGCTGCAGCTCGGTGATGATCGCGTGCACCTGCGTTTCGGAGAGATCGCGCAGCTGGTTGAAGGAACCGTACGAGGTCTCGTAGTCCTTCAGCTGGTACGTGTCCAGCCAATGGCCGTTGACGTAGCGGTTGAAGTCCTGGCCCGGCTTGGCCGTGGTATCGCGCGCCGTCAGGTCGACCCCGAACGTGCCCAGGCGCGGCTTGGTGTCGACATCGGCGGCGTGCGCCATCGGTGCGCCGGCGAACACGACGGCGAGCGCCAGCCCGAGGCTGAGCGGTGAACGTTTCATGTGGAGTCCCCGTGGAAAGTCCGGGCAGCCTAGCCCAGTGCCGGGCCCCGGTCGTAGGCCGATGGTTGGGGGATGCCTTATGGATGCCCGGCGCTTTGCCGATCCTGCCCGAATCACCCCGACCTGACCCGTTCAGCCGCCAACATGCAGCCGCATTGCGTACGCGGCGACGCAGGCGTAGTGATTACGTCCCTGTCGGGGGTACCCCATGAACCTGCATCAGATCCCCAGCGTCGACGAAGTCCTGTTGAACGCCGTGCTCCGTGTCGCGCACGACGAATGCAGGCACGGCGAATGGCGCGACATCGAGCCTGCCCTGGCGGCCACCTGGGAACGCATGCGCAATCCGCAGGCACCGCACTGGGAGGATGTCGCCGATCGCGTGCGCAGCTGCTGCGAGGAGAACGGAATGCCGCTACGGTAGGCTTCACCCGCGCGGCTTGACGGAGACTGCCCCCGGGTGATGGCTGCAACGATGGGCGGCGACCAGTTCCGACGACTTGGCCCCCTTTTCCCCGCCGCGCCGTTGCTGATCGGTGTCCCACGAGGATTCCGCAATGGAAACCGAGAACCGCCGCCACCGCCGCCGCAACACCCTGATGGCGATCATGTTCACGCCGAACGGCGAGCGGCATAGCGCCTCGGTGCTCAACATGTCGGAAGGCGGCGCGCGCCTGTGCCTGCCCGAGGACGACTGGACCCCGACCGAAGGCGCGGCGCTGCGCATGTTCTTCGAACTCGACCCGGACCAGCCGATCGTCGTCCACGGCCTCGTGGTCCGCGTCGGCATCGACCACCTGGGCGTGCTGTTCGCACCGGCGCAGGAACAGCAGATCAACGAAGTGCTCAGCAGCCTGCGCTGAGGATTGATGCAGCGCGAGTCCGCCTCCATCTTGGAAGCCTCGCCGCCGCCGTATCGAATACCGAATGCCGCCCGCCATCCCGGAACCCGATGCCCTCCCCGCGCTCCGCGACTGGCTCGATGCGCATCGCGCGATCTTCGTCCTGACCGGCGCCGGGGTCAGCACGAATTCCGGCATTCCCGACTACCGCGGCGCCGACGGGGAATGGAAGCGACGCGCACCCATCACCTACCAGGCGTTCGTGCAGGAGCCGGCGATGCGCGCGCGGTACTGGGCGCGCAGCTTCGTCGGCTGGCCGGTGGTCGAACGCGCCCGGCCCAACCGGGCCCATGCCGCGTTGGCCGGGCTGGAAGCACAAGGCAAGGTGTCGATGCTGGTCACGCAGAACGTCGATGGCCTGCATGACCGCGCCGGGCACCGCCGCGTGATCGACCTGCATGGCCGCATCGACCAGGTCGTGTGCCTGCAATGCAGCAATCGCCTGCCCCGCGCCTCGGTGCAGGCGCTGCTGGCCGCGGAGCATCCCGAGTGGACGACGCTGGCCGCGGGTGCCGCGCCCGACGGCGATGCCGATCTGGAAGGCGTCGACTTCGGCGGCTTCCGCCCGCCGGCGTGCCCGGACTGCAATGGCCTGTTGAAGCCGGACGTCGTCTTCTTCGGCGAGAACGTACCGCGTCCTCGCGTGGAAACCGCGGCCGAAGCCTTGCATCGCAGCGATGCGATGCTGGTCGTGGGTTCTTCGCTGATGGTCTATTCGGGTTTCCGGTTCGCGCGCATGGCACACGAAGCCGGGCTGCCGCTGGCGATCCTGACCCGCGGCGTGACGCGCGCCGACGATCTGGCCACGCTCAAGCTGCACGCCGATTGCGAGGCCACACTGGCCGCCGTCGCAGCCTGACCCGCGCCCTATCCGGTGACGCGGGCATCCTTCTCCGCGAGCAGCGATGCCGCCCCGATCGCAAGCACCGCCCCCGCCAGCTGCGCCAGCACGAAGCCGCTGACGTCGTCCGGCCGGATGCCGGCGAAGGTCTGCGTAAGCGATCGCGCCAGCGTCACCGCCGGATTGGCGAAGGACGTGCTGGCGGTGAACCAGTACGCCGCGAAGATGTAGCTCGCCACCAGCGCAGGAATGGCCGCCGGGCGCTGGCGGATGCCGAGGAGGATGGTGAACAGCAGGCCGAACGTCGCCACGCCTTCGCTGAGCCATTGCGACGCCCCGGTGCGCACGTGCGTACCGGGCTGCAGCAACGGCTGGTCGAACATCGCATGCGCCAGCAGCACGCCCGCAATCGCCGCGACGACCTGCACGACGACATAGGCGGCCGCGGTCACCGAATCCAGTTCGCCGCGCAGGCGCATCGCCAGCGTGACCACGGGATTGAAATGCGCGCCCGATACCGGGCCCAGCACGACGATCAGCACGTACAGCACGCCCGCGGTGGCAGCGGCATTGGCGAGCAGCGCGATGCCGTCGTTCCCCGCAGACAACGCCACGCCCATGATCCCCGAGCCGACGACCGTAGCGAGCAGCAACGCGGTGCCGATGAACTCAGCCAACAGCTTGCGCGGCAGCATCGTCACAGGCTCGCCAGCAATTGCTGCACGCGCGCCGAGATCTCGTCGCGCACGGCGCGGTAACCCGCATCGTCCATGTGCTTGGGATCGGGCAAGCCCCAATCCTCGCGCCTGCGCGCCGGCACCCAGGGGCAGTTGTCGCCGCAGCCCATGGTGATGACGGCATCGAATTCGCCACCGATCTCGTCGAGCGACTTCGACTGGTGCGTGGCCAGGTCATAGCCGAGTTCCGCCATGAACCGCACCGCCTTCGGATTGATCTGCCCGGACGGGGCGGAACCTGCACTCAACGCTTCCACCGCGTCGCCGCCGTGGATATGGGCGAAGGCCTCAGCCATCTGGCTGCGGTTGGAATTCTCGACACAAACAAACAGGACGCGTTTCATGGGATTCGACTCGTCAGAACAGGGACTTGGACATGCACACGGCGGAGGCGGGACAGATGGAGCGGAATTCGGCGCTGCCTTGCACCGCCACCGGCGCGGCGCCCCGCTCGATGACGTCGTAACCGCGCCGGGCGAAGAACGATTCCGCCGTCTGGGTGAGCAGGACGAGCCGTTCCAGGCCCTTCGCCCGGGCCTGCGCTTCCAGCGCCTGCACGAGTTGGGATCCTGTTCCGGACGCACGCGCCGACGGGCGTACCGCGAGCGAGCGCAGCAGGCCCGTCGCTTCGAACGTTTCCAGGCCGACGACGCCTGCCAGTCCCTGGTCGTCCATGGCCATCGTGAATTCGATCGCCGCCGTGTCGAAGTCGGCAACGGGCAGGTCGCAAGCGATGAGCAGGGCGCGGATGGTGTCGCCCTCGTCGCGCGTGGATGGACGCAGTTCCATCGGCATCCTCAGCAGCACCCGGACTGCGGCGCGCAGCACGCACTGCCCTTGTCGACCTTGGGCTTCATCGCGCGCGGATCCGGCGTGCAGGCGGCGCCGTCGGTCGCGCAGGCCGCTTCGCCCGCGTAGTAGGTCGTGGCTTCGCCCATGGTGTGGAAGGTTTCCCAGCGGGTGCCCTGCGGGTCCTCGGTCCACAGCTTGTCGGAACGGGCATAGCAGCAGATGGCGCCTTCTTCCGGCACGATCGCGCCGCCGGCCGCATCCAGCCGCGGCCCCAACGCGGCGAGTTCTTCCGTGGAATCGACCTGGATGCCCAGGTGATCGATGCCCGCCGGGCGCCCGGTATTGGAGATCGCGAAGTTGACGCGCGGATCCTCGAGCATCCACTTGGCGTAATCGGACTTGAGCACGGTGGGCTCGGCCGCAAAGAGCTGCGTGTAGAAGCGGATGCTGCCGGCGAGATCGGCGACGTTGAGGTGAACGTGAAAACGGTTCATTTCCTGGCTCCTGTCTTGTTCGGCTTGCAGGCCGCGGCCGGCGCGCAGGACGCGCCGGCGCAGCAGTTTTCGGTGAGGTAGGCGAGCAGTGCATTCATCTGCGCGTAGTTCGCGCGGACGCGGATCACCCGGCCCTCGCGCTCGTCCTCGACCAGCGCGGCCGCGCGCAGCACGTTGAGGTGGGCGCTGAGCGTCGCCGGGGGCAGGCCGAGCCGTTCGCGCAGTTCGCCCACGGACAGGCCATCGGGCCCGGCCTGGACCAGTTGCCGGAAGGCAGCCAGCCGCGATTCGTGGCTCAGCGCCCCCAGAGCATTCAAGGCGATTGCGGTTTCCATAATTCCATATTTCCGGAATTATTGAATTGAGTCAAGCACCCTGCGCGGAGCCGCAGCGGGCACGCATCGCCCGCTCGCGGTTTAATGGCCCCGCCCTCCCACTGGAGCGATCCATGCGCGTGCATTTCCATGGCGCCGCCGGCGAAGTCACCGGCTCGCTGCACGAAGTCGAAGCCGCCGGCCGGCGCGTCCTGCTGGACTGCGGAATGATCCAGGGCAGTCCGGAAGCCGAACGCCGCAACAGCGATCCGTTTCCGTTCGAGGCCTCGCGCCTGGATGCGCTGGTGGTCAGCCACGCGCACATCGACCACATCGGCCGGATCCCGCTGCTGGTGAAGCGCGGCTTCACCGGGCCGATCTTCGCGCAGGAAGCCACCGCCGCACTGATGCCGATCATGCTGCTGGACGCGGCATCGATCGCCGAGAACGACGCCGAGCGCGCCAACCGGCGACGACACAAGGGCCAGGCGCTCGTGCAGCCGCTGTACGCGCGCGAGGACGTGGAAGCGGCGATGCAGCAGGTGCGCCCCCTGCCCTACGACCAGCGCAGCAACGTCCTGCCGGGCATCGACATCGTGTTCCGCGATGCGGGCCACATCCTCGGATCGAGCATCGTCGAACTGTTCGCCGACGACCGGAAGCTGGTGTTCTCCGGCGACCTCGGCCCCAAGGGCACGCCGATCCTGCGCGACCTGACACCCATCGATCGCGCCGACCTGGTGTTGATGGAATCCACCTACGGCGACCGCCTGCATCGCGACCGTGCCGCCACGATCGCGGAACTGGGCGAGATCCTGGACCATGCCTGGCGCGAAGGCGGCAACGTGCTGATTCCCGCCTTCGCCGTGGGCCGCAGCCAGGAACTGCTGTACTGGTTCGCGTACTACTGGGATGAGTGGAACCTGTCGCGTTGGCAGGTCTTCCTGGACAGCCCGATGGCCAGCAAGGTGGTGAAGGTCTACGACCACCACCACGACCTGTTCGACGAGGAAGCACGGCGCGTGTGGGCCGCACGGCCCAGTCCGTTCAAGCTGCCGAACCTGCGCTTCGCTGCAACACCGCAGGAATCGATGGCGATCAACGACATCGCTCGCGGCGCGATCGTGATAGCAGGCAGCGGCATGGCCAATGCGGGCCGCATCCTGCACCACCTGCGACACCGGTTGTCGAACCCGCACACGCACGTGGTCTTCGTCGGCTACCAGGCCGAAGGCACGCTCGGTCGCCGGCTGGTCGATGGCGCGCGCTGGGTCCGCATCCACGGCCAGGATGTCCGCGTCAACGCGCAGCGCCACACCATCGGCGGGCTGTCCGCGCATACCGACCAGCACGGCCTGATCGAGTGGTACGGGCACTTCACCGGGCATCCGCCGCTGGTGCTGGTCCACGGCGAAGACAAGGCGCGCGAAGCGCTGGCGGGGGAAATCGGCGAGCGCTACGGCGTCGACACGATGTTGGCGACACCGGACATGGTGCTCGACGTCTGAGGCGCGACCTGGTGCGAGTCCGTCACGCCGCCGCGCGGCGGCATTCCGTTGTGGTCGGTACGTTATTGGCCAGCGACCGCCGGCGGCAACCGGAACAGCCAGCGGACCGCGCGCGGGAATTCCACGCGCCAGGCCGTTTCGTTGTGTTCGGCCTCGGCGACCACATGCATCGTCACGGTGTCAGCGCCGCCCGGTTGCGCCTGTAGTACCTGGGCCATCTTCTCCACCAGCGGCACCGATTCCTCCCCTTCGCGCCCGCCGATGTAGAGGTACACGCGCGCACCCGCAGGCAGCGGCGTGCGCCGGGCATTGGCGAAGGGCGTGTCGGACACCCAGTACGACGGCGAGAACACGCCCGCCTTGCCGAATACCAGCGGGTAGCGATGGATGCTGTAGTCGGCCGACAACCCGCCCAGGGAACTGCCGATGATCGCGGTGTTGTCGCGGTCGGGCAGCGTGCGGTAGTTGGCATCCACGAACGGCTTGATCACCGTCACGACGTCTTCGATGAAGGCGCCGCCCGCATTGGGCAGGAAGCGGACATTGAAGTACGGGATGAGCTCGTTGATGCGCAGCTCGTCGCCATGATCGATGCCGACCACGATCGCGCCGAAGCCGTCCTCGCGCGCGATCGCATCCATGGCTTCGTCCACGCCCCATTCGCCGACATAACTGGTGGCGTCGTCGAACAGGTTCTGCCCATCGAACATGTAGATCACCGGATAGCGCTTCGCGCTGCCCGCATAGTCCGGCGGCAGGTACACGCGCAGGCCGCGCGCGAAGCCCAGTCGCGGCATCCGCAACGGTGGGATGAAGCTGCGCACCGTCGGCCCCGCCGTGTGCGGGCGCGGCGTCGCGGGGGCCTGCGTATCCGCGAACGCGGCGGTGGGGAGGCACAGCAGCAGCACAGCCAGGGCGCGGAGCATGGGGACCTCGTCGTTTGAACCTCTACCTTGCGGGGCGCCGGTGTCGCGCGGCCTGTCCCATGCGTCATGGGCTACCGCCGCCGCGTTGGGGCACCCCGCCCGCGGACACTGCGGTCGGCCAAGGCTAGCCCTTGCGCAGCGTCCGTTCGAACAGCGCCAGCGTCCGCTTCCACGCCCCGCGTGCCGCGGCTTCGTCGTAACGCGGGGTCGTGTCGTTGTTGAAGCCGTGCTGCGTGCCGGCGGGCTGGTACAGCTCGTAATGCACGCCGGCCTGCTTCAGCGCGGCTTCGTACGCGGGCCAGCCGGCGTTGATGCGCTCGTCGTTTGCGGCCAGCACCACCAGCATCTCCGCCTTGATCTTCGGCACGTCCTCCAGCGGCGCGGCGCTGCCGTAGAACGGCGCGGCCGCCTTCAGCTCCGGCAACTGCGTGGCCAGGAAGTTGGACATGCCGCCGCCGTAGCAGAACCCGACCACGCCCAAGCGGCCGTTGCCGCCCTCGATGCCCTGCAACAGGTGCGCCGCTGCAAGGAAATCCTGGCGCGTTTTCGTCTGGTCGAGCTTGGCGAACTCCGCACGCGCCTTGTCCTCGTCGCCCGGGTAACCGCCCAGCGGGAACAGCGCGTCCGGCGCGAACGCGATGAAATTCTCCAGCGCCAGCCGGCGGGTGATGTCCTCGATGTGCGGATTGAGGCCGCGGTTCTCGTGCACCACCAGCACCATCGGCAACGGGCCGCGCGCCTTCGCCGGCCGGACCAGGTAACCGCGCGCCGTGCCGTAGCCCTGCGGCGATGCGAATTCGAGGTAGCCCGCCTTGAGGCGCTTGTCGTCGGGCTTCACCTGCTGTGCCGCGGCGAACTGCGGGCTCAGCGCGGCCAGCAACCCGGCCGCGGTGGTGGCGCCGACCGCGAAGCGCGCGGCGCCGCGGAGGAAACCGCGCCGGTCGATGAGGCCGTGCACGTACTGGTCGAACAGGCGCAGCACTTCCGGATCGAAGTCGCTGGCCTTCTTGCGGGGAGGAATCGCCATGGGAAGCCTCGCGCATGCGGACGGTTCCGCGGACCTTAGCCCAAACCGCGCAAGGCGGCGCGAAGCCCGCCACCGCCGACGCACGCGGTGTGTGCCGCCGATCACGCCATTGGCAAGCCGCGCACAACTGCGTGCCATGCGGTTCATCCGTCCGGGTGCACCTGCGGTTAGTCTTTGCACCTTCTCCAATTGGTCCTCGCAACCCATGCTCCGATCGATCCTCGCCCTCGCCCTGCTCACCTGTGCCATCCCCGCCATGGCCAGCAGCTTCGCCGGCACCACCGGCGGCGCCAGCTCCGCCGGCAGCTCGGCTTCCTCGAACAGCTCGTCCGGCAAAGACAAGGTCGTGCTGCAGGCGCGCGACGACGCCGCCAGCTTCGTCGCCAGCGAAGGCCGCATCCGCGGCGCCCAGCTCGAAGCCGCGATGCGCCACCTGCGCGAACACAACGCCGACGCACGCCGCGCCAGCGACATGCAACTGGCCCAGGCCATCCTCGCACTGTGATTCCAAAGCCACGGCACCGCGGTGCCTGGCTGTTGTGCTGCCTGCTCGCCTGCGCCGCACCGGCGCAGGCGCTGCAACTCGAACCCGACGAGCGTTCGCTGACCCGCGAGCAGGCCAGCGCCTCGCGGCAACTGCTCGACACCGCCGCACGCCACCTACCCGCGCGCTGGGCCGACGCCCTGGACCGCGTACCGGTCGAATGGCGCGACGACCTGCCCGCGCAGGTGCACGGCCGCACCATCGGCGGGCGCATCCTGCTCAAGCGCGAACTGCTGGACCGCTGGATGCAGGACGGCGGCGCGGATCGCGAAGCCGCCACTGCACGCCCCGCCCTCGCGGCGGTGATCCACGAACTGGCGCATCTGTACGACGACAAGCAGCGGCTTTCGCGCAACCCGCGCCTGCTCGACCTGGCCGGATGGCAGGTCGCGGCCCTGCGCCCCGGGCGCACGCGCAACGCCTTTACCGACCGCAGCCCCGATGCGTACGAGCTGAGCGATCCGGCCGAGTTCGTCGCGGTCAACCTCGAACATTTCCTGCTCGATCCCGCCTACGCCTGCCGGCGCCCGGCGCTGCAACGCTATTTCGCCACGCATTTCGGCAGCGCGCCGGCCACGGCGGAATGCGCACCCGCATTGCCGTTCGTTCAGGCCGATGCCAACGGCGACGATCCGTTGCTGCAGCTCGATCCCGAACGCGTCTACGCCGTGGACTACCTGCTCGCGGAAGGCAACGACCAGCCGATGAGCCGCTGGGGCCACAGCATGCTGCGGCTGGTGGTCTGCGCCCCGGGCCGCCCGCGCGGCCCCGATTGCCGTTACGACCTCGCACACCACCGCGTGGTCTCCTTCCGCGCCTTCGTCGACGACGTGCAGATCTCCAGCTGGCGCGGCCTCACCGGCGCCTACCCGTCCCGCCTGTTCCTGCTGCCGCTCGACCAGGTGATCGAGGAATACACCCGCATCGAACTGCGCGGGTTGCAATCGATCCCGCTGCAACTGCAGCAGGATGAAATCGCCACCCTGCTCGAACGCGCCGCGCAACTGCACTGGAGCTACGACGGCCGCTATTACTTCGTCAGCAACAACTGCGCCGTGGAAACCTACAAGCTGCTGCACGACGGCGTGCCGCGCCTCGCCCAGAATCGACTGTCCAGCATCACCCCGACCGGGCTGCTGCGCCGCCTGGAGCGCGCCGACCTCGCCGACGGCTCGGTACTGGCCGATCGCGCCGAGGCGCTGCGTACCGGCTACTACTTCGAGCCACTGAGTGCGCGCTACCAGGCGATGTTCGAAGTCGCCAAGACAGCGCTGGCACTGCCGCAGGCGCACGTGCAGGACTGGCTCGACCTGCCCGCGCAGGATCGCACCCCGTGGATCGGACGCGCCGATCTGCGCAGCAGCGCGGCCTTGCTGCTGCTCGAACAGGCGGCGCTACGCCGGCAGGAACTGCGCGCACGCGACGAACTCAAGCGGCGCCTGCTCGGACGCGTGGGCGGCCGCGACACCGCAGGCGCGAACGCGCGCACGGCCACCCAGGAAATCCTGCACCTGGAGGATCTGCTCACCCGCCCCGCGCAATTGCTGCCCGGCGGCGGTTACGGACTTCCACAGCCGGATGAGTACCGGGCCGCAGCAGGGGAAAGCCGCGCGCTGGCGACGCAATCGCGCGAGCAGCGCGAGAAGTTGCTGGCGGCTGCACGACGCTGGCTGCCATTGGCGTCGCAACGTGCACTCGAAGCCACAGAAGCCAACATCGACCTGCTGGGCCAGCGGCTACGGGAGCTGCATGACGAGCAAAATGGATTTCAGCTGCCCTGAGATCGGGCGGGGTCTTCAAGCATTCGCCCGATCCGCGAGGCTCAACGGTTTTGCATCAATGCGCCAGCGCGTAATCGATCGCCGCGCACACCGCCACCGCCTGCGCCTGGTTGCACTGCTCGGGCGTGGCACGCGGGCTGTCGGGATAGACCTCGGTGGTGGTCTTGTAGCGGGCATCGGTGATGCCGGCACAGAGGCCCAATTGCCGCAGCGGGTAGTTGATGACGCCTGGGGCCACCACCGGTGAACCGATGATTTCGCCGTTCCCGTCCGCAGGGGCGATGTGGGTGACTTCGGCCACCGCGGCGATCACCGCCTGCTGGAATTCGGGCTGCGGGGCGGCGCTGTCATCGACCACGTAGAAGCCGTCGGGAATGCCACCGGGTTCGAATGGCTTGCCATCGCGCGCGGCCAGCGCCGGGCGGAACTCGCTTTCGTCGCTGTCCGTGGTCTCGTGCAGGTCGATGTGCACGAGCACGCGGTTGTCGATGGGCGCCACCAGGCGCATGAGCGCCGCCGACTCCTCCGCCGGACTGTTGTCGCGGAAGGAACGATTGGGATCGATGGCGTTGATGTTCCAGCGGTGGATGCGCTCGTAGGCCCACGGGCTCACGCAGGGCGCAACCAGCAGGTTGGCGCGGCCGGCATAGGCGGCGGCGTTGCGTTCGAGGAAACGCAACGCGCCGTGCACACCACTGGTTTCGTACCCATGCACGCCGCCGGTCACCAACGCCACCGGCAGCTCGTCGCGCCAGTCGCGGCTACGCAGCGTCAGCAGCGGATAGCTGTCGCTGCCGTAGTCGAGGCGACCGTACTCCACGACATCGAAGCGGGCACCCAGTCCCTCGATCGCGCGCACGACGTCCGCCTCATAGCTGCGATGGACGACCTGGCGGGACAGCCACTGCGCCCGCTCCGCGTCGCCCCAGGGCTGTCCGGGAGTGCCGATGGGATAGAAGGCGGGGATGGTCATCGCGACGCTCTGCGCATGGGTTGGAAGCGCCACACTTTATCACCGCGGCACGCAACCACCGGCAGCAGACTCGGCAACTCCACGCAACGCGCGCGTCCCGCACGCGCGCGAACGGGTTGACCTTACGCCACCGCCTGGCGGCTCGCCTTCAACCGTTCCAGCTCGAGCAGCTCGCGCTTCTCCTGCTGCTTGCGCAACTCCTCCTGCCGCAGGGCCTCGGTCTCGTCGGCGCTGGGTTCCTCGTGCAACGACAGCGCCGCCCCGGAACCCGCGGTCGGTTCGCCGCGGTTGCTCTTGAGCTTGATGTTCAGGCGCAGCTCGTTGGCGGAGTCGGCGTTGCGGATGGCCTCGTCGTAGGAGATCAGGCCCTCGTTGTAGAGCTCGAACAGCGCCCAGTCGAACGTGCGCATGCCCAGCTCGCGCGATTTGTTCATGATGCCCTTGAGCTCGTTGAACTCGCCCTTGAAGATCTTCTCGGCGATCGTCGGCGTGTTGATCAGGATCTCGATCGCGGCCACGCGGCCCTTGCCGTCCTCGGTGCGGATCAGGCGCTGGGAGACGATGGCGCGCAGGTTCGCCGACAGGTCCATCAGGAGTTGCGTGCGACGCTCCTCCGGGAAGAAGTTGATGATGCGCTCCATCGTCTGCGACGCGCTGTTGGCGTGCAGCGTCGACAGGCACAGGTGACCGGTTTCGGCGAAGGAGATCGCGTGCTCCATCGTTTCCGCGTCGCGGATCTCGCCGACCAGGATCACGTCGGGCGCCTGGCGCAGGGTGTTCTTCAGCGCGTGGTGCCAGGAGTGGGTATCCACGCCCACTTCGCGGTGGGTGACCAGCGACTTCTGCGACACGTGCGCGTATTCGACCGGGTCCTCGACGGTGATGATGTGGCCGGCCGAGGTGCGGTTGCGGTGGTCGATCATCGCCGCCAATGAGGTCGACTTGCCCGAGCCCGTGCCGCCGACGACCAGCACCAGACCGCGCTTCTGCATCACCACTTCCTTGAGGATCGGCGGCAGGCGCAGCTTCTCGAAGTTGGGAATCTCCGCGGCGATGGTGCGCACCACCATGCCCACCTGGCCCTGCTGCACGAACACGTTGACGCGGAAGCGCGAGACGCCCGGCACGACGATCGCGAAGTTGCACTCCATCTCTTGTGCGAATTCCGCCCGCTGCTTGTCGTTCATCAGCGCATCGGCCAGCTTGGCGGTGATGGCGCCGGAGAGCTTCTGCTCGGTCATCGGCGTCATCTGCCCGTTCGACTTCATGCTGGGCGGGAAGTCGTGCGCGACGAACAGGTCGGAACCGCCGGCTTTCACCATCGACGCCAACAGCTTGTGCATGTATTCGCGGGCCTGCTCCGGGGTCAGCGACATTCGATCCATTCCGATAGTTCGTGGAGGATCATCTTGCCATCGCGCCATTCGCGTCGTGCAGGCACTTGCGCGAAGTGCGACACAGCGCATGGCGTCTACTCGCGCGCAGATACGCGGGCGCCTTCGACGCGACGCAGGCGAGCCAGAAAGTGACGGAACGCGTCACCGTGATCGGGGCCGCATGTGCTTGCCGCGCGGCGGCCGGGGCCCGCTCCCGTATCATGGCGCATGGCCGACACCCCCCAGGAATTCACCGACCTCCCCCTCGACCCGGCCCTGTTCCTCGGCCTGGACGCGCTGGGCCACGTGCAGATGACGCCGGTGCAGGCGCAGAGCCTGCCGGCGCTGCTGGAAGGGCGCGACCTCATCGCGCAGGCCCCGACCGGGAGCGGCAAGACCGCCGCGTTCGGACTGGCGCTGCTGCATGCGCTCGACCCGGCGCAGATCCGCCTGCAGGCATTGGTGCTGTGCCCGACGCGTGAACTCGCCGACCAAGTCGCCAAGCACATCCGCAAGCTGGCCACCGGCATTCCCAACCTCAAGCTGTCGACGTTGACCGGCGGCATGGCGCTGGCGCCGCAACTGGCGTCGTTGGCGCAGCACGCGCCGCACGTGGTCGTCGGCACCCCCGGCCGCGTGCAGGAGCTGCTGCGCAAGAACAGCCTCGACCTGCGCGGCATCCGCGTGCTCGTGCTGGACGAAGCCGACCGCATGCTGGACATGGGCTTCGAGGAGCCGATCCGCGAGATCGTCGGCAAGACGCCCGCGAAGCGGCAGACGCTGCTGTTCTCGGCGACCTATCCGGAAGAAATCCGCGCGATCACGGGCAGGTTCCTGCGCGATCCGGTGGAAGTCACGGTCGACGGACCGCAGCAGGCGACGATCGAGCAGTTGTTCTTCGAAGTCGAGCAGGCGCAGAAGCCGGCGGCGCTGGCCGGCCTGCTGATGGAGCACAACCCGGAATCCACCGTGGTGTTCTGCAACATGCGCCGCGACACCGAACAGGTGGTGTCGTCGCTGGAACACCTCGGCTTCTCCGCGCTGGCCCTGCACGGCGAGATGGAACAGCGCGACCGCGACGAAGTGCTGGTCCGTTTCGCCAACCGCAGCTGCAACGTGCTGGTGGCCAGCGACGTCGCCGCGCGCGGGCTCGACATCCATGACCTGGGCGCGGTGATCAATTACGACCTGCCGACCGACCCCGCCGCCTACGTGCACCGCATCGGCCGCACCGGACGCGCCGGCCGCAGCGGCCTGGCGCTGACCCTGTGCACGCCGCGCGAAGCCCCCCGCACCGACGTGCTGGCGACGCAACTGGGCGCGCCGCTGCGCTGGCAGCGTGCGCCCCTCGCCGCGTTGCGCGCGCGCATCGCACCGCAGGCCGCCACCGTCACCCTGCGCATCGATGCGGGACGCACCGACAAACTGCGTCCGGGCGACATCGTCGGCGCCCTGACCGGCGACGCCGGCCTGTCCATGGAGGCGATCGGCAAGATCGACGTATTCCCGACGCGCAGCTACGTGGCGATCCAGCGCACGCAGGCCGACAAGGCGCTGGCGCGCCTGCAGGCCGGCAAGATCAAGGGACGCAAGTTCCGCGTGCGGCGGATCTGACTGGCGTCGTCGATGCTCGTGTGATGAAGATGGTCGCCGCGCCGTCCGCACGGATGGCCGACAGCACAAGCGATGGGTAGCTGAGCGCTTCGTGTAATTCCGCGACGGAAATTCCGTATACGCCATCCGTATTCGCTGAATTGCATTTTCGCAATGCATGAAACCTTGGTGCGCGAAGGACCACCCCCTTGGGGAATGTTCACCATCGCGTAGCGACTCCATCATTGCCGCCGCTGTTTGGAGTGCGAACGAGGGATCGCGCCATCGGAGCGCGCCATGCCCCGCGTGCAACTCGCAGCATCCAATGCCACTCACCCACGCATGCCGCGATGCGTGCGCATGTTGCTGTTCGCGCTGGCGGTGACGTCATTGGGCATCGTGCCAGTGCTGGCGGTGCGCGCCGAAACCTACTACGTCCGCGTGGATGGCGGCGACGCCAGCCAGTGCACGGGCCGCAGCAATGCACCCTACCCCGGCAGCGGCACCGCACAGGCCTGCGCCTGGAACCACATCTTCCAGGCGCTCGCACCCGACGGCACGCGGCGCATCGCCGGCGGCGACACGCTGCGGATCGGCAGCGGCAGTTACATGATCGGCCAGGGCGCGCCGGGTGCCGGCAGTTGCCTGCCGGCCACCTGTTCGCCGGCCTCGATCCCGAGCGGCAGCGTCGGCGCGCCCACGCGCATCCTCGGCGAGGCAAGCGCTCCGCCGAAGCTCTGGGGCACGCTCGGCGTCACCCGCATGCTCAGCCTCGACGGCAGTTCGAATGTCGAGATCGGCCACTTGGAAATCACCGATCAGGACGACTGCGTCTACAGCCACTCCAATGCCGCGGTGAAATGCCCGGCGGTCGGCAGCGGCACCTGGGGCAAGCACGGCGTGTACGCGCGCGCGTCGAGCAACGTCTGGCTGCACGACCTCGACATCCACGGCCTCGGACACACCGGCCTGTGGGCGGGCGGACTCACCGACTGGACCATCGAACGCGTGCGCCTGCACCACAACGGGCGCGCCGGCTGGGACGCGAACATCGGCACCGGCAGCTCGAACGCGGGCCGCATCATCCTGCGCAACGTGGAGGTCGGATGGAACGGCTGCGGCGAACGCTGGCAGACCGGCGAAACCTGGGCCTGCTGGGGCGCGCAGACCGGCGGCTATGGCGACGGGCTCGGCACGATCACCACCGGCGGAGAGTGGCTCATCGAGGACAGCTACTTCCACCACAACACCCAGGACGGCCTGGACCTGCGCTTCCTCGACGGCGCCAGCACCACGCAGGCGACGCTGCGGCGCATCCATGCCGTGGGCAACGCCGGCAACCAGGTGAAGGTGAAAGGCAATGCGCTGATCGAGAACTCGGTGCTGATCGGCAACTGCGGTTATTTCAGCGGACTGTTCTACATGGTCGCGGCCGACCAGTGCCGCGCCGATGGCACGACGTTGCTGCTGGTGTTTACGTCCGACGACAACGTGGTCGTGCGCCACAACACCATCACCGGCGAAGGCTGGAGCCTGGTCGGCGCGACCGAGGGCGATGCCAGCGGCCGCCTGCTGGTCCAGAACAACGTGCTCACCGGCTTTCCCTGGTTCCTGGGCCCGAGCAACCTCAGTCGCGTGCAGGCGGGCAATTCGCCCGCGCTCGTCACGCATGCCGGCAACCTCGTCTGGAATGTCTACGGCAACGCCTGTCCAGGCGACAGCCTGTGTGGGGTGGATCCGCGCCTGGCGAACATGACGCTGGCGACCTTCGATGCCGAACCGCTGACCGACTCGCCGGTCGCCGACCGGGTCGCGCCGCTGGCCGAGGTCAATAGAGATTTCCTGCTGCGCCCGCGTCCCGCTGGGCCCGCGAGCGATATCGGCGCGTATGAGTTGCCGGTCGGCACGGCCTGCGCACGCGCGGCGCCCGCCGTGTTGCTGAGCGGATCGAGCGAAGCGGTGCCCGCGGGCACCGCGCAGGACTACACGCTCAGCCTCGGTAACCACGACAGCGCCGCGTGCGCCGCCACGCAGTTCAACCTGGCCGGCCTGCTGCCGGCAGGCTGGAGCGGTGCATTCGCTGCGGCCACGCTGACCCTCGCCCCGGGCGCGGAGGACAGCACCACGTTCACCGTCACTTCGCCCGCCAATGCCACGGCCGGTGCGTACGCGGTAGGCGTCAATACCGGCAGCAGCGCCGGTGCCGTGCATGCGACGAGCAGCGCATCCGCCAGCTACACGGTCGCGCCGCTGGTGCCGGTGTGCACGCGTAACACACCAATCATGAGCCTCACCGGCCCGACCGCGGAGGTCCCGGCCGGCACCAGAGTGGAATACACCGTCGGCCTGGCGAACAACGACAGCAGCGCATGTGCGAGCACGGACTTCAGCCTCGCCGATTCGGTACCCGCAGGTTGGAGCGGCACGCTCGCGACCACCATCCTCACCCTCGCGCCCGGCGCCAGCGACAGCACCACGCTCGCCGTCGCCTCGCCCGCCACCGCCACGCCGGGCGGCTACGGCATCGGCGTGGGCGCCGGCAGCAACGCCGGCGCCGTGCACACCGCCAGCGCCAACACGACCTATCGCGTCGAGACGCCTGCGCCGGCGTGCACGCGCGCAACGCCGACACTGGCGCTGAATGGGCCGACGACCGCGGTCACCGCAGGCAGCCCGATCGATTACACGCTCGATCTCACCAACAACGACAGCGCTTCCTGCGCCAGCACGAACTTCAGTCTTTCCGGCTCCGTTCCCAGCGGCTGGAGCGCCAGCCTGGCCATCTCCAGCCTGGCGCTCGCGCCCGGCGCCAGTGGCAGCACCACGCTCACGGTCACCTCCGACGCCCGCGCGGCGCCGGGCGGTTATGCGATCGGCGTCGGCGCCGGCAGCAGCGTTGGCACGACGCACACCGCCAGCGCCAGTGCGACGTACTCCGTCGACACGCCACCGCCACCGTGCACGCGGGTGGCGCCAACGCTCGCCGTGGTCGGGCCAACTACTCCGCTCAATGCCGGCACGGCCGTCGATTACACCGTCACGCTCGCCAACAACGACAGCGGCAGCTGCGCTTCCACGACCTTCAGCCTCGCCAGGTCCGTGCCGGCCGGATGGAGCGGCACCTTGGCCGCATCGAGCCTGGCGCTCGCCCCCGGCGCCAGCGGCAGCACCACGCTCACCGTTGCCTCCGACACCAGTGCAGCGCCGGGCGGCTATGCGATCGGCGTCGGCGTCGGCAGCAGCGCCGGGGCCGTGCACACCGCCAACGCCAGCGCGACCTACACCGTCGACACGCCGCCACCGCCGTGCACACGTGCCGCACCGACATTGAGCGTAACCGGGCCTGGCACTCCCGTCCCCGCGGGCACCGCCGTCGACTACACCGTCGCCCTCGCCAACAACGACAGCAGCACCTGCGCGACCAGCGGCTTCAGCCTGGCCGGATCGGTGCCCGCCGGATGGACCGGAACGCTGACCGCCGCCAGCCTCAACCTGGCGCCCGGCGCGAACGGCAGCACCACGCTGCGCGTGACCTCGGCCACCAATGCCACTGCGGGCAGTTACACGATCGGCGCCGGCGTGGGCAGCAGTGCGGGCGCGGTGCACACGGTCAACGCGACCACGATCTACGCCGTCGAAGCGCCTCCACCGGTATGCACGCGCGCCGCGCCGACACTGGGCCTCAGCGGCCCGACCACCGCCGTGGCCGCCGGCACGGCGGTCGATTACACGGCCAGCGTGGTGAACAACGACAGCGCCGCCTGCGCGACGACGAGTTTCGCCCTGGCCCGCGCCGTGCCCGCCGGCTGGACGGGCACCCTGGCTGCAACCAGCCTGGGCCTCGCACCGGGCGCCACCGGCAGCACCACGTTGCGCGTCACCTCGACCACCACCGCCGCCGCCGGCAACTACACCGTCAGCGTCGGCACCAGCAGCAGTGTCGGTGCCGTGCACGCCGTCAACGCGTCGACGACGTACAGCGTCGCGCCGCCAGCGATAAACCTGCAGACCACGCTGGGCACCGATCGCACCACGTACGCGCGTCGCGACACGGTGCAGATCGCCGCGCTGTTGCGGAACAACGGCGTGCCGGTCCCCGGTGTCGTCGTCACCTTCACCCTCGCCCGCCCCGGCGCTGGCAGCACGACGCTCACCGCCACCAGCGGCAGCGATGGCTACGCCCGCACCAGCTACAAGATTCCCAACGCGAAGAGCGCGCTGGGCGCGTACACCGTGACGGCGCGCTGGGCCTTGGGCGGCGTGAATGCAACGGCGGTGACCGCCAGCTTCACCGTACTTTGAGCGCTGCCCCGCATCGCCGGGGTGGCGCGACGCAATGGGCCGCATTGGATGCCGCGCCGGAAATATACTGACCGCCCTTTTCCCAAGCCCACGCCGTGCACTACTCCGGCCCCCTGCTCACCGCCCCGCTCGCCGAGGCCCTGATCGCCGCGCGCGACGCCGGGGCCACGGCCTGGACCGGCTCGCTCGACCTGGGACGCTCGAACGGCGAAGCCGCGCTGTCGGCAGGCGACTGGCAATGGCGCGACCAGTGCTATCCGTATCCGGAGCGGCTGAAGGACCGCACCATCTACCACTGGGATGGCGAGGAGTTCGCCGCGGTATCGCGCTACGCCGGCTCGCTGATCAAGCTGGTGCCGACCGAATGGGGCGCGCCGACCTTCGAGATCGACGGCATCAAGATGCTGCCGACATCGAAGGAATCGCCGATCGACGACGCGCGCCGCAAGGTCGCACTGGTCGAGCCACGCGGCAAGGTCGTGCTCGATACCTGCGGCGGGCTGGGCTACTTCGCGGCGTGCTGCCTCGATGCGGGCGTGGCGCGCATCCAGTCCTTCGAGAAGAATCCCAACGTGCTGTGGTTGCGCACGCTCAATCCGTGGTCGCCCGATCCCGACGCACCCGCAGCGGGTGGCCGGCTGCAGCTCGCACATGCCGACGTGTCGCAGGCGATCGCGCAGGTCGGTGACGCATCGGTCGATGCGCTACTGCACGACCCGCCGCGCTTCGGCATCGCCGGCGAACTGTATTCGCAGGCCTTCTACGACCAGTTGGCGCGCGTGCTGCGCAAGGGCGGACGCCTGTTCCACTACACCGGCAGCCCGAACAAGCTCACCAGCAGCCGCGACGTACCGCGCGAAGTCGCCCGGCGGCTGGAGAAGTCCGGCTTCAAGGCGCAGCTGGCGCTGGACGGCGTGCTGGCGGTGCGCCGCTGAATACCCGCGCGGCCCGGGCTTCGGTCCCGGGCCGCGACATCTTGTTGCTCCATCACCTCGCGGCGCATCCGCCGCTGCCGTCATCTACATCCGCGAAGCACTGAGTTTCACGTCGGCATTGCGCCAGGCCGCCGCGAAATCGCGCTGCACCCGCGCGGCCTCGGCCGTCTTCTTCTGCATGCGCAGGCTCTGCGCCAGGCCGAACAGCGACCAGCCGTTGCCCGGATTGCGCCGCAATTCCTCGCGATAGACGCGCTCGGCCTCAGCCGGGCGTCCTGCATCGAGCAGCACCGCACCGAGCGTGTGCCGCACCGGCGCGTGCCAGCCCGGCGGTTCGTCGTAGGGAATGCGGTCCTCGATCGCCACCGCTTCCTGCAGCGCTTTGATCGCCGCATCGTGTTCGCCATTCGCCGCCGCGAGTTCCGCGGTGACCATGCGCTCGGCGATGCGCGCCGAATGCGCCAACGGATAGCGATCCCACACCATCAGCTTGTCCATGAGCGGATCGGCGGCGAGCGGGCGCAGGGCATCCAGGTGCTTGCGCGCGTCGTCGAGGCGCTTCTGCCGCACCGCGGCCATGCCCTGGGCGTAGTGCCAGATGGCGGTGACGTAAGGCAGGTCCGGCGCCGGATTGGGTTCCTTCGCGATCTCGTCCCAGCGGCCGAAGCGCACACGCTCGAACCACGGTGTCATCCAGTAATGCTGCAGCCCGGCGAACCCTTCCTTGCGCATCAGTTCCTGCAGGTTGGTGCGTTCGGACGTGGTGCGTGCGGCCGCGTGCGCGATCGCGCTGCTGCCTTCCATGCTCGAGGCGAACCACAGGAAATGGTGGTTATGCGGCACGTAGCCGAGCGGATATACGCCCTGCGTGTTGCCGCGGCACAATGCGAGATAGGCATCGTCCGCTTCGATCGCGCGCTGGTTGGCGAGCACGGCGTCGTGCCAGCGGCCGACGCGCGCGTAGATGTGCGCGGGCATGTGCACGAGATGGCCCGAACCGGGAATCAGCGTGCGCAGGTGGTCGGCCGCGGCGGCGCCACGTTGCGGGGCGGACGAGGCTTCCACCGCGTGCACGTACAGGTGCAGCGCGCCGGCGTGGTCGGGATTGCGCGCCATCACCGATTCCAGCGTCGACACGACTTCGGCCGTGCCGCCCTTGGGCTGCTGCTTCTCGTCGTAGTAGTCCCACGGCTGCAGGTCCATCAGCGCCTCGGCGTGGAACACCGCGGCATCGAGGTCGTCCGGACGCTGCTGCACGAGCTGGCGCGTGGACTCGGCGTAGGCTTCGTCGAGCGCGCGGCGGTTGGCGGGCGGATGCTCGGCGTAGCGCGCCGACAACGCCTGGATGAAGGCGCGCTCGCGCTCGCTCGCCTGCGGTGCCAGGGCCCGCGCGCGTTGCAGGCGCGTCCACGCATCGGCGTTGTCGCCCGGGTCCATCGCCGCATTCACGTGCGGGCCCAACACCAGCGACGCGCCCCACCAGCACATGGCGCATTCGGGATCGAGCTCGGTGGCCTTGAGGAAAGAACGCTCGGCCGCGTCGTGGTTGAAACCGAAGGTCAGCATCAGGCCCTGGTCGAACCAGCGCTGCACCTCGGGATTCTTGCTGGTGACGGGAAAGTGGTAGTCGCCGAGTCCTTCCAGCAGGTGCGCGCCGACCATCGCCATCTGCGGCGGCGATACCGCCGGTGCGGGCGTGGCATCGGCCACGGGGCTGGCGTTGCGGCAGGCAGAAAGCGCCAGCACGGCGGCGCAGGACAGGGTCAGCAAACGGTGGACAGGCAGCATCGGAGGACCTCGGGCAAGGTCGCGCGCGGGGCGCGGAAGCCGTGATGGCGGCGGCGAAACGTGGATTGCGCGACGCGTTGCCGGGGCACAGACACGCGACCACGCGCGGGCCATCACGCGCGTATCAACGCGATCGGTCGCGACGGCCGGCCAGATCCGCGCGAAACCGCGCCATTGCCGCATTCACTTTACCCACGACGGCCGCCCGATCCCGCGTAGCGCGCCGTGTGCGGTTATCCTCGCCGCATCCTTGGGGGGATCGGATCATGGCGACATCGCGCAGCCTGCTGCCGTCGGGGCACCTTGGGCCCTGGCAGCGCCTGGCCTTCGTATTCATCCTGCTTGCGCTGGCTGCCTGCGTGCATTCCACGCGCGGCGATGCCGGGGCGATGCCGCCGGTCGCCACGGCGGCACCGCCGCCTCCTCCGCCGCCTCCGCCTCCGCCTCCGCCTCCGCCTCCGCCTCCGCCTCCGCCTCCGCCTCCGCCTCCGCCTCCGCCCCCGCCGCCCGAAGACGAGGCTCGCGCGATGGCCGAAGCGCGCGCGCGGGCAGCCGCGCACGAACAGGCCGCGCGCAGCGCGCGGGCGTCGGCGGAAGCCGAAGCGGAAATGCGTGCCCGGGCCCTGGCGCAACGCGCGGCGATGGCGGAGCACGCCGCGATGACGCGCGATGCGAGCGCGCACGCCACGCCATCGCCCAGCGCCCCTGCAGGCGACGCATCTCCCGCAAGCAACACGACCACGCCGCGCATCGCCATCCCGACGGAAGCGGCCCTCACGCCGGAACAGGTCGACGCCGCGGCGCCGGCCGAAACCGACGAGGTCGACGCCCTGCTCGATCGCCTGCGCGTGGGCAACATCGCCTTCAACGCGCCGCAAACGATCAACATCAGCGAGACGATCCGCGTGCGTGCGCTGGTCAGCCCCGACGAAGCCGCCGCAACGTTGCAGGCGCAGGTCGATGCCCCCGGCGAACAGGTGGTCGCTCCGCTGAAGATCAGCAAGCTGATGGAGGCGCGCCTTACCGGTGATGGCTTCCGCATCGTGCCGATCACCGCCACGCAGCAGGCGGTGGGCAGCGGCGTGACCACGTGGGAATGGGAGGTGACGCCGGAAACGGCCGGCCGTCACCGGCTCACCCTCACCGTGGACGCGTTCGTGCGCATGGATGGGCAGAGCGTGGCCAAGACCCTGCGCACCTTCGACCACCCCATCGAGGTGCAGGTCACCGCCGGCCAGCGCATCGGCGGCTGGCTCGAGGAACACGGCAAGTGGGCCTGGAGCACCCTGCTCGTCCCGCTGTGGGCGTGGTGGACCCGGCGCAAGAAGGCGAAGCCGGATTCCGCGGCGACTTGAGGCCTGCCCGGGGCACAAGCCCAGACGGCGGTAGCGCCCGCAGCGGGCGGATCAGGGCGGCCCTAGCCGGCACGGCGCAATGGCCGACGCGGCGCCGAATCCGGCGGCACGGCTTAGGCCGGACGCTTCCCGGGACCGCCGGTCGGAATCCCGGACCGGGGTGCCTTTCGGCCTATTTTTATTGTTTTACGATACGTACATTATCGCTCAACGATACATAGGGAGGCCCGCCATGAACCAGTCGTCCGCCAACGCCCTCGCCGTCGCTCGCCCGGTCATCCTCGGCCTGACGGTCCTCAATGTCCTCTACGCCATCGGCATCCTCGTGCTGCTCGGCGCGAGCTTCTTCATCGACGGGTGGCCGCAGAACCCGCTCGGCGAGTTCGCCTCGAAGCACCCGCAACTGCCGAACGGACTGCGCGCGATCGTCATCATCGGCGTCGCCGGTGCCGCGATCGTGCACACGATCCTGCGTCGCCTGCTGCAGATCGTCGACACCGTGCGCAGCGGCGACCCGTTCAACCTCGACAACGCGCGCCGCCTCGAAGCGATCGCCTGGAGCGTGCTCGCGCTGGAAGTGCTGCGCCTGATCGTCGCTGGCATTGCGGCGGCCGTCTGGGAGGCGGGCCACATCGATGGCTTCTCGATCGCCTCGTGGTTCGCGGTGCTGCTGCTGTTCGTGCTGTCCGGCGTGTTCGCGCAAGGCGCCCGCATGCGCGCGGACCTCGAAGGGACGGTGTGACATGGCGCGCATCGTGATCCGCCTCGACGAGCTGCTGCACGCACGTCGCATGACCCTCACTGAACTCGCCACGCGCGTGGACATCACCCTCGCCAACCTGTCGATCCTCAAGACCGGCAAGGCGAAGGCGATCCGCTTTTCCACGCTCGAGGCGATATGCGCGGTGCTGGAGTGCCAGCCCGGCGACCTGCTCGGCTTCGATCCGGCGCTGCCGGCCGAGGAGTGATGCCGAGCCTGCCGTAACTGCGCTAACGCGGTGGCAGCCCGATGGCGTCGTGCAGGCTAGGCATCGCCTTCGAACACGCCGCCGAAGCGCTCGCCATTGAAGGTATGCGTGCAGCAGCGGCAATACGGCACCAGTTCGCGCGCATCCAGGGTGGGATCCACCAGTTGCAGCAGGCCGGCATCGTCGACCCGCAAGCCGCTGACGTAGGTCGATTCGCCCACGCGCACCATCGCGTGCGCGTCGTCGGCCGGCAGCGCGACCGCGGTGAAGATCGGCTCGGGCGTGTCCAGTCGCGCGATGGCTTCGCTGTGTACCTCGTTCCAGGGCCGTCCCACGCGGGAACGCAGGAAACGGTACAGCGGCGTGTAGTCGCGCCCATGGCGAAGCGCATGCATCGGCGCGCGCGTCACGTCCTCGCCGCGCGGATCACGACGGCCGCGATCGTGGCGGTACTCGCCACCCTCGCGGTGCACGCCGTGCGTGCGGGTATTCGTGCGGCGATACAGCGGTTCCTTGGAGCGGCCCATGCACGCTCAGTCCACGATGTCGCACTGCGCACGCACGTTCGCCGCGATCTGCCGGGCTTCGGCGCTGGCCGCCCGTGGCGTGTAGCTGCCCGAGAAGTAGCGGATGGCCCCGGTATCGACCACGTCGGCCTCGGCGAAGCCGTCGACGGTGATGTCCGCGCGCGCAGCCACTTCCATGATGCCGGCGGCCCCGGCCACGACGAACACGTCGCCGCTCGCGCCGCTCCATTCGCCCGCGGTCACGCGCAGGAAGCGGCCACCGGGCATGGACTCCTGCATGCCCTGCCCGCGCAATGCCGCCATGGCGCATCGCGCCTTGCCGTCCTGTTCCTCGCGGTAGCGCTTCGCCGCACCAAAGGCCGGCACGTGGCCCGCTTGCGCGGCGGCCTCCAGCAACTGCAGGCCACGCGCGATGTCGCGCGGAAGGCCCAGGTCACCGTCCAGGTAGTCGCGTCCGACCTGGAACATGGCATTGGGGTCCCGCAATTCGACGGCGTACAGCGCCCACGTGCGCGCTTCGGTGTCGAGGCCACTCAGCTCGTAGAGACGCGAGACGCTGTAGGCCAGCTCGCCGTCCTGCTCCAGGCGCGCCACCTCGCCGAGGAGGCGCATGGTCGATGCGCGATCGCCACGCGCCATCGCCGCTTCCACCTCGGTCCGCTTGGCATCGGCAAGCGCGTAGTCCGCCTCGCTGGGTGGCGCCGCGAACGCCAGGGCGCAAACGGGCAGGAGTGCAAGCAGCGCGATGCGAAACGAGCGCATGAGGGTGACCGAGACAGGAGGATCGGCAGTATCGACGACCCGTGGCGGCTTTGCACGGCAGCCGCCCACGACAGGAGGACATCGACCTTGCCGGCCTGTGCGAAGAAGCCTTCACGTCGGGCGAATTGATCCGGATCCGTACGCCGGAAGAACTGCGCAAGGAGCCGGCCCCGCACCCGCGCCGGCTCCTCCTCGACTACTCCGCCGCCGCCACCGGCGCACTGAAGGCCTTGCTGTAGATCCCCGAACGATCGAAGCAACACGCACGCCGCTGGCCGCACGCGAGCTTGTCGCAAGTGGTGGCGATGCGCCGCTCACGGGTCTCGGCCTTCTTTCCGGAAGTGATCCAGTGGATCCAGTCGCGGCGCGCCACGGCGGTGAGCTCGGACCACAACGCCTTCGCCGCCGGATTTTCGTTGAGCGCCTTGCGCAGGTCGGCGGGAACCGTGGGCTCGGGCTCCACGGCCATCGGTGCGATTTCGAGCGCCACCGTGTCGCCCACGTCGACACCGGCGCTTTCACGCAAGCCCTTCTCCACCTTGAGCCAGTGGCTGCCCTGGCCGTCGGGTTCGAGCGTGGCCTGGAAGGGCTGGCCTGCGAACGTGCCTTCGACGCTGGTCATGCTTCGCGCCGGCAATTTCGCACTCGCCGCGGTGGGCAGGACGAGGAAACTCCACGTCGCGCCCTTCGGCTCCGCCGGGCGCAACAATGGGGCCTTGAACGCGATCCTTGCAGTCGTCTTGGTCATGGCCGAACCGTAGCACGAGGGTGATGAAACGAATCCGTGATCTTCCACACGACCACGCGCAACGATGCAGCTAGCCGCGCCAGTTGGCGTGCGTGCTCCAGAACGCAACGCTGCGCCGGTACGCCTCGCGGTCGAGCGGCACGCCCGAGCCGCCCTCCTCCACGCCGAGCGCGTTGCGCATCATCGTCACCGGCGCCATCGGCGTCTCGACCGGCTCGGCGGTGTACATGCAGCCGACCACGCCCCAGTCGGCCGCGATCGCGGTGCCTTCCTTCGCCAGCTGTGCGCGGTCGTACAGGATGACGACCAGGTAGTCCGCCACCGGCGGCTCCAGCCCTTCGAACCAGCGCACCAGCACCGGCAGCTCGTCCTTCGTGCGTGCCTCGTAATCCGAACGCAGCAGGTGCCGGTTGGCCACGGTGATCGGCACTGCCAGGCAGCGCGTCGACGTCCAGTTGCGGTGCACGTGCAACTTGCAGAACGGCGCGTAACCGTCGAGCACCGCCAGCGGCGTCGCCTCGTTGAGATGCCGCTCGAACTGCTCCGGCGTGCAATCCTGGATGGTGTTGCGCCGCGGCTCGCGCGGGAACAGGCGTGGACGGGCGAAATCGGTGAGGACGATGGACATGCGGCGCGGCCAGGTCGAGGCGATGCGCATTATCGGCCAGGCACACGGTCACCGGCGCCACCTGCACGTAACACGTAGCCCAGGTAAGCGAAGCGCACCCGGGGCTGCCGCGCGAGCGACCGCCAAGGAACGCGGAACCTGCGTGAATCCGGACCACCGGGCCATGCCAACCCGCGATCCTGACCTGCGGCACGGGATTGCGACATCCAACCCCTGCTAACTTGCGCCCAGCTCTTCCATCGCAAGGACCCCACATGACCAGTTGGTACTTCCACTCCGGCAGCGGCGACCGCATCGGGCCGTTCGACGACGGCAGCGCGCAGCAGTACGCGCAGCAACACCCCGGCCACTTCTGCTGGCGCGAGGGCTTCACCAGTTGGCGCCCGATCGGCGAAGTCGCCGAACTGCGCCCGGCCGGTGCCCCCGAACACCTGCCGCCGCCGATGCCCGGTGCCGGCGCCCGCACCCCGACGCGCAACGACGACATCGACTACCGCATCGTCGGCAACGACATGCAGTTCGTCGAGGTCGAACTCGATCCGGGCGAAAGCGCGATCGCCGAGGCCGGCGCGCTGATGTACAAGGACGCGGCGGTGGAAATGAACACCGTCTTCGGCAGCGGTGCGCACTCCGGCCAGGGCGGCGGCGGTTTCCTCGACAAGCTGCTGACCGCCGGCAAGCGCGTGGTCACCGGTGAAAGCCTGTTCACCACCGTCTACACCCACGCCGGCAGCGGCAAGGCCCGCGTCGCGTTCGCGGCGCCCTACCCCGGCACCGTGCTGGCGATGAAGCTGGACGAACACAACGGCCGCCTGATCTGCCAGAAGGACAGCTTCCTCGCCGGCGCGCGCGGCGTGCAGGTCGGCATCCACTTCCAGCGCAAGATCCTTACCGGCCTGTTCGGCGGCGAAGGCTTCATCATGCAGAAGCTGGAAGGCGACGGCTGGGTGTTCGTGCACGCCGGCGGCACCGTGGTCGAGCGCGAACTGCGCGCGGGCGAACGCCTCGACGTCGACACCGGCTGCGTCATGGCCTTCCACGACACGGTGAACATGGACGTGCGTGCGGTCGGCGGCATCAAGAGCATGCTGTTCGGTGGCGAAGGCGTGTTCCTCGCCACGCTGACCGGACCGGGCAAGGTGTGGCTGCAGTCGCTGCCGTTCTCGCGCATGGCCGGACGCATGCTCGCGGCGGCGCCGCAGAACGGCGGCAGCCGTGGCGAAGGCTCGGTGCTTGGCGGGCTGGGCCGGCTGATGGATGGCGACAACTCGTTCTGATGAACGAAGCGCATCCGCCAACGCCGTCCGGCCCGCAGATCTGGGTCGACGGCGACGCCTGCCCGGGCCCGGTCAAGGAGATCCTGTTCCGCGCCGCCGAACGCACGAAGGTGCACGTCACCTTCGTCGCCAACCAGTGGCTGCGCGTGCCCACGTCGCGTTACATCCGCTCGCTGCAGGTATCGGGCGGGTTCGACGTCGCCGATACCGAGATCGTCGACCGCGTGCAACCCGGCGACCTCGTCGTCACCCAGGACATCCCGCTGGCCGCGCGCGTGCTCGACAAGGGCGCGATCGCCCTCAATCCGCGTGGCGAACGCTACACCCGCGACAACATCGCCCAGCGCCTGTCGATGCGGAACTTCATGGAAGAACTGCGCGGCGCCGGCATCCAGACCGGCGGGCCGGCCGCGTTCCACGCACGCGACCGGCAGGCGTTCGCGAACGAACTCGATCGCTGGCTGGCGCAGCGGTAAGCGCCCGGAGTGCTGCACGGCAAAGGCCCGCTTGCGCGGGCCTTTGCTTTACGTCGTCACGTGTAGTGCGGGCACCCTGCCCGCCGTCGCAATGGACGGCATCACCACACCTCGCAGCGGTCCTTCTCCGCCCGCACCATCGGGGCATCGGCCTTGCACTGGAACGTCTCGCGGAACGCCGGCAGGTTCGACAGCGGCCCGTTGACGCGGTACTTGGCGATCGGGTGCGGGTCGCCCTGGACCATCGTGCGCTGGGTTTCCATGCGGATTTCGTCGCCGCGGAACTGGCCCCAGGCGAGGAAGAACTGCTGCTCCGGCGTGAAGCCATCGATGGTCGGTTCCGGCGCCTTGCCCTCACGCGACTTCAGGTACGCGCGGTGGGCGATCTTGGCGCCGGCGAGATCGCCGATGGATTCGCCCAGCACCAGCTTGCCGTTGTGGTGGATGCCCGGTTCGATGAAATAGCCCTCGAACTGGCTGACCACGCATTGGCCCTTGGCGGCGAACTGCTTGTTGTCTTCGGGCGTCCACCAGTTGGACAGGCGGCCCTGCGCGTCGAACTGCGCGCCCTGGTCGTCGAAGCCGTGGCTGATCTCGTGGCCGATGACCACACCGATCGCGCCGTAGTTCACCGCGTCGGTGGCGGTCACGTCGAACGCGGGCGGCTGCAGGATGCCGGCCGGGAACACGATCTCGTTCTGCGACGGGTTGTAGTACGCGTTCGACGTCGGCGGGGTCATGCCCCAGCGGCTGCGGTCGGTCGGCTTGCCGACCTGGCTGCGGTTGTCGGCGACGTTCCAGCGCGAGGCGGCGACGACGTTGTCCCACGCCGAAGCACGCGAAACGACCACGCCTGCGTAGTCCTTGAACTTGTCCGGATAGCCGAGCTTGGGGAAGAAGGTCGAGCGCTTCTCCAGCGCCTTCTGCTTGGTCGCTGCATCCATCCAGTCCAGGCCGCGGATGGTGTCGTCCATCGCCAGCAGGATGTTCTTCACCATCTCCTGCATCCGGGCCTTGGCTTCCGGCGGGAAGTACTTCTCGACGTACTTCGCGCCGAGCGCTTCGCCGAGCTGGTTGTCGGTGAGTTCGGCGCAGCGCTTCCAGCGTGGCTTCATCTCGGTGGCGCCGGTGAGGAACTTGCCGTTGAAGGCGAAGTTCTCCTCGACGAACGGCGTGGACAGGGTGTCCGCCGCGTTGTTGAGGACGTGCCACTGCAGGTAGGTCTTCCACTGCGGCAGCGGCGTGGTGGCCAGCTCCTTCTCGACCTGCTGCATGAACTTCGGCTGGGTCACGTTGACGGCCTCGCGCGGCATGTGCGCGGCGTCGAAGTACTTCGTCCAGTCGAAGTCGGGCGCGAGCTTGCGCAGGTCGGCGAACGCGGTCGGGTGGTCCATCTGCTTCGGGTCGCGCAGCTGCACGTTGTCCAGCGAGGCCTCGGCCAGGCGCTTCTCGAAGGCGAACACGGTCTGCGCATTCTGCTTCGCCGCTTCCGGCTGGGTACCGGCGAGCTCGAACATCCTGGCCACGTGCTCGAGGTACTTGGCGCGCGCCTCGACGAAACGCGGCTCGGGCTTGAGGTAGTAATCGCGGTCGGGCATGCCCAGGCCACCGGCGTAGATGTGCGCGACCGTCTTCGACGGCTCGTGCAGGTCCTCATTGGCGTAGACGATGAAAGGCACGAACACGCCGACGTCGTGCAGCTTGCCGATCATGCGCTGCAGGCCGGCCTTGTCCTTGATCGCGTTGACCTCGACGAGCCAGGGCTGGACCGGCTTGCTGCCGAGCGCATCGACGCGGGATTCGTCCATGCAGGCGGCGTAGAAGTCGCCGGCGAGCTGCCCCGCACTGCCCTTGGGCCAGTCGGTCTTCGCCGACAGCTCGGTGAGGATGTCGCGGACGTGTTCCTTGTTGACCTCGCCCGATTGCCAACGGCGGCTCCAGCGGTCCATGTAGCTGGGAATCGGGTTCTGCTGCCGCCACGCGCCGTTGGCGTAATCGAAGAAGTCGGTGCAGGCATCGCCGCCGCGGTTGATGTCTTCGGGATGGATCCCGTGCAAGGCACCGGCGGAAGCGGTGGTGACGGCGAACAAAGCGACGAGCGGAAGGCTGGACCTGATCACGGCAACGTCCCTGCTGGAAGGTGCGGCCACTATAGCCCCGGGGTTTTTCCGGACCCGTCCCAGAAGTCCTGCCTGCGGCGGCATGCGCGGATGCACGCGCGCGCGAGGCGTCGTGTTGCTGGGGCCGCCCCCGCACGGTCTATGCTGGCAACCGGGAACCCGCGGAGCCTGACCATGACAGGCAAGACCAAGCGCGTGCTGATCCTGGGCCACGGTGCGATGGGGCGCGCCTTCGAGGCACTGCTGCGCCCGCGGCACGACATCGCCATCTGGGACCGCGACCTGCAGACCGGCGTGGAAACCGAGCCGCTGGAGGCGGCGGCAGCAGGGCGCGAGGTGGTGCTCTTCGCCCTGCCTACCCTGCCCCACGACGAACTCGCCGGCCGCCTGGCGACCGTGCTGGACGGCGACAGTTTCTGCCTGTCCATTGCCAAGGGCCTGGACGCGCAGGGGCGGACGGCGGCACAGGTCTTCGAATGGCATTTCGGCACGCGCCTGGGCTGGGCCTTGCTGTACGGCCCGATGCTGGCGCGCGAACTCCAGGCCGGTCGCGCGGGATTCGCCGTGGCTGCGAGCACGCGAACACACGCGCGCACGCCGCTCGCTGCACTGTTCGCGGAAACGCCGCTGCATTGCGATCACAGCGACGATGTCCACGGTGCCGCGTGGGCCGCCGTCCTGAAGAACGTCTACGTCCCATTGATCGGCGCGGTCGATGCGCTGGAACTGGGCGACAACATGCGCGGCTTCCTGACCACCGAAGCGGTGCGCGAGTTCGCCGGCATCATCCGGGCCATGGGTGGAGACGCGGAAACCGCGCAGAGCTTCGCCGGCCTCGGCGACCTGGTGACGTCCGCCACCGGCGCGTCTTCGCACCACCGTCGCATCGGCGCCTACCTGGCGAGCGGCCGCAACGCCGAGCTCGCCGCCTCGGGCGTCAACATCCGCACCGAAGGCCTGCACACCCTGGCGATGGTGCGCGCGCATCGGCCGTTCGCTTGGGAGCGGTTCGGACTGTTCGCACTCGTGTGCCGCTTCTTCGACGATCCCGCGAGCCTGCAATCGCAGCTGCACGCGTACCTCGATCGCCGCTTCGCGCAACACGAATGACGCCGCCCGTGGCGCGTAGGGCGGGCTCAAGCCCGCCTTACACCCGCTGCACATCCTCCGTGCTATGCAGATCGCCAATCCGCTGCATGCACCACGTCCAGGAGCTTTCCGATGATCAGCAAGAACACGATCTGCCTGTGGTACGACGGCACCGCGCTCGATGCCGCGACGTTCTATGCCAAGACCTTCCCCGACAGCGCGTTGGGCGCGGTCCATCGCGCGCCCGGCGACTTTCCGTCGGGCAAGGAAGGTGACGTCCTCACCGTCGAGTTCACCGTGCTGGGCATCCCGTGCCTGGGATTGAACGGCGGCCCCGCGTTCAAGCACAGCGAGGCGTTCTCGTTCCAGGTGGCCACCGACGACCAGGCCGAGACGGACCGCCTGTGGAACGCGATCGTCGGCAACGGCGGCCAGGAAAGCGAATGCGGCTGGTGCAAGGACAAGTGGGGCCTGTCGTGGCAGATCACCCCGCGTGCGTTGACCGAAGCGTTCCACGACCCCGATCGCGCAGCGGCCAAGCGTGCGTTCGACGCGATGATGCAGATGCGCAAGATCGACGTCGCCGCGATCGAAGCGGCACGGAAGGGCTGAGGCTCCAAGAAGAAGCGTAGCCCGGGTAAGGCCGAAGGCCGCACCCGGGAAGTCGCCATGCCCCGGGTACGCTGCCCTTATGGGCGACGTCGCTGACATTCCGATTCGGACGTAGGGAACTCAACGTCCCGGGTGCGCTGCGCTTACCCGGGCTACGGCGCTGGATTGTTCTGACTCGTGGGCCCTGCCGTGGCAAAGTAGCGCCCCCACCGAGACACCCCATGCCCGACCCCATCCGCCTTTCCAAACGCGTGGCCGAACTGGCGGGTTGTTCGCGCGCCGACGCCGAGCGCTACATCGAGAACGGCTGGGTGTCGGTGGACGGCGTGATCGTCGAGGCGCCGCAGCACCCGGTGTCGGACGAACGCGTCGAACTCGATCCCGACGCGGTGCTGGAAGCGCCCGAACCGGCCACCGTGCTGCTGCACAAGCCGGCCGGCTTCGACGCGATCGCAGGCCGCAAGCCCGCCGCGGCGCTGGTCACGCCGGCCACGCGTTGGGCTGAAGATCCCAGCGGCGTGCGCCTGCTGCAGCGCCACTTCACCCGGCTGACGCCACTGGTGCCGCTGGATGCCGACGCCAGCGGCCTGATGGTGCTGACCCAGGACGGTCGCGTGTGGCGCCGGCTGACCGAGGACATCGCGCAGATCGAGCAGGAATTCGTCGTCGAAGTGGCCGGCGAGATCGCGCCGTACGGGCTGCGTCGGCTTGCCCATGGCCTGCGTTACCGTGGGCGCGAGCTGCCGCCGTGCAAGGTGAGCTGGCAGAACGAATTCCGCTTGCGCTTCGCGATCAAGGACGTGCAGCCGGGGCAACTGCGCGACATGTGCGCGCAGGTGAACCTGCAGGTGGTGGCGATCCGGCGCCTGCGCATCGGCAGGATCGCCATGGCCAAACTGCCGGTGGGCGAATGGCGCTACCTGCCGGTGGGCGAACGGTTCTGACGCGGCGTCAGGCGCCGCGCACGCGCAGCGTCAGCCCCTTCAGGAAATTGCGCAGCAACTGGTCGCCGCAGGCACGGTAGTTGGTGTGTCCGGGCTGGCGGAACAGCGCGGTCAGCTCCGGCTTGGAGATCGGGAACCCCGCGGACGCGAAGACCTCATGCATGTCGACGTCCTTCAGCTCGAACGCGACCCGCAGTTTCTTCAACACCACGTTGTTGGTGACGCGCCGTTCCACCGGTCGCGGCGGCAGGGCGTCGTTGCGGCCGCGGCAATGGATCACCAGGCCATCGAGGAAATGCGCGAGCACGCCGTCGCCGCACTCGGCGAAGTCGGGATCGTCGTCCTTGCGCAGGAACGCCTGCACGTCCGCCTTCTCGAGCGGAAAGGCCGGATCGACCAGTTTCGCGATCTCGACGACCTTGATGTCGCTGAGATCGAGCATGTAACGGATGCTGCGGAGGACGTCGTTGTTGATCATGGGGCGCTGACTGCTGCCGGATTGGCCTCGCCAATAGCTTAGGCCACCGGGTCGGCAAAACCGACCGCATGGCGATGCGGCACTACACCGTGCCCCACCGTGCGCCCCATCGAAGCGAGCGCAGGGCGGGCTCCGGCCCGCCGCTTGCGTAGCTGCAGACCGCTGCCCTGCGGTCCCGGCAGGCGCATACTCCAGCAACCGACTGCGACTGCAGTCCATCGCTGTACGCGCAGAGGAGAAGCACATGAGCAAGGGCTTGAACCAGAAGAAGGAACAGAAGAAGAAACCGGCCAAGACGCAGAAGGAAAAGAAGGCCGAGAAGCGCGACAAGAAGGCGACGAAGGGTTTTGCGCCGGTTTGAGGCCTGCCGCCTGGGTCAGTAAACCCTGGGTCAAATGAAAAAGGCCCGGAATCCGGGCCTTTTTCCTGCCCGTGCGCCGGGCCCGATCGCCCCTGCTACTCACGCGCTCGCCGGCGCCAACGCCCGCTCCGCCCGCCCGCGTACGCGTCATGGCCTACACTGGGCCTCCCATTACGAGATGCCCGCCTTGGCCAAGCCCAACTATTCCTTCGAAAAGCGTCAGCGCGAACTCGCCAAGAAGAAGCAACAGGACGAGAAGCAGGCCCGCAAGAAGGAAGCGCGCGAATCCGCGAAGGCGGCGACCGCGCCCGAGCCCTCGCCCACGCCGCGGACGCCGTCCGGGCACTGACCTCGACGACGCCAGTCGCCGCCGACCCGGCGCGACTGCGCCCCGTTCATTTCCACAGCCCCGACTCGTGTAGGCTGGTCGGGCTACAGCGCTTCATTCGCGCGTCTCCCCCGACTTCGTCGCCGGCTTCGCTCCCTCCACGCGCCACCACCCTTGTTCAGGGTGTCGCCCCCCGGGAGCGCCGTTGCCAGGCTATTCCACCCGCAAGCTAGACCTGACCATCGGCGGCCACCCCTGGCGCCTGCGTGTGCTCAGCGACCTGCAGCAATTCGCCGACCCGGACGGGCACGGCGAGCGCCTGGGCATTTCCTCGGCGCAATGGAGCCTGTTCGGGCAGGTGTGGCCCGCCGGACTGGTGCTCGCGCACGCCATGCACCGCGCCACCTTCAACGGCGAACGCATCCTGGAACTGGGATGCGGCATCGGCCTGGCAAGCCTGGTCCTGCAGCAGCAGGAAGCCGATATCGTGGCCAGCGACGTCCACCCGCTCGCCGAACCCTTCCTCGCCTACAACGCCGCGCTCAATGCGCTGCCCGCGCTGCACTATCGCCAACTGCGCTGGGACGTGCCGTTGCCCACCCTGGGCCGCTTCGACGTGATCATCGCCAGCGATGTCCTCTACCAGCGCGGCAGCGCCGAACTGGTCAACGACGTCATCGCCCGCCACGCCCATGACGATGCGCAGGTCTGGGTGACCGACCCGGGCCGCGGCCAGGCCGCGCGCTTCAGCCGGCTGATGGAGGCGCAGGAATACGCAGTCGAATCGATCAATTGCCCGGTCGACGACGGCGACAGCGCCCCGTACCGCGGCGCCGTGCTCCGCTACGGACGCGGCACTGCGCGCAGGCTGGCGCAATGAGCGCGGCCACCCGCCCCCGCTGCGACGCCTGCGATGCGGTCTGCTGCCGCCTGACCGTGGTGCTCATGCCCGAAGACAACGTCGCCGCGCACCTCACCGCGCGCACGCCGGCCGGCCTGCTGGTGATGGCGCATGGCGAAGACGGCTGGTGCGTCGCGCTGGACGGCGCGCGGATGTGCTGCTCGATCTATGCCACGCGCCCCGTCATCTGCCGCAAGTTCGCCATGGCCGGCCCGTACTGCCGCGAGGTGCGCGCCGATTACGCGGACCACGCACGCGACATCCCGATCACACTCAGCTGAGGAAAAGCCGATGGCACGCACACCGACCAAGACCGAGCGGGGCTTCCAGCACAAGGCGCCCGATCCCCGCGTGCTCACCAGCGAACGCATCGCCGACCACCTGCGCGCGTTCCAGTCCACCGGCGGCCGCATCGAAGTGCTGGGCGTCACCCGGGTCCTGAAGAAGCTCGACGAAACCGCCGTCCCGCGCACCAAACCGGCGCCTACGCGATGAGGCACGACGTGAAGGACCAGATCGCGATCTTCCGCTTCACCCTGAGCACGCACCAGAGCATCGGCCCCGCGCAACTGCACGCGCTGTGGGCACGCGCATGCGAGACCCCGCACGTTAGCGTGGGCCGCGCCCGCGGCGCATCGCCCGACCGGCCGACCTACTCCCTCTACGCCTCGCAACGGCTGGAAAACCTGCCGCAGGTGGAACGCCGCCTGCGCCTGCTGCTGGAGGAATGCAAGTTGCGTGCGTCGCTGATTCCGCTGCACGTGACCTGAGTTTCGCGGCGCGGGCGGACCGGGGAACGCCCGCGCACAGATTGATGGCCGGGGTCCCGCGGCCGCTCGAGGCATTACTTCGCGGTGTCCGGCATCTGCGACGCCGCAGCGGGCGCGCCCGCTGCAGGGCCCGGTGCCGCTCCGAGATGCAGCTGCAGGAAACCGGCGATGCCGGTCCATACCACGCTGGCAACTTCGGCCGTGCCCAGGTCGTGCTCCATGTCCGGAATCGCCATCAGCACTGGCTGGCGGTTTTCCAGGTTGAGCATGCGCACAAGACGACGGGTATGTTCGAAGTCGACGCGCACGTCCTCGCGGCCATGAACCAGCATCACCGGCAGCGTGAGCTGGTCGGTGTGGTACAGGGGCGAGACCGCCTGCATCGCCGCCAGGTCGGTGCGCGGATTGCCCAGCAGTCGCTCCAGCTCAGGCCGCATCTTTTCCGAGCGCACGTTGTCGCTCGCGGTGAAGAACAGCGCACGATCGCTGACACCGGACATCGAGACGGCGCACTTGAAGCGCCCCGGCCAGCGGATCGCGGAAATCAGCGCCGAGTAACCGCCGTAGCTGGCGCCGAGGGTGCACATGCGGGATTCGTCCAGAGGATAGGTCGCGAGCGCAATGCGCAACGCGGCATCGATGTCGTCCTCGATCATGCGGCCGTGGTTGTTGTATCCGGCTTCGCGGAACGCCTTGCCGTAGCCTTCGGATCCACGGAAGTTCACCTGCAGGACGGCGTAGCCCTGCGAGGCAAGGAACTGCACGTCGCGATCGAAGTTGAGGCTGTCGCTCACGCCCACCGGCCCGCCGTGCGGGAATAAGACCAGCGGGCGCTTGCTCGTGCCGGCGGGGAGCGTCAGGAAGGCCTCGATCGGCAGCCCGTCCTTGCCCTTCGCGTTGATGACGTATGCCGGCGCAAACACCTTGTCCGACAACCACGGCGCCATCTCGTCGATCAACGAGGCTTTCTTGCTGGCGACATCCAAGTGGTAGACCTGCGGCGGATGATCGCTGCCATCGACCCAGAGGATGAGTTGCGCGTTATCCGTGCTCCGGTCGAGTACCGTCACGACCTTCCCGGGAAACGCCGTGCGCACCCAAGCCAGCATCTTGCGATTGGCGTCATCGAAGTATTCGGTGACAAGTCTACCGGCCTCGTAATAGCGCGCGGCCACCGGTTCGCGGCGCTCATTGAACGAGGCACTGACGATATCGACGCCGGGCTTGGAGAACCCCGTGCGCGTGATCTTGCGCGTGACCGGATCCAGCGCGACCAGGTCACGCTGCGCGCGATCCTCATCGGTCAGGCCGTAGATGGTGTTGCCATCGAACGACAAACCGACGGGATCGAAGCTGAAATCTTCATCACTGTTCAGGACGTCGTGGAAACTGCCGTTGGCGGCATGGACAAGCACGGTGGCTTCATCGCGGGCGACGATCGCCGCGCGCAGGCGGCCGTTGCCGTCCGCGTACCAGGCCCGGTCGTTGGTGGCGCCCTGGTTGACTCGATCTCGCGACCTGGCCGTGGTGAAGCCACGGATGGACTTGTCGCCCTCCAGCCGGACGCGGTGCACCACGAGCTTGCCGGCACTGTCGTAGCCTTCGAACAGGATTTCGTCCGGCGATGACGGGAGCAGGTCGACCACGCGCCCGGTGCCAAGCAGGGCCAGCTCCTTTATCCGGTACTTGCCGTCCTGGTTGGCATCGCCAACGACGTAGACGGTATGCGAACCGTGCCAGCCGCCGCTGGCCGCGATCAAGGTGCGATCGCCCTTCCAGCGCAAGGTATCGGGTGGGTAGCGCTCTGCCGACAACCGCTGCGAGCGTCCGGCGCGCAGGTCGATGAGGTTGAGCGTCCAGTAACCCTTCTCTTCCCGCACCGTTTCGGCGAGAAGGTCACCGGCCGGATTGAGCGCGACCGCAGCGATGCGGCTCGGCTTCCACATCATGTCCGCTGGAATGGGCAGATCCTGCGGCTTGGGCGCTTCGCGACCGGCGTTGAGGTCGACACCGGGCCGCGAATTTTTCGCCACGGCGGCTCGGTAGTGGGCCGGGAACGGATCGGGGTAGTAGCCGGTGTATTCGAAGGGCAGCTGCGCATAAAGCGCCGCGTGCTCCGCCTGGAGCCAGTCCATGATCGGCAGGGTGCGGTTGTGGACCTGGATGTACGCGTTGGTCAAGCTCGACGGGCGCAGCACGAGATCGCCCGGATACACGATCTTTCCCGCCGTGACGGTAAAGCGGAACTCGGGCTTGCCGATCCGGAAGCGGCTGTACATGAAGCCGTTGGTGAGCTTCATCTGCGCCCACTCGTATTCGCCCGCCTTGGCGGCGAAGAGGGCGGGATTGCGTCCGATCTTGAGGTAGTTGAGCACCGTTGCAGTGCCGCCGCCCACGCGCCCGACATGCACGGTGGCGATCGGCGTACTGGTGTCGACGGAGATGACGACCAGGCCCTCATCCGGCGCAAGCTTCGGTGCCTCTCCCTCCTTGATGCGGCGCATGCCGAATGCATCCATCGCCACCAGCATGAGCACCGCGCACACCAGCCACTTCCCTGCGCGCATCCGCAAACCGCGCACGCGCCCGAACGCTCCCGCCTGCTCCATGAAGCCCCCACTCCGTCGTGCTACAGCTTTCGCTGCCCGGGGGCGAGCATATCGCAGCCGATGGTGGCGGACGGGGCCGAGTGCCGTGATGGACCGCGCGCTTGCCGACTGCTTCGGCCACGCGCTGAACTTTACCGGGAGACGAAAAAACCCCGGCCGAAGCCGGGGTCCCTGTCGCACTTCGTTGACGGCAGCGGATCAGTACGTCGCTGCGGCCGACACGGCCGCGGCGGCGTCGATGATGCCGTTGCCGATCGGCTTGTCGTTGCTGCCCGGGAAGGTGCGCAACGTGCTCTTCAGGATCGACTCCACCTGCGCCGGGGTCAGCGGCGTGGTGCGCACGGCCTGCATCAGCGCGACCGTACCCGCCACGTGCGGGGCCGCCATCGAAGTACCCGCCATGCACAGGTAATTCTCGGTGGTCGGGCCGCTGGTGCCGGCATTGCCGGTGGACACGATCAGCGTGGTGCAGTCCGGGCTGTCGCCACCCGGGGCGGCCACGTCGATCAGGCTGCCGTAGTTGGAGTAGCTGGCGCGGGTACCGCTCTTGTTGGTCGCGGCCACGGTGATCACGTTGCCACAGCTGGCCGGGGTGAAACCGGAAGCGTCGGCGTTGTCGTTGCCGGCGGCCACCACCACGGTGGTGCCACGGGCGACGGCGGCGTTGATCGCGTTCTGGTAGGTGCTGGAGCACGCACCGGCACCGCCCAGCGACATGTTGATGACTTCGGCCGGGTTGGCATTGGCCGGTACACCGGAGACGGTGCCGCCCGACGCCCAGGTGATGCCGTCGACGATGTCGGAGGTGTAGCCGCCGCCACGACCGAGCACGCGCACCGGAACGACCTTGGCACCGTAGGCCACGCCGACCACGCCCTGGCCGTTGTTGCCGACCGCGGCAACCGTGCCGGCCGTGTGGCTGCCGTGCCAGCTGGAGTTCTGGTTGCGGTAGTAATCGCCCGGATCGTGCGCGTCGGCGTCGCGGCCGCCGCCGTCGCCGGCGACGGTCTTGCTCGAGATGAAGTCGTAGCCCGGCAGGATGTTGCCAACCAGGTCGCTGTGATCGGTGTAACCGGTGTCGAGCACCGCCACGACCACGCCGTTGCCGTTGGTGGTGTTCCAGGCCTGGTCGGCGCGGATGCCGCCGGTGCTGGTCTGCATGCCCCACAGGTAGGTGCCGTAGTGGGTGTCGTTCGGCGTCATCAGCGCCTTCATCATCCGGTCGACCTCGACGTACTCGACGTTCGGATCGGCGGCGATCTGGCGCATCAGGCTTTCGGCTTCGACGCGATCCAGCCCACGGCTGGCCTGGACGACGTCGCCGCCTACGGACAGCGTGCGCAGGTGGCCGACGGACAGGCCCTTGGCGTTGCCCTTGCCCGCGTTGGCCAGGTTGGCCTGCTGCGCGGCGGCACTGGTGCCGGTGCGGTACTTGACGATGAAGCGATCAAAACTGGTCTGGTCCGCGGCCCCCAGGCCAGCGGTATCCACGCGACCGGCAGCAGCGGCGGAGCCGGCGAAACCGGCGGTCAACGCGAGGGCCATGGCCGTGGCGAGGGCGTGCTGGTGCAACTTGTGCGACTTCGACATCAGGATTTTTCCCCGGTGGAATTTTGAAGGTGGTTTGCACAACCCGGCGCACGCCCCAGTGGCCCAACCCCGGAGCGGGCGCATCCATGCATGCCAGGAATGACCGGCAGAACGCCGGTCGACTGGAACCGTAACGACAAATCTCGCCGGCGGGCAATGAGTGTTCGTACTTACCTCCGCGGCATGCCCGTCCGCGCCGGGATTGCCCGCGGTTTTGCCGGTAAAAAGCCGGCGGAGCCGGTGAACACGGCGGTTCCTCGCCTGCCCGGCGTCGCCATCGAAAACGGGAGCGCCATCACACGTACTGCTGCGTTGCGGCAGGACGCGCCGTCAACCGTTGTGCGGTTGGCAGGTTGGAGTGGCCCCGATCCGGCGCGTGCATCGCGATCGCGGGTTCCGGTTTCGAATGAAAATGAAAACGCCCGCAGACGCGGGCGTTCTCGTCATGGCACCAGCGGGTACCGACCTGCATGCCGCAGCGGCGCACCGGGGATGCGCCGCCATGGCCGCCTACTTCAACTTCAACTCACGCAACAACTCGTTCCCCATGATGTTGCGCATCTTGCCGCGTGCCGCAAAGGCCGTATTGGCCTGCGACACCGACTCGCCGCTGACCTTGGTCATGAGCGGATCCACCCGCTCGCGCAGGCCGTCGAGCGCCGCCATGTTCGGATAGAACACCACCAGGTACAGGTCCGCGTCTTCGTCCTTGCCGGTCTGGTTCTGGTAGACGCCGTAGTCGAGGATGATCCCGGCCTTCTTCTGCGCCTCCATCCTCGGCTTGTACTTGGTTTGCAGGTATTCCATGTAGTGGTCGAACTCGCCATCCATGATGTCCACCGAGGTGACCTCCACCACCGCGCCCTCGGTATAGGGCAGCGCTTCCTGCGCGTGGACCGGCGCGCCCAGCGCGAGCGCGATGACTGCCGCGAACAAGATGGATTTCACGGTGAACTCCTCGGGAATGGGCCAGACATCTGGCAGAGGGAGAAACGCATCGGCCGTTGGCCCAAGGCCAGCCCGTGCATGCGTTCCGCGCCAGCGCCAACCGCGCAGCAAGCGGATGTCACGACACGTCCCCTTGGAAAATCCAGGTGCGTGGATGGCGGCCAACGATGTAATCCCCCGATGGGGTGGCGGCATCCATTGCCCGCCGCAGGGCGCCTGCCCGCGTTGATGGCCGGCCCGACCCCATCCGCCGCCCGTCGGAAACATGAGACTCGCTATTGCTAATGAGATATTTGTCTCATTAGCATCAGCCAACCCTTTCCCCGAGCGACCGCCATGACCCTCTCCCGCGCCGACATGGACCGCAAGATCGACGAGCATTTCGGCTTCGAAGCCAGCGACAACGTGGAGGGCGTGCTGGCGACGCTCGCCGCGGATGTCGAGCACGACATCGTTGGCTCCCCTACCGGCCCCACGCGCGGCCGCGACGGCGCGCGCGGCTTCTACGAACACCTGTTCGCCGATCTGGCCGACGGCAGGGTGGAAACGCTGCGGCGCCTGTACGGCGACGACTTCCTCGTCGACGAATCGCTGTGGCGCGGCCGCGCCGCCGGCCGCCCGTTCGGCCTCGACGGCCGCAACCGCCCGCTCGAATTCCGGCTGCTGCATGTGATGGAGTTCGCCGGCAATGGCGAGATCAAGCGCGAGAACGTGTGGCTGGACCTCACCGCCATCCTTCACCAGCTGCCCCAGGATTGAGGCAGCGATGGACACCGCCCCGCAAGGCCGCCCCAACCAGCGTCGACGCACGCGCAAGGACCTGCTGCAGGCCGCAACGCAACTGGTGCGCCAGGGCCGCAAGCCGAGCCTGGAAGAGATCGCCGAGGCCGCGATGGTGTCGCGCGCCACCGCATACCGCTACTTCCCCAGGGTGGACGCATTGCTGCTCGAAGCCGCCCTCGATGTCGCCGTTCCCGAGGCCGATGCATTGTTCGAGCGCGCGCCCCGCGAAGACGCCGTCGCCCGCGTCGAGCGCGTGGACGACGCCCTGCACGCGATGATCCTCGCCCACGAAGCGCAGCTGCGCACCATGCTCGTGCATTCGCTGCAGCGTGGGATCGACGGCAACGACGACGCCCTGCCCGCGCGCCAGAACCGCCGCTCGCCGCTGATCGAAGCCGCGTTGTCGCCGGTGCGCAACCAGTTCAAGCCGGCGGCACTGAAGCACCTGGCACACGCCCTCGCCCTGATCATCGGCACCGAAGCCATGGTGGTGTGCAAGGACGTGCTGCAACTCGACGATGCCGAGGCCCGCAAGATGAAGCGTTGGGCCATCCGCGCCCTGATCGAGGCGGCGCGCAAATCGCCCGCCGCTGGTTGAATCCCCCACGAGGTCATTCCATGGATATCGCCCGTTCCCCCGTCGACATCGCTCCCCTGCGCGAGATCGACCTGCCGCAGGCCGATCGCATCTTCCGCCTCGCCTTCGGCACCTTCATCGGTCTGCCCGAACCGCTCGCGTTCGGCGGCGACAGCGATTACGTCTGCACGCGCTGGCGCGCCGCACCCGACGCCGCGCTCGGTGCGTACATCGACGGCACCCTGGTCGGCTCCAACTTCGCCACGCGCTGGGGCAGTTTCGGATTCTTCGGTCCGCTCACGGTGCATCCGGAGCATTGGGACAAGGGCATCGCGCGCCGCCTGCTCGCCGAAACGATGGCGCTGTTCGACCAGTGGGGAGTGCCCCACGTCGCGCTGTTCACCTTCCCGCACAGCACCAAGCATGTCGGGCTCTACCAGAGCCATGGCTTCTGGCCACAGCAGCTGACGCCGGTGATGGCCAAGGCAGTGGCTTCCACCGCGGATGCCGGTTCCTGGCAGCGTTACTCCGTGCTGGACGACGCCTCGCGCAGCGCCGCCCTCGCCGCGTGCCGCGCGCTCGCCGACGCGGTTCATCCCGGTTTGGATCCCACCAGCGAGATCGAATCCGCACGCTCGCAGCGCATCGGCGACACGGCTCTCGTTTACGACGGCACGGAACTGGTCGCGTTCGCGGTGTGCCACCTCGGCAAGGGCAGCGAAGCCGGCAGTGGCAGCGCCTACGTCAAGTTCGGCGCCGCGCGTCCTGGCGCGCACGCAGCCGCACATTTCGAACGCCTGCTCTCCGCCAGCGAAGCCCTCGCGCACGCCAACGGCATGGAGAAGCTGGTGGCCGGCGTGAACACCTCGCGCCACGACGCCTACCGCCGCATGCTCGACCGCGGCTTCAGGACGATGATGCAGGGCGTGGCCATGCAACTGGACAACGCGCCCGGTTACAACCGCGCCGATTGCTTCGTGATCGATGACTGGCGTTGAGGCAAGTGCAGCCCGCCCCGTCTCGCGTCTCAGCCACGGCGATCACCCGTAGGCTGGGTTGCCCCCCATCAACCCAGCAGCACCGGCACATGAAGCGTTGGGGCAGTGAAGCCAATCCCGCCGCGCCCTGCTTCAACCGCGCCGCTGGATCTCCACACCACACGCCATGCCATCGGAACGCCGCCGCGCCCCTGAATGCAGCAGATGGCCTTCGCCCCACACCCGCACGGTTCCGATGATCGGCAACAGGGTCTGTCCGTACTCCGTCAGCTGGTAGATCACCGGCGCAGGCACTGCACCGGTCGGCGTGCGATCGACGATGCCGTCGGCTTCGAGTTCGCGCAGCTGCTGGGCGAGCACCTTGCTTGAAATCGGCGCGGCGCGACGCTTCAGGCCAGCAAAGTGCAGTTCACCGTGCGCGAGCCAGTACAGGATGGTCAGCTTCCACTTGCCGCCGATCGCGGTGAACGCTGCCGCCAACGGGCACCCTCCCAGTGGATTGGGCCGCGCATGGTTACCTGCAGGTGCCTTCTTGTTCATGCTGCCCTCGCACTCGCATCCTGCCCGCATCATGCGAAACAGGACGAGACGATGCAAAACACCGCGCGCACCTGGCTCGGCAGTGCCTGCCTCGCGATGGCACTGCTGACACTGAATGCGTCGGCGCAGCCGTCGCACGCCGCCTCCACCGTCGCATCGGATGACGGCCAGAAGGATTTCGACTGGGGAATCGGCACGTGGAAGACCGAATTGCGCCGGCTGGCCAAACCCCTGTCCGGATCGAAGGAATGGGTCGACTACGCCGGCACCAGTGTCGTGCGCAAAGTGCTGGACGGACGCGCGAACCTGGTCGAATTGCGCGTGGCGGGCCCTACCGGAAAGATCGAAGGCGCGAGCCTGCGCCTGTACAACCCGCAGGCCCGGCAGTGGAGCCTGCACTACGCCAGCATCCGCAACGGCGCGCTGACCCGCCCGGTCCACGGGGGGTTCCATGACGGGCATGGCGCGTTCTACGGCGAGGAGGACCTCGACGGCAAGGCCATCCTCGTTCGCTTCGTCATCACGCAACTCAATGCCGACTCGGCACGGTTCGAGCAGGCCTATTCCGAAGACGGTGGCCGCACCTGGGAAACCAACTGGATCGCGGTGGTTACGCGCGTTGGGGATGCGGATTAGGGCGGGCTCAAGCCCGCCTTCCGGCCAGCGGTTGACGTTGCCACAGTGCCCCTCCCAGACTGCCCCCCGGGACCAACGCGCCCGCATACAGGGGAAAACCACATGACTCCACGCGTCGCCGCGCTTGCGGCCGTGCTTCTCGTTGCCACTTCGCCCGCGTCCGCCGATCCGGCCCCGAGCGAGGTCAAGACCTTGTACGCGAAAGCCAGCGGCATGACCGGGTGCAGCGAACGCTGGGCATCGGCCGACGTCGTCACGAAATGCCGGGAGGCCATCGCCGCCTATCGGGCCGCCGAAGCGGCGAGCGACGCCACCCCGGACGTCCGCAGCTTCCTGGCCGTGGAGCGCCTGAAAAAGCAATCGACGTTGGCGGCGGTGTTGCGCGAAGACGACGACAGCGCCACCGCGCGCAAGGAACTGGACGCGGCGCTCAAGGAACTGGAGACGCTCGCGCCGGGCGACACGAACGCCTACCTCCGGGTCCAGCTCCTCGACCTGCAGCGCCAGGCCGCGCTGCTGGAACTGGAAGACGGCAACGCCGCGCGCGCGGACGCCGCCATCGCGGAATACCGCCGGCATTCGCAGGGCTTCCTGGGCGCCGTCGAGCAGATGCGCGAGAACACCAAGGCCATGAACCAGCAGCGGTTGAACGGCGTCGACGCCGGCAACTTCGAACTGGAACTGGGCGAGCACTACGCCGGGATGCTGGAGGACGGCACGGATAAGGACGCCATTCGCGGCAAGGCCATCGAGGCTTTCGAGCGCACCCGCCAATGGGCAATCGCGCGCGCCGACAACGACTGGAACGGATTCGCCGAAAAGGCACCCGCCCTCCTGTACGCGGACGCATCCCTCAAACTGGCGAAACTGGCGCACGAGGCGGACGACATGAACGCCCTGGCCAGATACGTGGGCGAAACCCAGTCCGTCGCCTGCGGCGACGCCGAGGGCGACGGCTACGACAAGACCGAGCTCGGCGAGCGATGTGTGCAGGCCGTACTGATGGAGGGCTGGGTGACCGGGAAAAACCAGGCGCTGATCAAGCAGATCGCCGAGCAGCAGGCCGAGCAGATGCGGGCCGTCCGCGAGGCGCTGCTCAAGAAGTGACGGACCCGGGACGCCGATGCGTCCCGCGCAGCAGGACCGTAGCCCGGGTAAGCGAAGCGCACCCGGGACAACCGCCGCCGGCCCCACAGGCGCCCGCCTGATCTACGCCGGATCGCCCCGCCGGGCAAATTCGCACCACCCGCCGCACGAACCTCCCGGTCGTCGAGCCTTCGAGCCCCATCGATGGACAGAATTTGTCCACCCGCCGGGCAAATAACCCGGCCGGCCACCTGTTTCGGGCGGCGCACGGGAAGATTCTTGCGGGCCGCCGCCCGAAACAGGCGGCGCACGGCCCGAAACATCCCGAGCGCCGCCCGTTTCATCCCACCGCCCAACAAAAAAGCCCCGCGAGCGGGGCTTTTCTTGCGGCGTACGGGAAGAATCAGGCCGCTATCGGAGCGCTGCTCCTGGAGCGTGACTCCTCACTCGCGCGCCTGGATCTCTCGTTTGGCTGCCGCAGCCGCCGTACGCAACACGCCGGAATAGAACATGCGGGCCTGCCCTGCCTCCTGGGCCGCGGTCTCCAGCCACTGCACGTAGGCCGAGAGCAGGTCCCGGGCGTTGTACTGGGATCCGAGGTCTTCGATCGTCTTTGCGACGGCATCCCGCACGTGCCAGTCGACGTTGGCGCCTGACTCGGCCTGCTTGGCGAGGTCAGCGATCCTGAGAACATGCGGGGTGATTAAACCGACGACGGTGGCCTTCATTGGCTCGATCTGATCTGCGACGAGCGGGAAAGATACCGCAACGCGCCGCAGGGTCGACACAAAAAAGACCATAGCCCGTAGGCGGGGTTGGCGCCATAAACCCGGCAGCGTCGATGCGTGGAACGTTGGGCCGATGAAGCCGACCCAGCCTATGTCCGGTGGGAGCCTTTCGGCAATGAGCTGATCCGGCCGCGCCACTCGAAATCCGACAGCCCGTAATTGCCACTACCGCTCTCCGTACCAAGCACTGCGTACCCGCTCTTCGCAGGGGCCAGGTGCCCGCCGGATGCAGGAGTCCAGAGCATGAAAGTCCATTCCATCTTTTGCGGCACGCCATCAGTCGCGGCCGCGGCCGTTTCTGCCATCACCGTGCTGATATCGACCCTGTTCATGGCGCCGATCCGAACTGCACAGGCCACCGATTTCAAGGGCATTTCCGGCGCCGCGTGCCAACCCGCCACGCCCTCCGATGGCACGGCCCTGACCCGCAGTGCCTACGGCATCGCCAACGTAAGCACCGTCAATCGCAGCGTGATCTGCGCTCTCCCGACCGATGCGGAAGACGCAGCGACTGCCGGTGTCGACATCTACTTCGCCAATGGCACGGCCGCTTGCGCGTTGTCCGTTGTGGTCGTCGACATCGACCTGACGTTGACCACCCGCGTCATCACCGACGCGGTGACCTGCCGCCTCGGCCCAGAAACCCGCCTGAATTCCCTACGATATCTGGAGAACGCCACTACCGACTAAGCAACGGGCAGGCGTAGGACGGGCTCCAGCCCGCCCTACGCGTTGCACCATCTACGCGACAGGGCCGGCAGGGCAATCCGGTCTACCGGCGCGAAGCCCGGTAGAAATTGATCCCGCACCAACGATGAGAGCGGCGCTCTGCGAGTTTGTGCTCGGGGCTGCGCTCCGTGCAGGTCAGCATCAACCGCCGGCCGAGTGGAAACGTGAGATTGAAACCCACCGAGGCCTCACCGACCCATCGCTCGATTTCGCCCGCTGACAGGGTGTGCCTTGAATCGCGGAAGCCGCCCTGCAGCAGTTCGTTGTAGCCTACCCAGCGCGCTCGCACGCCCCCGGTGAAGTACCACTCCTTGATGCGATACCAGGGGTCGAGACCGGTGCTCGCCACCGTACCCAGGTACACGGCCCCTTGATCGGAGCGCGCGGGTACAGTTTGCAGCTGCGCCAGCATGTTGGCATCCGCCTGCGGATCGATGTCGCCGATCATTTCCCAGAACGGCGTGGTCTCCTTGGAGAACCGACCCCACTTGCCGACCACCGCGTAACTCGCTCCGGTGTAGTAGCCCGCGTACGCATCCACGGTCTGGGCCGCATCAAAGTACCGCGATGACACCGGTAAGCGCTGCAGCCATGAGCGCTGGTACATGGCGGTGAACTCGCCGCCATCCGAAATCTGGTTGTCCCAGCCCTTTGGGTCATACGGGTCCGGGGTCCCCGCGAAATGCCGCCAGGCGGTGTGGATGCCACTCTGCCCCCAGTCACTGATCGGCAGCCCAAGCACTCCGACGACCAGCTTCGCCGCACTTGCCTGCCGTTCCGGAGCATCTGCGTCAGAAGCGACCACGGAGGCGCCCCAATACAACAGCGAACCGTATGGCCGGTCGTCGGCAATCACGTCGGAGCGGCGCAGGTCGTCGGGCGTGAACGCACTGTTGCCGAACGAAACCGCGTAGGCGCCCGCGCCACTCGGATCAATACCATCGACCAGCGGCAGCAACAGCTTACCGGCGAGCTTGTGCCGAGCGGCGTCGTTCTGCCAGACAAAGCGCACCCCCATCGTGTAATTGCGATCCTGATTGTGGCCCAAAGCGAACAGGTCCTGATCCAGGTGCCACGAGCTGAAGGACGTGTCCGCACCGACGGCGGCTGGTTCAATCGCTTGCGCATGAGCAGGCGCCAACAGCCCTGCAGCAACGAGCACCGAAAATCGATTCATGTTTCCCCCGGTAGCGCCGGTCCGATCGACGCAAATGACGAGCCCATGCCATTCGAAAGCCACCCAAACGGGTGAGCTGACAAAATCCTGTCCGTGATTGCTGATGCGTCTGCGTTTGCTCTGGCGACAACATCGCGTGTCCGTCCGCGTCAAAGGAATGCCCTGATGAAAATCCCCCTCATGAATGCAACCTTCATCTTCTTCGCACTGGGCTGCAATGGAAGCCACGCGAGGGAACCTGACTTGCTCCCGAAAGAGCAGCGCGCGACCCGGATACTCGTAGACAAGTCAGACCGATTGCTCACCCTCTATCGCGACGACGCCGTAATTGCGCAGTATCGAGTGCGATTGGGTGCAAATCCGGAAGGCGACAAAGTGCAATATGGCGACGAACGGACACCAGAAGGGAACTACGAGATCGACTCCAAGAATGCGGAGAGCAAGTTCCATCTTGGCCTCCACATTTCGTACCCGAATGCGCAAGACCGATCGGAGGCCGAAGACAAAAAAGTAGATCCGGGTGGTGCCATCATGATTCACGGCGGCAACGCCTGGTGGCGCCCTTTCAACTGGACCGATGGCTGCATCGCGGTAAGTAATCGCGAGATCGAAGAAATCTGGAAGCGCGTTGGCACGGGCACTCCAGTCACAATCGTTCCTTAAAACACCTTGTTGCTTGGCTAGCCACGCCACCGTGAACCTCCTCAGGCCGCGTCCACGAGCTGCTGGACGGCTAGCAGCAGCGAATCGCACTCCAGGCGCACTTCCGCCGCACGCTTGTTAATTGGCCCCCAGTGCTTGCGGCGGGCCCGCAGGGCAACGGCGGCGCAATCGACCGCGAACGCGGGGCACGCTTTGGTCAGACGCTGGAACTCCATGCCGTGACCGCGCCCGTGATTCTCCCAATCCGACGCTTTGCAACGCACGCCCTCCCGAAACACTTCCGCCAAGGTGGTGGAGTTGCCATACGTCTCCATCAACCGCTGCAGGCTCGGCAATGCCAGGCACAGGTCGTAGCTCATCTGGAAGAGCCCGGCCTCGGCCGTGTTGGCACTGGTGTTGGAGGCGGATCGATCACGCCCTTCGCAATACCGCCCGGAACTTTCCCGCATGCCAAGTCCAACCAGCATCACGAACAGCTGGCGCAGGCGGTCGCTGGCCGTAGCCGGCGCAGCAAACCCAGCCTGTGCGAAATGATTCCGGTACCACGCCAGCGCGTCTGTAGCCGGTTCCCCGATCTCACGGCCCATTTCCTGGGCAACAGCTTCACCGCCTTTCAAGCGTGCATAGGCGTCCGCGAAGGCCAATGCCATGCCCTTGATGTAGCCCTTCGGCGCCTGACCGCGCTGGTTCCAGTCGTATTGCGCAATGTCCGATGCCTCGGCCAGACGCAAGATGTCCGGCACCTCCACAGCCTCCGGAACGGAGCGCAGCACATAGGCCATCGTCGGGGCACGCAGGAAGTACTCGGTCGGCGTCTTGCCCTTGCCCGACACGAACCGCTCATGGGGTTGCGTCGCTTGGTTGTCGGCAATCACCATCCGGTCCGTATCCACCCGCTTGACCACCAGGTAGATGTGGTCGGACCCGGGAATGCTCGTGTCGTTGTCGTAAGTGACACCCACGTCACCCTCAATCTGATCGCCGGCGCGCACATGCACCCAGCGGCGACTGTCGAACTTTCCGCCCAACATGTATGCGAGCTTGCCTGCCCCGAAAGTCATCGGGAAATCGAGGCCCGCCAGTTGCAGCAGCGCGCTCAGGTTGGCGGCGCAAGCATTCTTCGGAAACGCCGGCAGGCCCGCCGCTGCCATGGCTTGCGCGGCGATACCCTGGGCCTGCGCCAGCCCTGCCGAGGAGCCACCCAACCGAATCAATTCGGGAACATGATCGCCGTCCATATGACCATCCGCTTGTGAGGGAGGTTAGTCCGCAACCGATACGGTGACGCGCTTTTCCTGGCCTGACGCGTCGGTGACCGCGATGACGTAATCGCCCGTACTTTTTTCATCGGGCGTGATCGTCAGGAACACGGCGCCGTTCTCGGATTCGAGCATCAGTGCGGGCGGCGGCGGCGCGCCTTGGGTCACGGCCTTGTCGAAGGGAGCGAGGCCGCCGTATATCCGAATCCTGATCGGCACTTTCTTTTTCGCTGGAATCGTCGTGCCATTCGCGTTGTCGGTCGCACCGAGCCATAGGGGAGCTGTTGCGTACTTAGCACTGACTTCGGTCGACAGCTGGAACTGGCAGCGCTTCAAGTCAACCGACGGCGGCACTTCCAGTTGTCGGTAGAGGCGGTCGATGATGTCCAGCTCCTGCTCCAGCACGGCGGCGTCAATTTTGGTCGCAGGGCCGGCCTTCGCCACTGCCATCTCGGTGGTCGGTTTGTCAGGTTTGGGCGGTGCCTTGATGGATGTCCATACGGGATACGAACTGTCGAAGGCCTTGGCCATGTTCGGTACAGTCAAGGTCAACTTGTCGTTGACGGCATTGACAGCATTGCTCACAACCGTGCGCAATTGCGCGTCCAGCACGTCGTTCTGATCAGGTCCGGCAGCCAGTTCGGCAGTAACCAGGTAACCCTCGACAGCGATCTGGCCGGAATTTGAATTGAATTGGCGCAAGCTTTTGCGCGCCAACCCGATGTGATCCCGCAATGCTTTCTTCAGGGGCTGCTGTCGCCCAGCTTGCGCATGGCCTTCGCCATACGTGGTGATCGCGCACGAGATCGACTTGACACCCGCGTCGTAGATCAACAACCGGTCGCTTTGCGCGAGCGAGGTTCCCACGGTGTACGTGGCCAGGCCGCCGGCCGCCATCGCCGCATTGGTGGGCGCGTTTACCCCGCGGGCGCTGTTGTAGCCGATGATGCCGGTCAACGGCACGAGCGTTGCGATCATTCCCGATTGAGTGTTGGTGACCCCGTCGCGATTGCGTTGCACCAGAACCAGCATGCGGCACGCGTACTGCAATGCGGTGCCGGCCTTGGGAGTGGTTTTGCCTTGGTCGACGGACGTGCCGTTGCCACTGCCGTGTCCGCTGGCATCGATCGGATCGGCAACACCGATGCCACTCACACCCAAACATCCCGAAGGGCCTTTACCAACCGTGTCGTGTCGAATGTAGGGATTGAACACCCCGCACCCGCTGACCATCACTACGGTTCCGGCCAAACCCAGCGCCAATACGAGGCAAATACGATCCATGGCTGCACTCCGGCGATGCCACCCCGATGCCGTGGGGCCAGCGTCCTGCGTCCATCGGCACGCAATTACTGGGGGCAACGCAGCTCCGGCGGCCCGGCGGCCACCGGCGAGCACTCCTGCACCCGTTTGGGGGATACGTTGACGGAACCACCCGTCTACGGGCCTCGTGGGCCGTGCCGTCACACTGCGGGTGTGAGCTGAGCGGACACGAAGAAGAGTTACCGCGACAAGGTGGGCGACATCGACCTGAAGTGAAGACCGGTGGTAACACGCGGAGCGTTGATGGTGGATCAGGCAGACGACGGGTGGAAGTGCGCAAAGAAAAGGCCCGCCGAAGCGGGCCTCATGCGTGCTGGCGGCAGCTCAAGCCCGCCTAGTGCGGATCATTTACCAAGTTCGTACAGATACTCCACGAACGACATCACCGCGCCGTCGTACCCCTGCACCGCCGGGTTGGTGGATTCGATCAGGTAGTACTCGTCCGGGGCGTGCGCGCCGCTGCCGTGGCCTAGGCCGAAGTGGCCGGAGGCGAGGCTCAACGGCGCATCGGTGAAGACGAACCCCGGGTAGGAGCCGGCGTTGCGCGGCCACAGCAAGGGCTTGATGCCGCGACGTTCGAGCACGCTGCGCTGCGCCTGGATCAGCGCGGCGTCGGCGGAGGTCTGGGTGGCGTCGTAGCCGCCGCTGACGTTGACCTCGATGTCGGCGTAGCCGCGCTTGGCCAGGTGCGCCTTCAGCGCGGCAACGGCGGCGTCCTTCTTCATGCCCGGTACCAGGCGCATGTCGATCTTGGCCACGGCGCGGTGCGGCAGCACGGTCTTGCCGCCCGGGCCGGTGTAGCCGCCGACGAGGCCTTCGATGTTCACCGTGGGCTGCGACACCAGGCGCTCGTTGGCCTGCTGCCACGGCAGGTCGTCGATCCAGTGCTCCACGCCGAACTGCTTCTTGCTCTTGGCTTCGCTGCGCACCTTCACGACGGCGGCGATCATGGCCTTGTGTTCGGCGCTGATCGGCGGCGCGGCGGGATAGCCGTCGATGGTGATGGTGTTGCCGTCCTCGGAGACCAGCGTGTCGAGCGCCTTCACCAGCCGCCATGCGGGGCTGTCGACCATGGCCTTGAGCGAGGAGTGGATGTCCTTCTTCGGCCCCCGGCCCCACTTCTCGCCGCTGGCGACCAGTTCCAGTTCGACCACGCCCTTGGCGCCGAGGGTGATCTGCACGTTGCCGTCGCTGTCCTGCGAGGCCGCGGGCATGAACACGCCAATGGTGTTGCGCAACGCGGCTTCGACTTCGGGGCGGTGCACGAGCTGGCCGATGTGCGGCGAGCCGATCTCCTCCTCGCCTTCGGCCACCAGCACCAGGTTCACCGGCATCTTCTGGTTCGCGATGCGGATGGCATGCAGCGCGGCGAGCAGCGCGGATTCGGGGCCCTTCTGGTTCACCGCGCCGCGTCCGACCAGCACCTTGCCCAGGCCGGGCCTGTCGACGAGTTTCGATTCCAGCGGCGGCGAGGTCCATTCCGCGGGATCGAACTGCTTCACGTCGTACATGAAGTACAGGCCCACGGTTTTCTTCGCGCCCGCATCGAGCGTAGCGAACACGCCGGGCTTGCCGTCGGTGTCGAGGACCGCGACCTGCTGGAAACCGGCCTCGCGCGCGAGCCTGGCCATGTACTCCGCGCCTTCGCGCGAATTTAGGTTTTCCGCCGCGATCGACGGCAGCGCGATCCAGTCCTGAAGCCGCTTGAGCGACACGTCGTGCTGCGCGGTGACGGTGCGCTGGATCGCGGCCATGTCGGCATCGGCGGCGGAGACCAGCAGCGGCATGCCGAGCAGCGCCCAGAGCACGGCAGCAGCGAGAGCGGGACGACGGGGTTGGACGGTCGGGCGCATGCGAGGCTCCAGGGCGGGTGTGCGGCGATGCTAACCGGCGAAGCTTTGATTCCTTTCGTGCAGTGCGACACAACGGAACGTGCGCTCCGGGGGCGAGCGTCCGAGTGCGCCAATCCGACGCGCGCCGCGTGTCGATGCTTCGTGGGTTGAGAGGATGCGTTCAACAGTCGACGGCGGCGTCCGCACCAGCGCGAATCCATCCGCCCTTTCGAACACCCATCACCGTTCCGCAGTCACTCCCCCGATCGGGCGCCCCGGATCAACGACCGAGTCACGCAAGCTCCCGCGTTCTTCAACTGCGCGCCCGCGATTTCGTCTCTTGCACGAGCGCGTGTCCCTGCGCGGCGGCGCGCCCGCCATGCCGCCCCGCCCCGTCGTCCATCGTGCGGACGACCTGCGTTCCTTGCCCAGCTGAGGAGAAAGGAAATGCCACGGACTGGCAGACCCGCATCGCCAGTTTCCGCATGCCCGGTTGCGGCGCGCCCTGAGGGCTATGCTGCCCGCCATGGCCGCACCCCACTCCCGGGCGCGAGCATCGGCTTCCCGGCGCGGCCCCCGCGCCGGGCTTCCCACGGAGGTTTCCCATGTCGCAACAACACACCGGCAATTGCTTCTGCGGCGCCGTCGAAGTCCAGGCCACCGGCGCGCCCGAAGCGATGGGCTACTGCCACTGTGCCTCGTGCCGCTCCTGGTCGGCCGGGCCGGTCAATGCCTTCACCCTGTGGAAGCCGGAAAACGTGGCGGTGACGCGCGGCGCGGAATACATCGGCCACTTCCAGAAGACCGCCATGAGCGACCGGCAGTTCTGCACGCGCTGCGGTGGCCACCTGATGACCCACCATGCGCCGCTCGGCCTCACCGATGTGTACGCCGCGACGATCCCCACGCTCGACTTCCAGCCGGCGGTGCACGTGAACTATGCCGAGACGGTGCTGCCGATGAAGGACGGCCTGCCCAAGCTGAAGGACTTTCCATCCGAGTTCGGCGGGTCGGGCGAGACGGTTCCGGAATAGGTGCGGCCCGCGAGCCTCGGCACGCGCGCGGGGTGACCGCACCCGCCTCGGAAGCAGTGGCGTAGGGCGGGCCCAAGCCCGCCTTACGGTTCACCCAACCCTCTTCCGCAGCCGGAAAAACGAGGGCTCGAACGCCGGCCCCGTCAATTCCCGGCCGACGCCGCCGTCACAAACCGGATCGCCTCGGCTACGGCCTTCGGATTCTCGCGGTGGATGTTGTGCCCGGTGGCGTAGTACTGGTGGATGCCGCGCGACACGCCAGCGAAAAGATCCGCGTGCTCACGCTTCCACAGGGCCTTGCCCTGCGCGGTTTCTTCGAAGACGAACGGCTCGGCCGCGACCTGCGTCGAGGTGAGCAGCGCGACCGGCAGGTCCGGCAGACTGCGCGGCGTCTCAGCGGCCGGGTTGTCCAGCTGGGCGATCAGCAGCTTGTAGTCTTCCGCCATGTTCGGCGGCAGCATCGCGAGCAGGGCCTTGTCGTCGGCCAGTACGCGCTCGCGATCGGCGCGCATGGAGTCGTGGCGCTGCCCCATGGTCGCCGGATCGACCAGCACCAGGCCCAGCAGGCGCTGCGGATGCTGGCGTGCGAATTCGGTAGCCAACAGGCCGCCATAGGAATGCCCAACAAGCACGATCTTCTGGTCGGGCGCCAGCGCATCGATGACGGCACCGAGGTCCTGCACGTGCTGCTCGATGGTCTTCGGAGCGCCGTCCGTCCCGGACTTGCCCAACCCGGCGCGCGCATAGGCGATGCAGGTGCACTGGGCGCCCAGGTTGGCGATGGTGTCCTTCCACACACCGGCGCCCTGGCCGAAGCCGGACTCGAACACCACGGCGACCGGCCCCTGGCCCTGCCGCTCCACCTGCAGGCTGTAGCCCTTGCGGGCGACCTGCACGCTGGCCACCTGCATCCCAGTCGCTGCCACGTCTGCGGCCTGCACCGTCGTCGCCGCGCATGCCAGCGCCAACGACAGCATCCATCCCTTCATTCCGAACGCCATGCCCACTCACCACCTCCGTGCTGTTGATGTGCGGATTCTGGCGGGATGAATGGGCGTGGTGCAGTGCGTTTGGTCATGCATGCGCCGGCATGCATGACGGTCGAAACGCGCTTCGACTTCGCTTCGCTACCATCGGGGGAATGGGGTCAGGTTGATTTTCCGCGGCACCAGCCATTACCGATGCGCGAAGTTTCGCCAGCAGATCGAAGCGCTGTCCAACCGTTCCGTAGTAGTCAGGCCGCGCGACCGGCCAAGAGATCGGCGCGGGATAAATGAACCTGACTCCTTTTTGCCTCGCCCGTCGCCGTAGGAGAACGCGCGCCGCCACCCGGAGATCGGTGGACCAGGGCCCACCCTACGCATCATCGCGGCGGGAATTTGCACGGGTGGGCGTAGGCGGGCTCAAGCCCGCCTTACACGGGCTATAGAGCGAGGAGCGAAGCAAGCTCCCCTTCCAACTTGGAAAGCCTATCCGAGCTTGCTTGCACCCGGCTATTGAGCCACTCATCGCCTCCTTGACCAGCTCGCGAGTTTCGCCAGCGAACATCTTCATCATGCAATCGCCTCGCGTTGGCGATCGCTGCGCGAAGAAGCCCTACTTCTTCCAAGTCCTCAGCCGAATCCAACAACTCATGTGGTCCTACGGGAAAGCCCTTGAGCATCGCAACCACTACCTTGTGAAGGCTATCAATTACAGGCCGAAAGGCATTCCAGTCCGCCTTCGCGAGCGGAATTTGATTATGGACAATCAGATTGCGGACGTCATACAGGACTTTCGCGGATGTGGATTCTCCTGGCGCGCGGTTGCACGAATTCAACAGCGCCGCACCAGCCAACCGCAAGGATTCAACTGCACTAGCATCAACAAACTTCGCGAACTCTACGAGCTTTGTAACTCGAGTACTTTCAGACGTGTAGTCAAGCACCCTAGTCTTAAGGTCGTATCCTGAAGCAAGAGACGCGCTAGAAAGAACCTTCTTCATTAGCCGATCAAGCACGATGTCGGATAGCGATTCGATAACTTGGTAGTAGAAGAGAAAGCTTGCCTCAGGCGTGTCTTGCCTTGACGCCAGCATAAGGAACCGTTCTGCCGTTGAGAAAATAGGCTTGAGGGCCGCGCTGAACTGTTCCGCCTTAATGGAAGATCCAGAAACCTGACGAAATCGCTCAAATGAGAATTGAGGACCCTCTGCCAGGAAGAAGCCACTAGCCTCCAACGCTAAGCGAATATGCTCTGCTGTCTCGGAGTCAACGACTTCGCGCCCAATAACAGCAATGGATAGGTCGGGCTGAAACAAATCGGCAATCGAGGGATCCGCGCTCCAATCCAGTTGACCCACTCTTAGGTGTTGATTCCCGCCTCCGTGCTGAACCAACCAAAGCAACGCAGCCGATGAATATATCTGCAGGTATTGCTTAGGACTATTCTGCGGACAGTAAGAAGAATCAGGATCGAACGCAGCAATTGGGAAAACGTACCCAATCGTTCGCCCACCACTCGGCATGACGATTGGAAATATTGCCGATTCAGCGGAAACAGGCGGCCTCACGCACCAAACTGTAAACCTCGTCAGATCCTCTGTAGGCCGCGGCAACGAGCATCGAAACGAAACAACCTGAACTCTCGTATCAATTTCAACATTGCCGCCATCGAACTCAAGGCGGGACACAGCCGCTATTTCCGGCGGAAATAAACCATCAATGATGGTAGCCATGTCAATTCAGGCTCTCGAACTTCCGCTGCCCCTCCCGCCAGGATGTTGAAAGATCTAGAAATGTTGGAGAGTCAGAGTTGAACAAAGAACGGAATGAGTACTGGAATATTTCTCGCTGCGCGGTACCAATCTTTGTCGCCTTCTTCGCAACCTCATCGAGCATCAAAACCAACTCATTCAATGCCAAGCTCGGCGCATCAGAAAAAAGGCTCCGCGTGAGGAGCGCACTTAGCTCCTCAAGACTCCCCACCTGCTTTTGTCGAATCAAGCGCTTAGCCTCAGCCCCAAATGCCGTCATCGCTTGAACTCTCTCGAATAGCGAAGCAACATCAGTTCCGAAAGGGCGATCAACCACAGCCTCCGGAAACACCGATCTCAACTCGCCAAGATCGAACTCCCAATCATTGGCAATGGATTCGATATGACGCACAAAGCGGTTGTAAACAACCAACAACGACGTCAGATCACTGTTAACGTTGTCGTACTCCTCGAGAAACTCAAGCTCGCCGAGCTTGTTCACAAGATTCTGCTTGTCGATCGACTCTGGCCGACCGGTCGAATATGCATAAAACATATCGACCACATCTGCGTACTTGTATTTACCGGCACCCCTGGCGCGACGAGCGTCAGCCTCCCGAACTACAGCCAAACCTGCGGGCAAACGGCCAGGGTCTAAGAAATCGTGATACAGAATCTCGATTTGATGTCTGAACGACATCGGGGTCTGCCCGGTGTTGAGAGTAAGCATTCGATAGAGAATGCCTGTCTTGTTAAGACCAACATAAACCTCCAGTCGAATCTTCCTTGCCAAGAACGTATCCAACTGCCCCGGTCGCTCTTCGCGCAACTGCGCGATGCAATCGCCAATCGTGTACGTGCGCTGCAATCCGTCCAGAATTAGAACTTCCCTGGAATTAAATGCACGTTCAATCTCGGCAGCGAGCAAGTCTCGTTCGGCGTTGGGTATCACTCCGTTGCGTAGCCCAGCCAGGACCTCGTCAATGTTCGCCTGAGCGTTGCGCTTAAGCGCGACAATTATGGGAGGCATTACGCATCCCTCAATCAGGTCACGTTGCAACAATTGATACGGCTTCCCCTTGGCGGCGACTCGGGGGCGTTGCAGCTCATTTTCCCGAAGAACCGGCTGTGCGAGCTGCCAATAATCGCCAATGGAAATATCGATACTTACATTGACGCCTTTGACCTTCTTATCGAATAGCCAAGAGTAGAAATCCATTAATCCCCCTCAATTGGAACGCCGCCGACCGGCAGATCACATATTGCGCCGATACTCCCCACCTACATCATAAAGGGCATGACTGACCTGCCCCAGGCTATGCGTCTTAACCGCCTCCATCAAACTGGCAAACACATTCCTACGCTCCCGCGCCGTGGCCTGTAGCCCCTTGAGCCCCTCGCCCGCATACCCATTGCGATTGCGCTGGTAGCCGGCGACGTTCTCGATCTGCTGTCCCTTCTCCCCTTCCGTGCTCCGGATCAGCTCGATCTCGGTGACGATGTCGCCGCCGTGGTCCTTGGGCAGGAAGGTGTTGACTCCGATCAGCGGCAGCGAGCCGTCGTGCTTCTTGTGCTCGTAGTACAGGCTCTCTTCCTGGATCTTGCCGCGCTGGTACATGGTGTCCATGGCGCCGAGCACGCCGCCGCGCTCGCTGATGGCTTCGAACTCCTTGTAGACGGCTTCCTCGACGATGTCGGTGAGCTTGTCGACGATGAAGCTGCCCTGCCAGGGGTTCTCGTTGAAGTTGAGGCCCAGTTCCTTGTTGATGATCATCTGGATCGCCACGGCGCGGCGCACGCTCTCTTCGGTCGGCGTGGTGATGGCTTCGTCGTAGGCGTTGGTGTGCAGGCTGTTGCAGTTGTCGAACAGCGCGTACAGGGCCTGCAACGTGGTGCGGATGTCGTTGAACTGGATCTCCTGCGCGTGCAGGGAGCGACCACTGGTCTGGATGTGGTACTTCATCATCTGGCTGCGCGCGGAGGCGCCGTAGCGCTCGCGCATGGCGCGGGCCCAGATGCGGCGGGCGACGCGGCCGATGACGGTGTACTCGGGATCCATGCCGTTGCTGAAGAAGAACGACAGGTTGGGCGCGAAGTCGTCGATCTTCATCCCGCGCGCGAGGTAGTACTCGACGATGGTGAAGCCGTTGCTCAGGGTGAAGGCGAGCTGGCTGATCGGGTTCGCGCCGGCTTCGGCGATGTGGTAGCCCGAGATCGAGACCGAGTAGAAGTTGCGGACGTTGCGGTCGACGAAGTACTGCTGGATGTCGCCCATCATGCGCAGGGCGAATTCGGTGCTGAAGATGCAGGTGTTCTGGGCCTGGTCTTCCTTGAGGATGTCGGCCTGCACGGTGCCGCGCACGGTGGCGAGGGTGTGCGCCTTGATCTTCTCGTAGGTCTCGGCATCGACGACCTGGTCGCCGGTCACGCCAAGCAGGCCCAGGCCGAGGCCGTCGTTGGTCTCGGGCAGCATGCCGCTGTACTGCGGACGCTGGCGACCCTCGAACATCTTCTCGATCTTGTCGTGCGCGGCGTCCCAGCGCGCGTTGTCCTCGCGCAGGTACTTCTCGACCTGCTGGTCGATGGCGGTGTTCATGAACATCGCGAGGATGATCGGCGCCGGGCCGTTGATGGTCATCGACACCGAGGTGCTGGGCGCGCACAGATCGAAGCCGGAGTACAGCTTCTTCATGTCGTCCAGCGTGGCGATGTTGACGCCCGAGTTGCCGATCTTGCCGTAGATGTCCGGGCGCACGGCCGGGTCTTCGCCGTACAGGGTGACGCTGTCGAAGGCGGTGGACAGGCGCGCGGCCGGCTGGCCGACCGAGAGGTAATGGAAGCGGCGGTTGGTGCGCTCGGGCGTGCCCTCGCCCGCGAACATGCGGATCGGGTCTTCGCCGGTGCGGCGGTACGGGTAGACGCCGCCGGTGTACGGGTAGTAGCCCGGCAGGTTTTCCTTCTGCAGGAAGGTCAGCAGTTCGCCCCAGCTCTTGTAGGTGGGCGCGGCGATCTTCGGGATCTTCTGGTGGCTCAGCGACTCGCGGTAGTTCTCGACGCGGATGGTCTTGTCGCGGACCTGGTATTCGTTGACGTCGTCGGTGATCGACTTGAGGCGCTGCGGCCACTCGCGCAGGAGCTTGAGGGCTTCGGAGCTCAGCGACTGGATGGCGTCGTTGTAGCGCTGGCGCAGGGCGAGAAGGGTGCGGTCCACCTGCACGTCATCCCCGCGAAGGCGGGGATCCATGGACGTTGCTTCACTGTCCGTACGTCCTTGGATTCCCGCCTTCGCGGGAATGACGAGCAAATCTTCGGCGGCGTAGAGGTCCAGCGCCTTGGGCAGCTTGTCGTCGCCCAGGTCGTGCAACGACTGCCAGTAGCTCTGCGCGCGGTCGGCGACTTCGGCCTGCGATTCGATCTTGCTGTTGATGCCGCGGCCCTGCTCGGCGATCTCGGCGAGGTAACGCACGCGGCTGCCCGGGATCAGCACGGTGGCGCGCGGCTCCTTCAGGCTGGTGTCGAGGTCCGGCGTCCACTTCTCGGCGGGGAGCGCGAGCTTCTCGCGCAGCAGGCGGCACAGGTTGGCGAACATCCAGCTGATGCCGGGGTCGTTGAACTGCGAGGCGATGGTCGGATAGACCGGGACGTCCTCGTCCTTGGTCTGGAAGGCGACGCGGTTGCGCTTCCACTGCTTGCGCACGTCGCGCAGGGCGTCTTCGGCGCCGCGCTTGTCGAACTTGTTGAGCACGACGAGCTCGGCGAAATCGAGCATGTCGATCTTCTCGAGCTGGCTGGGCGCGCCGAAGTCGGAGGTCATCACGTACATCGGGAAGTCGACGAGGTCGACGATCTCCGAGTCGGACTGGCCGATACCGGCGGTCTCGACGATGACCAGGTCGTAGCCCAGCGACTTGAGGAAGCCGATGCAGTCCTTCAGCACCACGTTGGTCGCCATGTGCTGGCGGCGGGTCGCCATCGAGCGCATGAAGACGCGCTGGGAGCGCAGCGAGTTCATGCGGATGCGGTCGCCGAGCAGCGCGCCGCCGGTGCGGCGACGAGTCGGGTCGACCGAGATCACCGCGATGTGCATGTCGGGGAAGTTGCTGAGGAAGCGGTTGAGCAGTTCGTCGGTCACCGACGACTTGCCGGCGCCGCCGGTGCCAGTGATGCCGATGACCGGGGTCTTGCCGCCGGCCAGCTGCCATTCCTTGCGCAGGTGGGCGAGTTCGGATTCGTCGAGCGCGCTTTCCTCGATGGCCGAGAGCATGCGGCCGATCTCGATCTCGTTGTCGAAAGCGACCTTGTGCGGCTTGTCGACCGGCAGGCGCGCGGCTTCGGCGCGGCGCACGACGTCCTCGATCATGGACACCAGGCCCATGTGCATGCCGTCGTTGGGGTGGTAGATGCGCTCGACGCCGTAGCCCTGCAGCTCGCGGATCTCTTCCGGAGTAATCGTGCCGCCGCCGCCGCCGAACACGCGGATGTGCGAGGCGTTGCGCTCCTTGAGCATGTCGACCATGTACTTGAAGTACTCGACGTGGCCGCCCTGGTAGGACGAGAGCGCGATGGCGTCGGCGTCTTCCTGCAGCGCGGCGCGGACCACGTCTTCCACCGAGCGGTTGTGGCCGAGGTGGATGACTTCGGCGCCCTGCCCCTGGATCAGACGACGCATGATGTTGATGGCGGCGTCGTGGCCGTCGAACAGGCTGGCGGCGGTGACGAAACGCAGCGGGCTGCTCTCGGTCTGGGTTTCGGGGAGGTTGGTCGCGGGGGTGCTCATGTGACGCGCTCAGTACGGAAACGATCGAATCCGCATTGTACCGCGACGGGGTGAGGCGGCCTCACAGTGTTCTTCTCCCTGCGCTTGCGCGGGGAGAAGGTGGCGCGTAGCGCCGGATGAGGGGCGCTGTTGCGCCACGTCCCCTCACCCTGCGTCGCGATGCGACGCTGTCCCTCTCCCCGCATGCGGGGAGAGGGATTTCGGCCAGTCGGGAGATACTGTGCCTGGAACACGGGGAGACACGAATGCGGCGTGCGTTGCGGATACTGGGATGGGGATTGCTGACGCTGGTGCTGCTGACGCTCAGCGGCTGGCTGCTGGCCGACCGCCTCACGCCCCCGGCCACGGGCCAGCCCAGCCACGCCCTGCCCGTGCAGGCGGCGCAGACCGAGCTGGACCGCGAGCTGGCGCCGCTGCTGGCCACGCAGCCGGGCAAGACCGGCGCGATCCTGGTGCCGGGCGGGCTGGACGCGTTCGCGGCGCGGGCGATCTCGGCGCGGCGCGCGGGGCGCAGCCTCGACCTGCAGTACTACATCTGGCACGACGACCTGACCGGGCGGCTGCTCGGCCGCGAGGCGTGGCAGGCGGCCGAGCGCGGCGTCCGCGTGCGCATGCTGCTGGACGACATGAATGCCGAAGGGCTGGACCCCGGCTTGCTTGCGCTGGATGCGCACCCGAACCTCGAGATCCGCCTGTACAACCCGTTCCGCAACCGCGGCGGCATGAAGCGCGTGTATGAGCTGGTGCAGCGCGTGGTCAGCGTGAACCACCGCATGCACAACAAGGCGTGGATCGCCGATGGCCGCATGGCGGTGGTCGGCGGGCGCAACATCGGCGTCGAGTACTTCGATGCGGGCGAGGACACCAATTTCCGCGACCTCGACCTGGTGCTGTTCGGCCCGGCGGTGGCGCAGGCGAGCTCCGTCTTCGACGCGTACTGGAACAGCACCGCAGCGGTGCCGATCGCCGCGCTCAGCCGCAAGGATCCCAAGCAGCTGCAGGCGCTGATGGCGCAGGTGGAGGCCGAAGCCGCTTCTCCCGCGGCGCAGCGCTACCTGCAGCGCGTGGAGGCATCAAAGCAGGTGCGTGCCTACTTCGCCGGCAGCCTGCAACCGCGCTGGAGCGAGGGCGTCCGCGTGGTCGCCGATCCGCCGCTGAAGTGGCAGAGCGACGACCGCAGCGGCTGGATGGTCGAGCAGCTGACGGCGAAGCTGCGCGGCGCGCAGCGCAAGGCCTTGCTGATATCGCCCTACTTCGTGCCCGGTGAATTCGGTACGGACGGATTGGGCGCACTGGCGACGCGCGGCGTGCACGTCGGCGTCATCACCAATTCGCTCGCGGCCAACGACGTGCCCGCGGTGCACAGCGGCTATGCACGCTACCGCGAACCCCTGCTCGCAGCGGGCGTGCGCCTGTACGAGATCCGCGCGCAGGGCCGCCCCGAGACCGCGGGCATCTTCGGCAGCAGCGGTGCCAGCCTGCACACCAAGGCGTTCGTGGTCGACGATGCGCGCGGCTTCGTGGGTTCGTTCAACCTCGATCCGCGTTCGGCGGATCTCAACACCGAGATGGGCGTGCTGTTCGACGATCCGGTGATCGCCAGCGAGTTGCGCGACGAATACCTGCGGCTGGCCAGTCCGGCGCTGAGCTACTGGGTCTACCGGCGTCCCGATGGCGCGCTGCGCTGGCTCGATCGCGCCGCGCAGCCGCCGCTGCTGCTGGACCACGAGCCGGACACTTCGCGCATGCAGCGCGCTACGGCAACGGTGGCGGGCTGGTTGCCGATCGAGTCGCAGTTGTAGGCTGCGCGAACCGCGCGCCTCGGCGCAGCGGCTAGACTCGAACCATCGCCCCATTCCCGCGCCAATGACCGACGACACCACCCTCGCCATGCTGCGCCACCATGCCGAGGGCGGATCGGCGGACGCGCTGCACCAGCTGGCCGCCGCGCTGGTCGCCCGCCACCAGCACGAGGAAGCCCTGGCCCTGCATCGGCGCGCGGCGGACGCCGGCCATGAGCGGTCGCAGGTCGAGTACGCGCGGATGCTGATGTACGGCATCGCCACCGCCGCCGACCCGCAGCTTGCCGCGCAATGGCTGCTGCGCGCGGAGGCGGCGGGAAATCCGGTGGCGAGCTACCTGCTCGTCGTCCTCGCGCTCGGCGACGGCGGCGTCCACGACGCCCGGTTCAACCAGCGCCTGCTGGCCGCGGTGCAGGCCAATTACCCGCCGGCGGTACGCGCGGCAGCGATCCATTTCGGTCGCAAGGCCTCGGCCGCGGACCAGGTGCGCTGCCTGCAACTGCTCGAACGCGGCGCCGGACTGGGCGATGCGGTCTGCGCGCGCCTGCTCGCCGAACGCCTGCTGCACGGCGAAGGCTGTACGCCGCAGCCGGAAGCGGCGCGCGAGATCCTGCAGCAACTGGCGCGACACGGCATAGGCCCACTGCCGGCACTCGCGGTGCCGCAACTGCATGCACCGGATACCTTGGAAGGCGCGCTCGCCCTGGACGAAGTGCTGCGCCCGGCCACTGCGCAACCGCGCTGCGAACGCCCGCGCGTCATGACCATCGACGGACTGCTGTCGGCGGACGAGTGCCGGCTGCTGATCGCCTGCGCGGAACCGAACCTGGCGCGCTCGCGCACGGTCGACCCGCGCACCGGCCAGCCGCAATCGCTGGAGATCCGCACCAGCGAGGACGCCAGTTTCGATCCGATCCTCGAGGACCTCGCCCTGCGCCTGGTGCAGATCCGCATGGCGACGGCCGCACGCATGCCGCTGGCGAATGCGGAACACCTCACCGTGCTGCGTTATCGCCCCGGGCAGGAATACCGGCCGCACCGCGACTACCGTCCGCCGGGTTCGCTCGAACTCGACCAGCCGCAGGCCGGCAACCGCCAGCGCACGATCTGCGTCTATCTCAACGAGGTGGAAGCCGGTGGCGAGACGGAATTCCCGTTGCCGGGGCTGCGGATCGCGCCCAGTCCCGGACGCGCGGTGATATTCGAGAACCTGCTTCCCGACGGCAGACCGGACGTGGACTCGCTGCATGCCGGCCTGCCGGTGGAACGCGGCGAGAAGTGGCTGGCGACGCTGTGGCTGCGGCAGGGCCGCTATCGCGCCTATTGATTCACGCCTTCTGATTTACCCGGTGCGAGGACGCCCGGCGGCGCGCTTCATCCGGCGCGCTTCATCCGACCGACTTCACCTGCTCCGCATACGGCTGCGTATCCAATGCACGGTGGCCGCCCGCCAGTCCCGGCACGGGCCTCTTGGAATCGATTGCATTAGACTACGCCGCCTGCGGAGCCGGCCCTGACCGGCATTTCGACCGCAGCTCTCCGTCCATTCAATGACTTACATCACCTTGTTGGCGTCGCGTGCCATGCGCACCCGGCGTCAACCGGAGCATCCGATGATTTTTGAAACCCTCGACACCTTCGGCCACGAGCAGGTCGTTTACTGCCACAACAAGGATGCGGGCCTGAAGGCCATCATCGCCATCCACAACACCGTGCTGGGCCCCGCGCTGGGTGGCACGCGCATGTGGCCGTACAAGACCGAAGCCGACGCGCTCAACGACGTGCTGCGCCTGTCGCGCGGCATGACCTACAAGAACGCGGTCGCGGGTCTTAACATCGGTGGTGGCAAGGCAGTGATCATCGGCGATCCGGCCACCGACAAGTCCGAAGCGCTGTTCCGCGCGTTCGGCCAGTTCGTCGAATCGCTCGGCGGCCGCTACATCACCGCCGAAGACGTCGGCATCGACGTCAACGACATGGAATACGTGTACCGCGAGACCGAGTACGTCACCGGCGTGCACCAGGTCCACGGCGGTTCGGGCGACCCGTCGCCGTTCACCGCCTACGGCACCCTGCAGGGCCTGATGGCGACGCTGAACAAGCGTTTCGGCGACGAGGAAGTCGGCAAGTACTCCTACGCCGTGCAGGGCCTCGGCCACGTCGGCATGGAATACGTGAAGCTGCTGAAGGAACGCGGCGCGAAGATCTTCGTCACCGACATCAACAAGGGCCTGGTCGACAAGGCCGTGTCCGAATACGGCGCCGAAGCCGTGGGCCTGGACGAGATCTACGACGTGAACTGCGACGTGTACTCGCCGTGCGCGCTGGGCGGCACCGTCAACGAAAACACCCTGCCCCGCCTGAAGGCCAAGATCATCTGCGGCGCGGCCAACAACCAGCTGGCCAACAACGCCATCGGCGACGAAGTGGTGAAGCGCGGCATCCTGTACGCACCGGACTACGCGGTGAACGCGGGCGGCGTGATGAACGTGGCGCTGGAACTCGACGGCTACAACCGCGAGCGCGCCATGCGCATGATGCGCACGATCTACCACAACCTCGCACGCATCTATGAAATCGCCGAGCGCGACGCGATCCCGACCTACCGCGCGGCCGACCGCCTCGCCGAAGAGCGCATCAGCGCGATCGGCAAGCTGAAGCTGCCGCTGGGGCGTTCGCAGCCGCGCTTCCAGGGTCGGATTCGCGGCGGGCACTGATTTCCAGTCTGCGACTGGAAATCCCCAAAGTTTGCTTTGCAAACTTCGGGCCCCAGCCATCGCTGCCAAATCCCCGCGGCTTCGCCGCGCCCCCTTTACTAAAGGGGACTTAGCTCCAGCGGGAGTTCGGCAAGTGGCAACGAAATAGCAGAAGCGCCCGGCTTGTCCGGGCGTTTTTGTGTGCGGGTGTCGCCGGTCACGCGATAGAATTCACGCTTGGGCCGGCACCACCTTCTTTCGCCTCCAGTACAAGGATTCCCGATGCGCCCTTTCCCCCTCGGTGAAGAAATCGACGCGCTGCGCGAGGCCGTGCGCCGTTTCGCCGATGCCGAAATCGCGCCGCGCGCGCAGCAGATCGACCACGACAACTGGTTCCCGCAGGACCTGTGGCCGAAGCTGGGCGAGATGGGCCTGCTCGGCATGACCGTGCCGGGCGAATTGGGTGGCAGCGAGATGGGCTACCTCGCCCATCTGGTCGCGATGGAAGAAATCTCGCGCGCATCGGGCTCGGTCGGCCTCTCCTACGGCGCGCACTCCAACCTGTGCGTGAGCAACCTCTACGCCAACGGCAACGCGGCGCAGCACGCGAAGTACCTGCCGAAGCTGTGCAGCGGCGAATGGAAGGGCGCGCTCGCCATGAGCGAGCCCGGCGCGGGTTCGGACGTGGTCGGCTCGATGTCCTGCCGCGCGGAACTGCGCGACGGCGTGTGGGTCGCCAACGGCAACAAGATGTGGATCACCAACGGCCCCGAGGCCGATGTGCTGATCGTCTACATGCGCACCGCCGGCAAGGACGCGGGCAGCAAGTGCATGACCGCCTTCCTCGTCGAGAAGGGCATGCCGGGTTTCAGCACCGCGCAGAAGCTCGACAAGCTCGGCATGCGCGGGTCGAACACCTGCGAACTGGTGTTCGAGAACTGCGAGATCCCGCAGGAGAACGTCCTCGGCGAGGTCAACCACGGCGTCAAGGTGCTGATGAGCGGCCTCAACACCGAGCGGCTGGTGCTCACCGGCGGCCCGCTCGGCCTGATGCAGGCCGCGCTCGACCTCGCCCTGCCCTACGTGCGCGAGCGCAAGCAGTTCGACCACGCCATCGGCACCTTCGGCCTGATGCAGGGCAAGATCGCCGACATGTACACCTCGCTGCAGTCCTCGCGCGCCTTCGCCTACCAGGTCGCCCGCGACTACGACGTCGGGTACAAGAGCCGCATCGACGCGGCGTCGTGCCTGCTGCACGCGTCGGAAGCCGCGGTGCAGGTCGCGCTGGAAGGCATCCAGGCGCTCGGCGGCAACGGCTACATCAACGAATTCGCCACCGGCCGCATCCTGCGCGACGCCAAGCTCTATGCGATCGGCGCCGGCACCAACGAGATCCGGCGCATGCTGATCGGACGCGAGTTGTTCGACGGGCGCAGCTGATTACCCGGCGCTTGTCCGCCAAGAGTAAAGCCGCCTTGCTGGCGGCTTTTTTCTTGGCCGCGCGACCGCTTCGGAACAGTGTTTCCCGGTGCCAGCCCGTCCTTCCGGCCGCGCCAAGTGCGTAGGTGTAGCGCGCACCATTTGCAGCGCCCGGCGGGCCGAAACCCTGTGCCAAGCGTGTTCGCACCCCGACCGCGCCCCCGCCAAACGGGCCCCAGGTCGTACCTGCTGCAGTTACAGCCGCAACTATTTGCGGCAGTGCAGCAAGGCGCTCCATAATCGAGGGGTTCCGGCCCTGCGCCGGCCTCGCCTATCCGGAGTCCGCCATGAGCGACGTGGTCATCGTCGGTGCCAAACGCACCGCCATCGGTTCCTTCCTTGGTCAATTCACCGGGGTCCCGACCCCCACCCTCGGCGCAGCCGCCATCAGCGGCGCGCTGGCACAGGCCGGCATCGCGCCGGACCAGGTGGACGAAGTGATCATGGGCTGCGTGCTGCCGGCCGGCCTCGGCCAGGCGCCCGCCCGCCAGGCTTCGCTTGCCGCCGGCCTGCCGACCGCTTCGGGCTGCACCACCATCAACAAGGTCTGCGGTTCGGGCATGAAGGCGATCATGCAGGCGCATGACGCCATCAAGGCCGGTTCGTCCAGCGTCGTCGTCGCCGGCGGCATGGAATCGATGACCAATGCCCCGCACCTCCTGAACAACTCGCGCACCGGCACGCGCTACGGCAGCGCCGAAATGCTCGACCACATGGCGTGGGACGGCCTGACCAATCCCTACGACAAGCAGGCGATGGGCGTGTTCGGCGACATGGCGTGCAACAAGTACGGCTTCGATCGCGCCGCCCTGGATGCGTACTCCGAAGAGAGCGTCAAGCGCGCCCAGGCCGCCGTGTCCGGCGGCGCCTTCAAGGACGAGATCGTTCCGGTCACCGTTAAGGGCCGCAAGGGCGACGTGGTCGTCGATACCGACGAGGAGCCGGGCAAGATCGATCCGTCGAAGATCCCGACCCTGCGCGCCGCCTTCGGCAAGGACGGCGTGCTGACCGCCGCGTCCTCGTCGAAGATCTCCGACGGCGCCGCTGCCACCGTGCTCATGTCTTCGGACGAAGCCGCCAAGCGCGGCCTCGCCCCGCTGGCCCGCATCGTGGCCCACGCCACCCATTCGCAGGCACCGGAGTGGTTCACCACCGCCCCGGTCACCGCGATCCAGAACGTGCTGAAGAAGGCCGGCTGGGCGGTTGCCGACGTCGATCTGTTCGAAATCAACGAAGCCTTCGCCTGCGTGGCGATGGCCCCGATGAAGGATCTGGGCATCAGCCACGACAGGGTCAACGTCAACGGCGGCGCCTGCGCGCTGGGCCATCCCATCGGCGCAAGTGGCGCCCGCCTGGTGGTCACCCTGATCAATGCATTGCGCCAGCGCGGCGGCAAGCGCGGCGTCGCATCGCTGTGCATCGGCGGCGGCGAAGCCACGGCGATCGCGGTGGAACTCGCCTGAACCGACAGGAACATTCTGGCGTGCAGGCAAGGTGAAGGGAGCGCCCGCGCTTCATGCGCGGGTAACTTCGCCCTTAACCGCCGAAGAGCGTAACAACGGGATAACGAAATAAAGACGGCCACCCGCTTGACACGGGTAACGGCCTTGTCATCATTGTTGGCGACGCGCTCCCTGCGCGTTGCCCTATCCACGACGAGGAAACGAACATGACTTTCAACAAGGCGCTGATCGCCCTGGCTCTGGGCTTCGCCCTGGCCGCGTGCTCGAACCAGCAGCAGGCCGAAGAAGCCGCTGCCGACGCTTCCGCCGCTGCCACCGACGCCCAGGCCGCTGCCGATACCGCTGCCGCCGCTGGCGACCAGGCTGCCGGCGATGCCGCCCAGGCTGCTGCTGACGCCGCCGCCCAGGCTGCCGACGCTGCCGCCACCTCGGCTGACGCCGCTGCCACCGCTCCGACCGCTGCTGCTGCCGACGCCGCTGCCGACACGGCTGCCGCCGCTGCCGACACTGCCAAGCAGGCTGCGGACACCGCCGAATCGGCGACCGAAGAAAAGAAGTAACAGTACTTCCTTAACAGGCAAGATCTGTTACAGTGAACAGGGAAGGGCCGTCGGCTTGCCGGCGGCTCTTTCCATGTGGTCAGTGAACGATAGGAAGCCGGCTCATACCGGATCGCTGCGCGCACTGGCGTTGCCTGACTGTAAAACAAGTTTTTCAGACAACTCCTCGGAGACATCCATGAACACCAAGCTCTACGTCCTCCTCGCCGCCTCGGTCCTCGCCCTGTCGGCTTGCAACAAGTCCGAAGAAGCCGCTGCCTCGGCCGACCAGGCCCAGGCCGCTGCCACCGACGCCGCTGCTGCTGCCGGTGACGCCGCGACCGCCGCTGGCGACGCCGCTGCTGCCGCCACCGACGCTGCTGCCACCGCTACGGCTGACGCCGCTGCTCAGGCTGGCGACGCCGCTGCTGCCGCCGCTACCGACGCTGCTGCCGCCACCACCGACGCCGCTGCTGACGCTGCCCAGGCTACCGCCGACGCCGCTCAGAACGTCGCCGACAAGGCCGAAGCTGCTGCTGAAGAAGTCAAGAAGTAATAGCGACTTCCCAAGCGACACGAGAAAGGCCCGCGCAAGCGGGCCTTTCTTTTTGCGCGACCTTTGCACCATTCTTGCCAACGCAGGCGAACGCCGCGCCATCACCGGCACGGCGTTGGGCGGGGCCTTGCCAACGCTGGCAACCGATGGCTCGCAAGGCGCGGATCGAGAGGGCACGGCGCAACCACCAGCGTGTCCAGGCGATTCGAACGTAGCGTGTCGGCGCGGTGATGTGCTTTCATGCCGCGTCTTTTTCGCCTGTTCGCCTCATGCCCGCGCTCACCTCCCAGCTCGATCCCCGCTCGCAGGATTTCCTCGACAACGCCGCCTATCACCGGGCCCTGGTCGAGGAACTCGATGCCCGCCTGGCCCGCGCGGCCGACGGCGGCGGCGCGAAGGCACGCACGAAGCACACCGAACGCGGAAAGCTGCTGGCACGCGACCGCATCACCGCCCTGCTCGATCCAGGCTCGCCCTTCCTCGAAATCGCGCCGCTTGCGGCCGAAGGCATGTACGAGGACGCAGCGCCGGCCGCCGGCATGGTCTGCGGCATCGGCCGCGTGATGGGTCAGGAAGTGGTGATCGTCGCCAACGACGCCACGGTCAAGGGCGGCACCTACTTCCCGATGACGGTGAAGAAGCACCTGCGCGCGCAGGAAATCGCCCGCGAGAACAACCTGCCGTGCGTGTACCTCGTGGATTCCGGCGGGGCCTTCCTGCCCCTGCAGGACCAGGTATTCCCCGACAAGGAACACTTCGGCCGCATCTTCTACAACCAGGCACGGATGAGCGCGGAGAACATCCCGCAGATCGCCGTGGTCATGGGCTCGTGCACCGCCGGCGGCGCCTACGTGCCCGCGATGTGCGACGAATCGATCATCGTCAAGGAACAGGGCACCATCTTCCTCGGCGGCCCGCCGCTGGTGAAAGCGGCAACTGGCGAAGTCGTCGATGCCGAAGCGCTTGGCGGCGCCGACGTACACACCTCGGTGTCCGGCGTGGCCGACCATTTCGCCGAAGACGACCGCCACGCCCTGCAGATCGCGCGCGACATCGTCGGCACGCTCAACCGGAGCAAGGCCGTGCCGGTGGCCGTGCAACCCGTGCGCGAACCGCTGTACGCGCCCGAGGAGCTCTACGGCATCGTCCCGAAGGACACCCGCCGCCCGTTCGACATCCGCGAGGTGATCGCCCGCGTCGTCGACGGCAGCGAGTTCCAGGAGTTCAAGGCGCGCTACGGCAAGACCCTGGTCACGGGCTTCGCCCACCTGCACGGCTATCCGGTCGGCATCGTCGCCAACAACGGCATCCTGTTCGCCGAATCCGCGCTCAAGGGCGCGCACTTCATCGAACTGTGCAACCAGCGCGGCATCCCGCTCGTGTTCCTGCAGAACATCACCGGCTTCATGGTGGGGCGCAAGTACGAGAACGCGGGCATCGCGAAGGACGGCGCGAAGATGGTGACGGCGGTCGCGTGCTCGCACGTACCGAAGTTCACCGTCGTGATCGGCGGCAGCTTCGGCGCGGGCAACTACGCCATGTGCGGACGCGCCTACGGCGCGCGCTTCCTGTGGATGTGGCCGAACGCGCGCATCAGCGTGATGGGCGGCGAACAGGCCGCATCCGTGCTCGCTACCGTCAAGCGCGACGGCATCGAAGCCGCCGGCAAGGTGTGGACGGCGGACGAGGAAGAAGCCTTCAAGGCGCCGATCCGCGACCAGTACGAATCGCAGGGCAACCCCTACTACGCCACGGCGCGCCTGTGGGATGACGGCATCATCGATCCGGCCGACACACGGCGCGTGCTGGGCCTGGCAATTTCGGCGAGCCTGAATGCACCGATCGAGGAGCGCACGCGCTTCGGCGTCTTCCGCATGTGATCGTGCGCGGCTGCGCGTCGCCGCACCGTGACACCTTCGCCACAGCGAAACTGAATACTTGAACATCGCGCGTCGCGCTCAACGCGCGCTGCGGATCATTTGCGGGACGGTGTCACAGCATCGCTGCCCGGTACGCGTGCTAGGCTCAAAAATCGCATTTCGACCCATTCCTGTCCCCCCAACAGAGGAGTCCGCGTCATGGCGATTTTCAACCAGCCATCCGCCCCCAAGCGTGATGTTCCGGCCACTCCGGAACCGCCCAAGCCCGTCGAAACCGCGCTCAAGCGAGAGCCGGATCCGAACGAGTTCAACCTCGCCACCGCGACACCCGTGCGCACCGCACCGGTCGAACGCAGCGATGGCAAGGAATCGCTGATCGCCTCCGACCTGACCATCGAAGGCAAGATCGAAGGCGCCGGCCACATCCGCATCGCCGGCCGCTTCAAGGGCGACGTGCACGTGCAAGGCGACCTCACCATCGAAGTCGGCGCCAAGCTCAACGGTGGCGTGCGCGCGCGCAAGGTCGTGATCGCAGGCGAGCTCGAAGGCAACATCGAGGCAGCCCAGCGCGTCGAACTACTCGCCAGTGGCGTGATGGTCGGCGACGTGAAGGCCGAGACCGTCACCGTTGCGGCGGGTTCGCGCATGAAGGGCCAGGTCGAATTCGGCGGCGACAACAAGTCGGCGAAGAACGGCAATGCGGAGTCCGGCGCGGCGTCATGAGCACCCCGCGCCCGGGCACGCCGGGAGCCACCCGCACGTGCCCGCATTGCAAGACCACGATCCTCGAGAGCGCCAGCGTGTGCCCGTCGTGCCGGCACCACCTGCGTTTCGACGAGGCGGCGATCGCGGGGACGAAAACCACGATCTCGCCCCTGCATGTCGAGGGCACCATCTCGCCGCCGCCCGGAGAGACGGCGTGGGAATATTCGATGGTGCTGTCGATAAAAAACGAGCGCGGCGAGGAAATCGCCCGCCAGGTCATCGGCGTGGGCGCGCTCTACGCCGACGAGCAGCGCACCTTCACGCTGGCGGTCGAGATGACCGAAGCCACCGGCGCGAAGGCGCGGCGGCGGCACTGAGCCGCGAAGGCGTCAGGATTTGCCGGTATCGCAGCTGTGGCATCCGCCACAGCTGCCCTCGCCCGGGTTCGGCGCGGGCGCGACCCAGCGTCCCACGCGTTGCAGCCAGGCGGCGCGTCCGTTCCGCACCAGCGGGATGGCGCAGGCGATCCGCAACCGGCGCACACCGGCGGGAAACTGCTTCTTTGCAACGAACGCAGCACTGATCGTCACGGCGAGCGCGATCACCAGATACTGGACGAGCAGGCCGGCTTCCATCATCCGGCCCCCAGGGCCACGGCGACCTGGTACGTGACCAGCGACGCGAGATAGGCGAGCGCGAACAGATAGCCGGCGCTGATCCCGACCTGCTTCCACGAGCGCGTCTCGCGCCGGATCGTCGCCAGCGTCGACAGGCACTGTGGCGCGTAGATGTACCAGACCAGCAGCGACAACGCCGTCGCCAGCGACCAGTCCTGCACGATCAGCGGCGACAGCGCCTGCGCGGCGGCAGCGTCATCCGCGGCGGACAACGCATAGACGGTAGCCAGCGACGACACCGCCACTTCGCGTGCGGCCATTCCCGGGATCAGCGCGATGCAGATCTGCCAGTTGAAGCCGATTGGCGCGAACAGCGTCGTCATCGCGTGGCCGATGCGGCCGGCGAAGCTCTGGGTGACGTCGCCACCGCCGTTGGGGAAGTACAACAACACCCACAACAGGATGGTCAGCGCCAGGATGATGCCGCCCACGCGCTTGAGGAAGATCGCCGCGCGCTCCCACAGGCCCAGCGCGAGGTCGCGCGGGTGCGGCAGACGATACGACGGCAGTTCCAGCAGCAGCGGGTGTTCGCTCTTGTCGCGCCGCCACTTCTTCATCACCCACGCCACCAGCAGCGCACTGACGATGCCGGCGGCGTACAGGGCGAACAGCACCAGGCCCTGCAGGTTGAACAGGCCGACTTTCTGCGCGGGAATGAACGCGCCGATCAGCAACGCGTACACCGGCAGGCGCGCCGAGCAGGTCATCAGCGGCGCCACGATGATCGTGGCCAGGCGGTCGCGCGGATCCTGGATCGAACGCGTCGCCATGATGCCGGGGATCGCGCAGGCGAAGCTCGACAGCAACGGGATGAACGAGCGCCCGGAAAGCCCCGCAGACGCCATCATCCGGTCCAGCAGGAACGCCGCGCGCGGCAGGTAACCGGATTCCTCCAGCGCGAGGATGAAAGCGAACAGAATCAGGATCTGCGGCAGGAACACGATCACCCCGCCGACGCCGGCGATGATGCCGTCGACGATCAGGCTGTTGAGCGGCCCGGCCGGCAAGGTCGCAGCCGCCCATGCACCGAGGGCCGCGGTACCGGCATCGATCGCATCCATCAACGGCGTTGCCCAGGCATAGACCGCCTGAAAGATCAGGAACATCACCACCGCCAGCGACAGCAGCCCCACCACCGGATGCAGCAACCAGCGGTCCAGCGCATCGTCGATCTCGGCGGTGCGGCGCGGCATGGTGACGGCGAGTGCCAGCAGGCGACGCGTTTCCGCGTGCAGCGCGTCGGGATCCACGGAACCGTTGCCGAGGTGCGTGCGCGGTTCGTGCAGCGTGCCGGCGATGGCGTCGAGCTTGGCCACGAGTTCACGCGCGCCGTCACGATGGACGGCCACGGTCGGTACCACCGGGATGCCCAGCTCGCGTTCGAGCGCGGCGAGGTCGACCTCGATGCCGCGCCGCCGCGCCGCATCCATCATGTTCACCGCCAGCACCATCGGCTTGCCCAGCTCGCGCACTTCGAGCGCGAAGCGCAGGTGCAGGCGCAGGTTGGTCGCATCGACCACGCAGACGATCACGTCCGGCGCGGGTTCGCCTGGATAGAAGCCGCGACACAGGTCGCGGGTGATCGCTTCGTCGAGGCTGGCCGCATGCAGGCTGTACGCGCCGGGCAAGTCGAGCAGCGCGTAGTTGCGCCCGGAGGGCGCGTGGAAGCGGCCCTCCTTGCGCTCCACGGTAACGCCGGCGTAGTTGGCGACCTTCTGGCGGCTGCCGGTCAGCAGGTTGAACAACGCGGTCTTGCCGCAGTTCGGGTTGCCGACCAGGGCAAGGCGGATGGCAGCGGCGTTGCTCACGCACCTTTCTCCGTTGCGGCCGATGCGCTCACGACGCGCACGCGGGCGGCTTCGCTGGTTCGCAAGGCGAAGCGTGTGAAACCGACCTGGACAAGCAGCGGCTCGGCGGAGATCGGGCCTGCCGCCACGACTTCGACCCGTTCGCCCATTACGAAGCCCAATTCACGCAAACGGCGCGCGATGGCGTCGTTGGGCATCTGGTCTTCGACCCGCTCCACCGTGGCGGCGGTGCGACGTGGCAGTTCGGACAGCTTCAAGATCGTTCGCCCGCGGCCCAATGGCCACAAATGGGAATTGTTCTCATTCTAGCAGGTGAAGGATCGCCGTAGCCCCGCGGATCGGCGATCCCGGCCCGCCCGGTATCATGGGTGACTTCGCGACACGGATTTCCTGCATGAGCCATCCGCTCCTGAGCTTGCGCGAGGGGCCCGTAGCCCGCCTGCGCCTGAATCGCCCCGAGCTGCACAACGCCTTCGATGCCGTGCTGATTGCCGCCCTCACCGGTGCGCTGGACGCCGTCGCCGGCGACGACAGCGTCCGGGTGGTGGTGCTGGAAGGCGAAGGTCCCTCGTTCTCGGCCGGCGCCGACCTGAACTGGATGCGCGGCATGGCCGCCGCCAGCGAGGACGCCAACCGCGACGACGCCCTCGCCCTCGCGCGTCTGATGCGCACGCTGGACGAACTGCCCAAACCGACCATCGCACGCGTGCACGGCGCGGCCTTCGGCGGCGGCGTCGGCCTGGTGGCCTGCTGCGACATCGCCATTGGCGCGCCGGAGGCGAAGTTCGGCCTGACCGAAAGCAAGCTCGGCCTGCTCCCCGCGGTGATTTCGCCGTACGTGATCGAGGCAATCGGCGCGCGCCAGGCGCGGCGCTGGTTCGCGACCGCCGAAATCTTCGATGCTGCCGAAGCCCAGCGCATCGGCCTGCTGCACGACGTGGTCAACGCCACCACGCTCGACACCGCGATCCAACGCCAGGTGGACCTGCTGCTCAAGGCCGGCCCGACCGCCGCGGCATCGGCCAAGCAACTGGTACGGCGCGTGGCCGGCGAAAGCAACCGCGACCACCTCGACGCCGACAACGCCGCGCTGATCGCACGCTTGCGCGTTTCCCCGGAAGGCCAGGAAGGCCTCGGCGCGTTCCTCGACAAGCGCAAGCCGGCCTGGTGCAGCTGAAGCAGCCAAGGAGAGCGCCATGCTCGACCAAATCGGAATCACGGTCGCCGACTTCGACGCCAGCAAGGCGTTCTACACGCGTGTCCTCGCCCCGCTGGGCTACGGGCCGGTCCTGGAAGTGACCCCGGAAATGACCGGCTCGGACGCGCGCCACCTCGGCTTCGGTGCCGGCGGAAAGCCCGACTTCTGGATCGGCGCCGGCCACGGCATGCCGGTGACGCGCGACGGCGTGCACGTCGCCTTCAGCGCGCGCACCCACGCCGCCGTCGATGCCTTCCACCAGGCCGCACTGGCCGCCGGCGCGCGCGACAACGGCGCGCCCGGCATCCGTGCCCACTACCATCCCAACTACTACGGCGCGTTCGTGATCGACCTCAACGGTCACAACCTCGAAGCCGTCTGCCACGCGCCGGAATGACCGCCCGATGTTCTCCAAGATCCTGATCGCCAACCGCGGCGAAATCGCCTGCCGCGTCATCCGCACCGCGCGCAAGCTCGGCATCCGCACCGTCGCGGTGTATTCGGAAGCCGACGCCGACGCGCAGCACGTGCGCCAGGCCGACGAGGCGTATTGCATCGGCGGGCCGCGCCCGCAGGAGTCGTACCTGCGCGGCGACGCGATCATCGCGGTCGCGCAGAAGACTGGCGCCCAGGCGATCCACCCGGGCTACGGCTTCCTCAGCGAGAACGCCGATTTCGCCGATGCGGTCGCCGATGCCGGCCTCGTCTTCATCGGCCCCTCGGGCGCATCGATGCGCAAGATGGGCAGCAAGGCCGGCGCGAAGGACCTGATGCACGCGGCGGGCGTACCCGTCGTGCCGGGTTACACCGGCGAAGACCAGTCACCGGCAACGCTGCAGCGCGAAGCCGACGCGATCGGCTACCCGCTGATGATCAAGGCCGCGCACGGCGGCGGCGGCAAGGGCATGCGCATCGTGCGCTCGAGCGCCGAATTCGCCGCCAACCTGGAAAGCTGCCAGCGCGAAGCGCGCAACGCCTTCGGCCGCGACCGCGTGCTGTTGGAACGCTACGTCGAGAAGCCGCGCCACATCGAAATCCAGGTCTTCGCGGACGCCCACGGCCACGCCCTGCACCTCAACGAGCGCGAGTGCTCGGCGCAGCGCCGTTACCAGAAGGTACTGGAGGAATCGCCCTCGCCCTTCCTCACGCCGCAACTGCGCGACGCGATGGGCCAGGCCGCGGTGATGGCGGCGCGCGCGATCGACTACGTCAACGCCGGCACGGTGGAGTTCATCGTTGGCCAACAAGCCGATGGAAAGCCGGGCGGCTTCTATTTCATGGAGATCAACACGCGCCTGCAGGTCGAACACCCCGTCACCGAACTGGTGACCGGCCTCGACCTCGTCGAATGGCAACTGCGCGTCGCCGCGGGCGAAGCACTGCCGCTCACGCAGCAGGACATCGCCCAGAACGGCCACGCCATCGAGGTGCGCCTGTACGCCGAGGATCCGGAAGCCGGCTTCCTGCCCGGCTCCGGCAAGCTGGAACGCCTGCGCCTTCCCGCCGCCGATGCGCACGTGCGCATCGACTCGGGCGTGGTCGAAGGCGACACCGTGACGATCTTCTACGACCCGATGATCGCCAAGCTGATCGTGTGGGACCGCGACCGCCCACGCGCCCTCGCCCGCCTGCGCGACGCGCTCGCGCAGAGCGACATCGCCGGACCGAAGTCGAACGTCGAGTTCCTCGAACGCCTGGCGCGCCATCCGGCGATCGTCGACGGCACCATCGACACCGGCTACCTCGACCGCCACCTCGACGAATTCGTACCGGCCGAACACGGCGGCGCCGACGCGGACTTGCTGCTGGTCGCGACCACCTCGCGGCTGCTGGCGCAGGAGCGCGCGACCCGCGACGCGGCCGGTGCCTCGAACGATCCGACCTCGCCCTGGGCCATCGCCGATGGCTGGCGCCTGGGCCACGGCGGCCAGCGCAGCCTCGCGTTCCTGCATCGCGGCCAGCGCATCGAGCTGCGCACCCACGGCAGCAACGGTGCGTACCGCATCGAAGGCATTGCGGACGCCGCTCCGGCGCACATCTCCGGGGCAAGGATCGAGGGCGACAGCCTGAGCCTGCGCATCGACGGCCGTGCCCGCCGTTTCACCGTGCTGGAACAGGGCCGGCGCGTGGTCGTGCACGACGGCACGCAGCGGCTGGGGTTGGAACCGGTGGCGATGTATCGTCACGAACAGGCCAGCGGTGGCAGCGGCGCGGATCGCGTGACCGCCCCGATGCCCGGCCGCGTGGTGGTGGTGCGGGCGGCCCCGGGCGACAAGGTCGAGGCCGGCCAGGAGGTGATGGTGATCGAAGCGATGAAGATGGAGCTGAGCCTGAAGGCGCCGCGTGCCGGCACCGTGGCGGAAGTGCGCGCGGCCAGCGGCGACTTCGTCGAAGCCGATGCCGTGCTCGTGGCGCTGGAGGCCTGACATGGGCATGCCGTCGCAGGTACGCATCGTCGAAGTCGGGCCGCGCGACGGCCTGCAGAACGAGAAGTCGATCATCGCCACCGCGGACAAGATCGCGTTGATCGATCGCCTGTCCGCCACCGGCCTGCGCAGCATCGAGGCCACCAGCTTCGTCAGCCCGAAATGGGTGCCGCAGCTGGCCGACGCCGCCGAGGTGTATGCGGGCATCGCCCGACAGCCGGGCGTGAGCTATCCGGTGCTGGTGCCGAACGAGCAGGGTTACGAACGCGCGCGCGCCGTCGGCGTGAGCGAAATCGCGGTGTTCACCGCCGCGTCGGAAGCCTTCAACCGCAAGAACATCAATGCCGGCATCGACGAATCCCTCGCCCGCTTCGCGCCGGTGATGGCGCGTGCGCAGGCCGACGGGGTGAAGGTGCGCGGCTACGTCTCTACCGTGCTGGGCTGCCCCTACCAGGGTGAGGTGCCACTCGCCGACGTGGTGCGCGTGGCCCGGGCGCTGCACGGGATGGGCTGCTACGAGGTCTCGCTCGGCGACACCATCGGGGTCGGCACGCCGGGCAAGGCACGCGCCATGCTGAAGGCCGTCGCCGCGGAGGTGCCGATGCCGGCCCTTGCCGTGCATTTCCACGACACCTATGGCCAGGCGCTGTCCAACATCCTGGCCTGCCTGGAAGAAGGCGTGGCGGTGGTCGACGCCGCGGTGTCCGGTACCGGCGGCTGCCCGTACGCGAAGGGCGCCAGCGGGAATGTCGCCAGCGAGGACGTTGTGTATATGCTGCATGGGCTGGGCGTCGGGACGGGGGTCGATCTCGACAGGCTCGCGGAAACCGGACGCTGGCTCGCCGCCCTGCTGGGGCGCGAAACCGGCAGCAAGGCAGGCAAGGCGCTGCTTTCGAGATGACGCAGCTTTTGAGATGACTGGATCGAAATGACCACCAAGGGGCCGCTGCGAGCCGTCGAACCGACATCGGAAGCCGATGCCGCCACGACGCTCGCAGCGCTCGAGCAGGCCTGCAACGATCCCACCCTCCCCGCGCACCTGCGCCCGCTGCTGCAACAGGCCCGCGATGCCCTGCGCGACGCCGACCAGGCCGCGGAGATCGAACACAAGCGCTATCGCGCCGTATTCGACGCGGTCCCCGATCCGGTCAGCATCCTCGACTGGGACGGCACCGTGCTGGACCTCAACAAGGCCGGCATCGCCGCGTACCAGCGCCCGCGCGACGAGATCATCAACAGGCCGATCGAGTTCCTCAATCCCGACCTGCCGCGCGACCACCTGCGCCCGGTGTGGGAAACGCTCAATCGCGGCGAGACCTACGTCATCGAGGTCACCAACATGCGTGCCGACGGCACGCGCTTCCCGGTCGAAGTGCATTCGGCCGGCTTCAGCGACGACGGCCAGGCCCGCATCATCGCCGTCGCCCGCGACCTGAGCGGCCGCCACCAGGCTGAACTGCGCTACCGAGAACTGATGGAGGCGATCGACAAGGGCATCATCGTCCGCAACTCGGAAGGCCAGATCATCCATGCCAATCCGGCGGCGATACGCATCCTCGGCATCGAGGACGAACGCGCACTGCAGGACGACCTGCGCGACGAGGTCTGGCAGACCTTCGACGAACATGGGCGCGAGATCGCGCGCGCCGACCAGCCGGCCACCTATGCCCTGCGCACCGGCAAGATCGTGGACAGCACCGTGCTGGGCTTCTACAGCCGCCGCACGCGCCAGCTGAAGTGGCTGTCGGTGACGTGCGTGCCGCAGTTCGAAGCCGGCGGCACCAAGCCCGAGCGCGTGCTCTCGCTGTTCTCGGACGTCACCGCGCTCAAGCGCGACAGCACGCTGTTCGATCGCGCGCAGTCGCTGGCGCACATCGGCGGCTGGGAATGGGACACCGGCCGCAACACGCTCTACCTCACCGAGGAAGCCAAGCGCATCGTCGGCCAGCATCCGGCACCCACGACGATGGACGAGCTGCTCGCCTGCCTGCGCGAACCCGACCGCCGCCGCCTGCGCGCCGCGCTCGAACACGCCAGCGCGCACGGGCGCGGCCTGAACCTCGACCTGCAGGGCTGGCAGGCCAACGGCCACCTGTTCTGGGTGCGGGTGATCGGCGAAGCCGAAACCGGCAGTCCGCTGAGTGCGCACCTCACCGGCACCCTGCAGGACATCACCGAGCGCAAGCAGGCCGAGGAAACGCTGCGCATCCAGGCGCGCACCGATCCGCTCACCGGCCTGCTCAACCGCGATGCCGTGCTGGAGGAACTCGAAACCCGCCTCTCCGATCCCGCGCTGCAACGCGCGGCGGTGCTGTACATCGACCTCGACCGCTTCAAGATCGTCAACGACGTGCTCGGCCACGCCGCCGGCGACCGCCTGCTGTCGGCCGCGTCGCGCCGCATCCAGCGCGCGATCGGCAGCGAAGGCCTGATCGCGCGTTTCGGCGGCGACGAATTCCTGGTGATCTGTTCCACCGGCGACGAACCCACCCGCCCGGAGCGCCTGGCCGATGCCATCCTCGAGGCCTTCTCCGAAAGCTTCCGCATGGACGGCGAGGAATTCAGCATCACCGCCAGCATCGGCATCGCGCAGTCGCCGATCGACGGACGGCGCGCGCAACAGCTGATCCAGAACGCCGACGTCGCGATGTACGACAGCAAGCGCCGCGGCCGCAACGACTGGCAGACCTTCACCGCCGAACTGGCCGAACAGCAGCTCCAGCGCCTGCAGCTGGAGACGCACCTGCGCCGCGCGGTGATCAACGACGAGTTCCACCTGGTCTACCAGCCGCTGGTCGAAATCGACACCGGCACCGTCGTCGGTGCCGAGGCCCTGATCCGCTGGAACAACCGCCTGCTCGGCGAGATGCGCCCGGACCACTTCATCAGCCATGCCGAGACGACCGGCGACATCGTCGGCATCGGCGGCTGGGTGCTGCGCGAAGCCTGCAAGCAGATGCGGCGCTGGCTGGACCGCGGCCTCAGCCTGCACCGCGTCGCGGTGAACGTTTCCTACCGCCAGTTCCTTGGCGAGGACCTGGCCGAGCACGTGCGCGCGGCGCTGGCGGAATCGGGCCTGCCGGGCGGCGCGCTGGAGCTGGAATTCACCGAGCGCGTGCTGATCGAAGACGCGCCCGACACCGTGCACACCTTCGCCGCCTTGCGCGACATGGGCGTGGTGCTGACGATCGACGACTTCGGCGAGGGCTACAGCGCGCTCAATTACCTGCGACGCCTGCCCATCCACGGGCTCAAGCTCAGCCAGCTGTTCGTGCAGGGCGTGCCGGACCGCAAGTCCGACGTCGCCGTCTGCCAGGCCGTCACCGGCATCGCCCGCAGCCTCGGGTTGGGCCTGGTGGCCGAAGGCATCGAAACCGAACGGCAGCGCCGCTTCCTGCTCGACATCGGCGTGACCCTGGGCCAGGGATTCCTGTTCTCGCCGGGCCTGGCGCCGGAAGAACTGCAGGCGAGGTACCCATTGCCACGGGAGGCGAATTGATGACGTCCGCATGGAAGATCCGGCCGATCCAGCCGCGCGACGATGCCGCCGTGGCATCGATCATCCGCACGGTCATGCCCGAATTCGGCGCCACCGGCGATGGATTCGCCATCAACGATCCAGAAGTCGACTGGATGCAGCGCGCGTATTCGTTGCCGCGCAGCGCCTATTTCGTCGTCGATCTCGGCGGCAAGGTCGTCGGCGGTGGTGGCGTCGCGCCGCTGCTGGGCGGCGAGGAGGACACCTGCGAACTGCGCAAGATGTATTTCCTCAGGACCATCCGCGGCCAGGGCGTGGGCAGCGCGATGCTGCTGCGCTGCCTGGAGGCCGCGCGCGCGTTCGGTTTCCGCCAGTGCTACCTGGAAACGCTCAGCGGCATGAACGACGCGATCCGCCTGTACGAACGCCACGGTTTCAAGCGCATCGGCGCCCCGCGTGGCCGCACCGGACACGGCGGCTGCAACACCTTCTACCTGCTGGAGCTGTGATCGCGCGCCGGCGACTCGTCGCACCAACGGCGCTGTGACAGAATCGATGCGCGGGACATCGGGGGATGTCCCGCCTGTTAATCAACCAGTTCCAGGGGAAATCATGAAGATGGAAAGGATTCGCTCCTTGCGGGCGATCGCGGTCATGCTGTTCGCGTGTTTCATGCTGTCGGGCTGCCTGTCGGCCAAGATGTACGTCGACCCGGCGCTGCCCAAGGTGGTGAAGGCCGACGTCGCGCCCACCGCCCAGCCGCGGCCGGTCCAGGTGCTGTTCGAGTTCCGCACCAAGGGCAATGCCAACGCCCGCGCCACTGCGGAAATCCGTCCGCGCGTCGTCGCCGTTGCCGCCGAGTCCGGCCTCTTCAGCAGCGTTTCCAGCAACAACGATGCGTCTGGCACCCCGGGCGTGCTCAAGCTGGTGATCGACAACGTCGCCATCACCGACAACGCCGCCGCCAAGGGCTTCGGCACCGGGCTGACCTTTGGCCTGGTTGGTTCAATGGTGACCGATGGCTACGTCGCGACCGCTACCTATTCCCACGACGGCAAGGTCACCGAGGCTTCGGTCAAGCATGCCCTGCACACCACCATCGGCAACAAGAAGGGCCCCGAAGGCCTGGTCGCCATGGAGCCGCAGGCGGCGGTGCACGAGGTGATGGACCAGATCACCTGGAACGCCCTCAAGCAGCTCGCCGAGAAGAAGGCGTTCGACTGAGGCCATGATCGACATGCGCAGACTTCTGCTGCTGCCGGTCCTGTCGCTGTCGCTGGCGGCATGCGTCAGCATGCCGCCTCCCAGCTACCAGCCCGGCATCTCCAATACCGAACTGCTGCTCCAGAAACGCAGCGACAAGCTCGCCGTCGACGGCTTCGACGCGGCGCCCGGCATCAACAACCGCAGCCTCGGCATCCGTGGATCGCAATTGACCGGCGGCAGCGACGGAACCTTCGGCACCTACCTGCAGGAAGCGCTGGTCACGGAACTGAAGGCCGCAGGCAAGTACGAGGGCAATTCGCCCCTGCGCATTTCGGGAACCTTGCTGCGCAACGACCTCGATGGCGGCGCGGTGAAGCGGGGAACGGCCCGCGTCGCCGCCCGTTTCGTCGTGAAGAAGGGCGAGGCCGTGGTCTACGACAAGTCCTTCGAGGCACAGCACGAGTGGGAGTCGTCCTTCATCGGCGCGCTGGCGATACCGGCCGCAATGGACAACTACGCCGGCGCGGTCCAGAAACTGGTCGGCATGCTGTTTGCCGACGCGGACTTCTCCCGTAGCACGACGGCCGGCCTCCAGTAGGGGCTCCCGGACCTGGCACGGCCCGCCCCAGGCGGGCCGTGCTCTCCGGAAAACGGGCCGGATCGGCGATAATCGCCGGCTGGATCCCCATTCGGCCCTGAGCATGCAACTTCAATCCATCCGCGCCATCGTCACCGGCGGCGTTTCCGGCCTCGGTCTGGCCGTCGCCAAGCACCTGGTCGCCCACGGCGGCAAGGTCGCGCTGTTCGACGTCAACGACGAAAAGGGCGCCGCCGCCGTTGCCGAACTCGGCGAGGCCAACGCGCGCTACTTCAAGACGGACGTGACCAGCGAAGCCGGCGTGGTCGCCAATGTCGACGCGGCGAAGGACTTCCTCGGCGGCCTGAATGCGGCGATCAACTGCGCCGGCATCCTCGGCGCGGGCCGCATGCTCGGCAAGGACGGCGCGATGCCGCTGTCGCAGTTCCAGACCACGGTGATGGTGAACCTGGTCGGCAGCTTCAACGTCGCCAAGGCCGCCGCCGCGGTGATGCAGAACAACGAAACCTTTGAAGACGGCGAGCGCGGCGTGATCGTGAACACCGCGTCGGTCGCGGCCTACGAGGGCCAGATCGGCCAGGCCGCCTACTCCGCCTCGAAGGGCGGCGTGGTCGGCATGACCCTGCCGATGGCACGCGAACTGTCGCGCTTCGGCATCCGCGTGATGACGGTGGCGCCGGGCGTGTTCTGGACGCCGATGGTCGACGGCATGCCCGAAGCCGTGCAGCAGTCGCTGGCCGCGACCATCCCCTACCCGTCGCGCCTGGGCCGCCCGGAGGAATTCGCCGACCTGGTCGCCTACATCCTCGGCAACCGCTATCTCAACGGCGAAACCATCCGCCTCGACGGCGCCACCCGCCTGGCGCCGAAGTAACCATGCCCCTGGGCGCAGACAAGCAACGCCAGTTGCTCGAACGCTGGCCCGCGATCCGGGCCCGCGGCGCCGCGCGTTTCGTGCTCGTGCGCGGCGTGCTGATGTGGGGCGGCCTGATGACCGCCTTCCTGGCGGTCATGGTCAGCCTGCAGCTCGGTCTGCACCACCCGCGCCTGCCCCTGCTGCTCGCCATCGCCGTGCCGCTGTGCGCCATCGGTGGCGCGGTGTGGGGCGCGCTGACCTGGTGGATCAACGAACGCATCTTCCGATCACTTACTTCGAACTGAACCCATGAAGGCTTACGACGTAAAGAAAGGCAACGTTGTCGAATACAACAACGCCGTCTACCAGATCCGCGACATCGAGCGCAGCTCGCCGCAGGGCCGCGGCGGCAACGTGAAGTACCGCTTCACCATGTACAGCGTTCCGGGCGGCACCAAGCTCGACGTCAGCATGGGCGCCGAGGACGAGCTCAAGGAAGTCGAGCTCAGCCGCCGCCAGGCGACGTTCTCGTACAAGGACGGCGATGCGTTCGTGTTCCTCGACGACGAGGACTACACGCCGTACACGCTCGACGCCGATGTCGTCGGCGACGCCGCCGGTTACATCGTCGACGACCTGACCGGCTGCTACGTGCAGATCATCGACGACCTGCCCGTCGCGGTGCAGTTGCCTTCGAGCGTGGCGATCGAAGTGGTGGAAACGCCGCCGGAACTGAAGGGCGGCACGGCGACCAAGCGCCCGAAGCCGGCGAAGCTGTCGACCGGCATCGAGATCATGGTGCCCGAGTACATCGGCAACGGCGAGAAAGTGCTGGTGAACACCGCCACCGGGGAATTCGCCGGCCGCGCGGACTGATCCGCTGCCGTCCGTGCAACGCATGAAGGCCAGGCAATTGCCTGGCCTTCGTCGTTTCGAGCGCCCGTTGGCGTGTCGTTGCCTCAGTCGCGCGCGAGCCACTTCCCGGCCATGCGCCGCATCGACTCGTCCGCGCCCGGATCGCCGGCGATCGCCGCGATGTCGCGCCAGGCCAGGTCATGCGATTCGTCGCCCACCACGTAGGCCTCGCTCGCGCCCGCGTGCACGACGTAGCGGACGTCGTAATGCCAGTGCCCCGGCACGTCGCCGCGTTCGGGGATCCAATGGCGATCGAGGTCGAAGATGACGGGATCGACGCGCAGTCCGGCGAGACCGGATTCCTCTTCGGCCTCGCGCAACGCGACGTTGGCGAGATCGCGATCGCCGTCGGCGTGCCCGCCCAGTTGCAGCCAGCGGTCGAGCTTGCGGTGGTGCGTGAGCAGCACGTGCGTGCCGGCGCGGTTCACCAACCAGGACGATGCCGTGAAATGCCCGTCCAGGCGCTCGCGGCCGAACGGGTCGAACGCGCCCGCCGCGTCTTCCAGCAAACCGCCAAACAAATCCACGGCCTCCGCCTCTGCAGCCCATCGCGCCGCATAGTCACGCAGCGCATGATGCAGTGCGTCAATTCCGGACGGGATGGATCGGGTACCGAGGTGGTCGTTCATGGCGCGCGCGTCCGTGGGGCCGGCGATTATCGCCTGTGCCGACTCTGGCTTGTGCCCTTGCGTCGCCACAAGGTATGTTGCCGCCGGCTCGCGTACCGCCCCATGCGGAACCCGCAGCGTCTGGTCATTCCGCTTTTGGGGAGAAAGTAATGCTGTTTCAACGCAGGAAACCGCTGGATCTGATTCTGGAGACCGCCGGCAAGCGCGCACTGACGCGCCAGCTGGGTGCATTCGACCTGACGATGCTCGGCATCGGCGCGGTCATCGGCACGGGCATCTTCGTCCTGACTGCCGTCGCGGCCAACAAGGCCGGCCCGGGCATGATGTACTCGTTCATCATCGCCGGCATCGTCTGCGCGCTCACCGCGCTGATCTATTCCGAGATCGCCGCGATGGTGCCGGTGTCGGGCTCCGCCTACACCTATTCGTACGCGGTGCTGGGCGAACTGATCGCGTGGATGGTCGGCTGGGCGCTGATCCTCGAATACGCGGTCGCCGCAGGCGCGGTCTCGGTGGGCTGGTCCGGTTATGCCAACGGCTTCCTGGCGCAGCATGGCCTGGGATTGCCCGACTTCCTCACCGCCGGTCCGTTCTGGATCGAGCACGTGAAGGGCCAGGGCGACGTCGTGCACCTGGTCGATGGCATCGACCACAAGGGCGGCTTCAACCTGATTGCCTTCCTGCTGGCGCTGGCCGTGACCGGGCTGCTCGTAGCCGGCACCTCGAAATCGGCCAAGGTCACCGCCGTGCTGGTGCTGATCAAGATCGCCGCGCTGATGGCCTTCATCGCGCTGGCCTTCCCGAAGGTCCAGGGCGCCAATTTCGAACCGATGCTGCCCAACGGCTGGGGCACCCCGCTGTCCGGCGTTGGCGTGCTCGGTGCCGCGGCTTCGATCTTCTTCGCCTACGTCGGCTTCGACGCGGTCTCCACCGCCGCCGAAGAGACCAAGAACCCGAACCGCAACATCCCGATCGGCCTGATCGGCTCGCTCGCGATCTGCACCATCATCTACCTGCTGGTCGCCTACACCGCGGTCGGCTCGATGGGCGCCCAGCCGGGCGGCCCGCTGTCGGAAAGCAAGGAACCGCTGGCCTTCGTGCTGCGCCAGATCGGCCACCCGCTGGTGGGTGACGCGGTCGGCTTCGCCGCGATCCTGGCGCTGCCGTCGGTCGTGCTGATGATGATGTTCGGCCAGACCCGCATCCTGTTCACCATGTCGCGCGATGGCCTGCTGCCGGACAAGCTGTCCGAAGTGCATCCGAAGTTCCACACCCCGCACGTGATCACCTGGATCACCGGTGTCTTCGTGGCGTTTTTCGCGGCACTGTTCCCGGTCGACATCCTGGCCGACATTTCCAATGCTGGCACGCTGTTCGCCTTCGCCGCAGTCGCCATCGGTGTGCTGGTGCTGCGCAAGACCGAACCGAACCGCCCGCGTCCGTTCCGTACGCCGCTGGTGTGGATCGTCGGTCCGCTGGCGCTGGCCGGTTGTGGCCTGCTGTTCTTCAGCCTCGGCTGGAACCCGACGATCAAGTTCTTCGTCTTCTGGGCGATCGTCGGCCTCCTCGTGTACTTCCTGTATGCGCGCCGCCGCAGCCACCTGGCGCCGGGCAACGAGCACAAGCTGCACGGCCTGGGCGACAGGCTGCCGCCCGATCCGCTGGTGCACGAAGGCCCCAGCACCGGCCCGTAAGGTCGTACTGGTTGTCCATGCAAAGAGCCCGGCTTCGGCCGGGCTCTTTCGTTAGGCCGCCGTGGGCATGGCACCGGAGCCGGATTGGTACAATTCGCGCATGAATTCCCCGCTCCCCTACGACCCCGCCCGCCTGGCGCAATGCGCCATGGAAATCATCGTCAACGTGCGCGAGCTCTCCGCGCGCGGCTGGACCCCGGCGACCAGCAGCAACTTCTCGCGCCGCATCGACGCGCAGAACGTGGCGATCACCGTGTCGGGGCGCGACAAGGGCAAGCTGAACGAAGCGGACATCATGGTCGTCGACCTCGACGGCCGCCCGGTCGCCACCGAGCAGAAATCCTCGGCCGAGACCCTGCTGCACACCCAGCTGTACAAGCGCTTCCCCGACATCGGCTGCGTGCTACACACCCATTCGCACAACCAGACCGTCGCCTCGCGCCTGTACGCGGGCATGGGCCACGTGCACCTGGAGGGCTACGAGCTGCTCAAGGCCTTCAGCGGCACCACCACGCACGACGTGGAGATGGATGTGCCGGTGTTCGCCAACACCCAGGACATGCACACCCTCGCCGCTCAGGTCGACGCCCTGCTCGACCGGCAGCGGCTGTGGGGCTACCTGATCGACGGCCACGGCCTGTACGCCTGGGGCCGCGACATGCCCGAAGCGCGGCGCCACCTGGAAGCCTTCGAATTCCTGCTGGGCTGCGAGCTCGACCTGCGCCGCCTGCGTTCGTAGGGCGGGCTCCAGCCCGCCACCGAACCTTTCACCAGTTGCGGTGGGCCAGGACCCACCCCACGGAAGCACACCATGAGCCGTTTGCGCATCTTCGCCGAAGACAATCCCACCGAGCCGCAGTTGACCACCCACGACCAGGCCGAAATGGCCCGCGAGCTGGCCCGGATCGACGTCGGCTTCGAACAATGGTCGGCGGGCAAGCCGATCGCGCCCGGCGACGCGCCGGACATCATCCTCGACGCCTATCGCAGCGACATCGACCGGCTGATCGCCGAGCGCGGCTTCAAGACCGTGGACGTGGTCAGCATCGCGCCCGACAACCCGCAGAAGGACACGATGCGGGCGAAGTTCCTCGACGAGCACTTCCACAAGGAAGACGAGGTCCGCTTCTTCGTCGCCGGCTCCGGCCTGTTCACCCTGCACGTGGGCGACAAGGTCTACGAGATCAAGTGCGAACAGGGCGACCTGATCTCGGTGCCCGACAGCGCGCTGCACTGGTTCGACATGGGCCCGCAGCCGAGCTTCGTCGCGATCCGCTTCTTCACCGAGCCGGACGGCTGGGTCGGGCACTTCACCGGCACCGACATCGCGCAGCGCTTCCCGCGCTACGAGCCGGGCGCGGCGGGCTGAGCGGGATGTCGCCCGAATCGCTGCTGCCGGGCGAGGTGTACTACCACCTGCGCTTCGCCGATCCGGACATGACCGTGCCCGCCGTCGAGCCCGTGGTCTACATCGGCGTGGACGTCTTTCCCGACGAAGACCCCGACGCCGTCGACACCCATTATTTCCAGGACGCGCTGTCGTACCGCTTCTGCGGTTCGGCGGCGGGCGACGGCTTCCGTCCGCATCCGGACATCGAACCGCTGATCCATCCCGTCGCCGCGGACGACATCGGCGACAGCCTGCTGGACCTGGACGGCGTCATCGCCGCGCTGACCGAAGCGCGGCGGCGCACGCTGCCGATCCAGTAACCACCGAATGCATCGCGCGCGGCCAACGCCGCGCGACAGGAACCACGACCATGCCCATCCGCGCCATCCTCACCGACATCGAAGGCACCACCAGCAGCATTTCCTTCGTCAAGGACGTGCTGTTTCCCTACGCGCGCCGCGCCCTGCCCGCCTTCGTCGCCGCACGCGGCAAGGAACCCGGCGTGCGCCGCTGGCTCGACCTGGTGGCCGCGGAAAACGGCGGCATGTGCGACGACCGCATGATCGTCGAGGTCCTGCAGGGCTGGATCGACGAGGACCGCAAGCACACCGCGCTGAAGGCGCTGCAGGGCATGGTCTGGGCCGACGGTTACCGCAGCGCCGACTTCACCGCGCACATCTATCCGGACGCCGCGCCGGCATTGAAGGCGTGGAAGGAAGCCGGACTGCCCCTGTACGTGTATTCCTCCGGCAGCGTGCCGGCGCAGCGTCTGTTCTTCGGCCACAGCGACGCCGGCGACCTGACGCCGCTGTTCTCGGGCTGCTTCGACACGGAGATCGGTGGCAAGCGCGAGGCGGCCAGCTACCGCCACATCGCCGAATCCATCGGCATCGCGCCGTCGGACATCCTGTTCCTGTCCGACGTGGTCGAAGAACTCGACGCCGCACGCGAAGCCGGCCTGGCGACGGTGCTGGTGGATCGCCGCGAAGACTACCCGCAACCGCGCACGGGCGATGCCACACATGGCCACGCCCGTGTGGAATCGTTCGTTGACGTTCTCGCCAGCTGAGCGGACCTTGCCGCTAGGCGTGAATCTTTTCTCCCCGCGCCATCATCGCCACGAACTTCTCCGCGCGCGCCCGACGGGTCTCGGGCTTCTTCGCGGTATGCACGCGCCAGCAGAAGGCGTAGCGGTTGGTGCGATCAAGCTGTTCGAAGAAGCCGCGTGCACGTTCGCTCGTGGCGAGGGCATCGGCCAGCTCTTGCGGAACTTCCATCCGGCTTGAGCCTTCGTACGCCGCATCCCAGCGGCCATCCCGCTTCGCCGCCTCGACTTCGCGCAGACCGGCAGGCTGCATTCGTCCTGACGCGATCAACTGTTCGACCTTGGCGATATTGATCTTGGACCACACGCTACGTGGCCGGCGAGGCGTGAAGCGGAGCAAGTAGAACGCCTCATCCATGGCCCGCTTCTGGCCGTCAATCCAGCCATGGCATAACGCACCCTCGATCGCCTCGTTCTGGCTGACGCTGGTTTCGCCGCTGTCCTTCTTCGCAACCTGCACCCACACGCCAGGCGCATCACCGTGGGCCGCCAGCCATTTTTCCCAGGCGGCCCGGGTCCGGAAGAGCTTGATGGGAAACTCCTTCACCTGCGTCGCGACCATCAGGGTTCTCCGTTGAAGAGGCTGTACGAAGTCTCGACTTGCTCGACCTCGCGCCCCGGAACGACATGGAATGCGCGAACCTGCACGCGGTGACTCCCGACTTGCAGATTCGTAGGCAACGGCCCGCGCCACAGATGCATGGACGGCGACGCTTCCGGAAGACGGTCGAAACCACGCAGGGCGGTGGCCTCGTCGTCGCGGGCGTTCTCCGCGAGCAACCGCGGATCGGGCTGCTCGACGCGCTGCATCGGCTTCCATTCGCCCTCGTCGATGCGGTACTCCACCCGCGTGTCGTCGCGGCCCATGAACACGTTCGCGTGCACGCCCGTTCCCGGCCAGGAACCGCGCCGCAACACCCGCGGCGCGTGCAGCGCAATCTGCGCATCGACGTCGCGGGCCGGATGCCAGGCCAGCTGGTAGCTGCGGTCGGCCGCGATGCGCAGCGTGGCGAAGCCATTGGGCGTGCCGTCCGCCATCGTCGTGTCGGGAATGCCCTGCGCGTCCTTCACTCCGGACCAGAACGAGCCGCACGCGGCACCGACGTTGTATTCGTGCAGCGGCCGTGCGCCCGTCCACCCACTGCGGGCGTCGTGGAAGACATGCCGTTGCGTGTGGCTATGGCCGCTGAGCAGCAGGACATGCGGGAAATCGGCGAGCAGCGCGAACAGGCGTTCGCGATCCGCATGGCGGAACGTCTCCTTGCCCGGCGCCGCATCGAAAAACGGAATGTGCACGCCGATCACGACCAGGCGGTCGCGTGGCACCGTGGCCAGGTAACTCGCAAGGAAAGCGAACTGCGATTCACGCAACCCGCCGATGTAGCCACCGTCCGGACGCGGCCGGTACACGACGTCGTCAAGCGCGATGAACACCGCCTGCGCTTCTTCCCAGGCGAAGGTGTCCGGCCCGTAGGTGTTGCGGAAAGTGAGCAGCGAGTCCTCGTCGCTGCCCGCATCGAAGTCGAGATCGTGGTTGCCGGCGACGTGCAGCCACGGCGCGCGTAGCCGGGCCGTCGCGCGGTTGAGCGCCGGGTACAACGACAGGTCGTCGTGGGCGATGTCGCCCAGGCTGATGCCGAGGTCGGCGCGTCGCCCGCCCAGCAGGCCGCGCGCGGATTCGATCACGTCGCGATCGTAGTAGCCGACATCCACTAGTGACTTGGTCTGCGGATCGGCGAAAACGAGCACGTCGAGCGTCCCGTCCCGACGCTTGCGCTCCGGGACCAGGGCGAAGTCGCGGCACGCGGCGGGTTGTACTGGAATGCCGCCGTACTTCAGCGCCGGGCCAGGCTGCGCGCGCACATGGCGCCAGAATTCCGGCGTGCCGTCGGCGCGCACGGGGAAGCGGTAGCCGGCGGGCTTGATGACGAAGACGGTGCGTCCTTCCTCGACGGGCAATGCATAGCGACCGTCGGCATCGCTGGCGACGATGCGCTCGCCATCGGAGATGCGGACGCCCGGCAGGCCGCGTTCACCGCGATCACGGCGGCCATTGCCGTTGCCATCGACGTAGACGCTGCCGGCATTGCAGGCATCAGTCTGCGCCGAGGCCGCAACGGGCGTGAATGCAGCCAGCATGGCTACGAACGGCGAAATCAGGAATCGCATGCGGCCTCCGCGGGTCGCGACGATTATCCGAGCCGGCGCCTACCTTGCAACCGATGCCCGATGCCGGGCCCGCAGCACCTCGACCACGCCCGCCAGCGGCAGGCCTCGCGCGCGCAGCAGCACGAGCAGGTGGTAGAGCAGGTCGGCGGCTTCACCCTGCAGTTCCGCGTCGCCCTGCGCCACGGCCGCCAATGCGGTCTCGACCCCCTCCTCACCGACTTTCTGCGCGATCGCGCGCACGCCGTCTTCGAACAGCCCCGAGGTGTAGCTGCCGGCGGGACGCTCGCGGTCGCGTTGCCCGATCAGGGCTTCCAGCTCGGCGAGGAACTCCCCCGGCGCGTCGGGGAAGCAACTCGCGCGCTGCAGGTGGCAGGTCGGCCCCTGCGGGTGCGCCAGCACCAGCAGGGAGTCGTTGTCGCAATCGACATCGATGGACACCAACTGCAGGAAATGCCCGGAGGCTTCGCCCTTGGTCCAGAGCCGCTGCTTGCTGCGGCTGTAGAACGTGACCTTGCCCTCGGCCAGCGTGGTTTCCAGCGCGGCGCGGTCCATGTACCCGAGCATCAGCACGCGCAGCGTGGCGGCATCCTGCACGATCGCGGGCAGCAGTCCATTCTGCTTGTCCCAGGCCAGGGCATCGACCTGCAATGCTTTCGTCGCGTCATGCCGCATCGCGCACCTCGATGCCCTGCCCGCGCAGCGCCTGTTTGAGTTCGGAGATGCGGATCGCCCCCGAGTGGAAGACCGAGGCGGCGAGCGCGCCGTCCACGTCGGCCTGCTCGAACACCTGCTGGAAGTGGCCGGGCACACCCGCGCCACCCGATGCGATCAACGGCACTTCGCAGACCGCACGCACCGCGCGCAACTGCGCGATGTCGAAGCCCGCGCGCACGCCATCGCTGCCCATGCAGTTGAGCACGATCTCGCCCGCGCCGCGCTGCTGCGCCTCGACTACCCAGTCCAGCGTGCGTCGCGGCAACGGCCGCGTGCGCGCGGGATCGCCCGTGTACTGGCGCACGCGCCATTCGCCGTCTTCGTCGCGCAGGCTGTCGATGCCGACGACGACGCACTGCACGCCGAAGGCCTGTGCGAGCTCGCCGATCAGTTCGGGCCGCTCCAGCGCGGGCGAGTTGATCGACACCTTGTCGGCGCCGGCATAGAGCAGCTCGCGCGCGTCCTCCACGCCACGGATGCCGCCGGCGACACAGAAGGGAATGTCGATGACGCGGGCCACGCGCTCGACCCAGCCACGGTCGGCGCGCCGGCCTTGCGGGCTCGCGGTGATGTCGTAGAACACCAGTTCGTCCGCACCTTCGTCGCGGTAACGCAGGGCCAGGTCGAGGATGTCGCCCATGTCGACGTGGTCGCGGAAGCGCACGCCCTTCACCACGCGTCCGTCGCGCACATCCAGGCAGGGAATGATGCGCCGACTCAGCATGCCAGCTCCTCGCGCAGGGCCTGCGCCAGGTCGAAACGGCCTTCGAGCAGGGCCCGACCGAGCACGGCGCCGGCGCAGCCGGCTTCGCGTGCGGCCTCGATGTCGCCGATGTCGCGCACGCCGCCGGATGCCTGCAGCTGCAGGTCCGGCAGCAGCGCCACGATGTCGCGGTAGAGGGCGACGTTCGGACCGGCCAGCATGCCGTCGCGGTCGATGTCGGTGCACAGGACATGCCGCAGGCCCGCGTCGGAATAACGCGCCAGCAGGTGTTCCAGCTCGATGCCGCTCGCGTTGGTCCAGCCCTCGGTCGGCAGCAGCCAGCGACCATCCACGCACCGCGCGTCCAAAGCCACGGTGATTCGTTCTACGCCGAACGTCTGCAGCCATGCCATCACCGTCTCCGGCGCGCGCACGGCCAAGGACCCGAGCACGACCCGATCGGCACCCGCGTCGAGCATGCGCTGCATGTCATCGGCGCTGCGCACGCCACCACCGCTCTGAACCCGCAGCGTGGTCGTCGCCTTCACCTGCGCCAGCAACGGCGCGAGCGTGTAACCGCCTTCGCGCGCGGCGTCGAGATCGACCAGGTGCAACCAGCCTGCGCCGGCATCCGCATAACGCTGCGCCACGGCCCGCGGATCGTCGCCGTAGAGGGTTTCCTGCGCGTAGTCGCCCTGGCGTAGGCGCACCACTCGGCCCGCGCGCACGTCGATCGCCGGATACAGGGTGAAGCCGCTCATGCGAGGCGATCCGACAGGAAGTTTTCCAGCAGGCGCGCGCCCACGTGCCCCGAGCGTTCGGGGTGGAATTGCGCGCCCCAGCAGCGGCCGCGGCGCACGACGGCACTGAACGGATCACCGTGCGTTGCGGTCGCGATGGTGTCGTCACTGACCGGCGCGGCATAGCTGTGCACGAAATAGGCCTGCGCACCCGTGTCCACGCCGGCCAGCAGCGCGTCGTCGCGACGCGGCTGCAAGGCATTCCAGCCCATGTGCGGCACGCGGATGCCCTCGCCCGCGGCCAGCTTGCGCACGCGCCCGGGAACCAGGCCGAGGCACGCGGTTTCGTTCTCCTCCGAGGATTCGAACAACAGCTGCATGCCCAGGCAGATGCCCAGCAACGGCTGCGACAGGTTGCGCACGACATCGACCAGTCCCAGCTCACGCAGCCGCGCCATGCCCGCACCAGCGGCGCCGACGCCTGGCAGGATCACGCGCTCGGCACGGGTGATCGTCTCCGCATCCGCGCTGAGCTGCGCGTTCACGCCCAGCCGCTCCAGCGCATAGCGCACCGATCCGATGTTCGCACCGCCCGAATCGATCAGCACGACCTCCATCACAGCACGCCCTTGGTGCTGGGCAACGCGGTGCCCTCGCGCGCGATCGCCTGACGCAGGGCGCGCGCGACGACCTTGAAGCACGCTTCGACCTTGTGGTGGTCGTTGTCGCCGTCCACCTTCAGGTGCAGGTTCAGGCCCGCGGTCTCGCACAGCGAACGGAAGAAGTGCGGCACCAGTTCGGTCGGCAACTCGCCGACGCGCTCGCGACGGAACTCGCCGTCGAAGACGAAGTACGGCCGCCCGGAGAAATCCAGCGCCGCGCTGGCCAGCGCTTCATCCATCGGCAACGTGAAGCCGTAACGACCGATGCCGCGCTTGTCGCCCAGTGCCTGCTTCAACGCCTGCCCCAGGGCCAGTCCGCAGTCCTCGACCGTGTGGTGCTCGTCGATGTGCAGGTCGCCGTCGCAACGCAGCGTGAGGCCGAAGTCACCGTGCTTGCCGAGCTGCTCGAGCATGTGGTCGAAGAAGCCCAGCCCAGTGCTGGCAAGCGGCTCGGCCGGCGAGTCGAGATCGACGCGGACCGTGATCTTCGTTTCGCGGGTATTCCTCGCCACTTCCGCGATGCGTGGCGATTCCACCAGCTCGCGGGCAATGCCCGCCCAGTCCCAGGCGCCGCCGAACTGCGCCGTGCGCAACTGGAACGAACGCACGCCGAGGTTGCGTGCGAATTGCGCATCGGTCTCGCGGTCGCCGACCATCGCCGAACGCGCCCAGTCGATGCGATGGTCGCGCAGGTAGTCCTGCACCAGGCCGAGCGCGGGCTTGCGGGTGGGCGCGTTGTCGGCCGGGAAACTGCTGTCGATCAGGACGTCGCGGAACACGATGCCCTGGCTCGCGAACACCTGCAGCATCAGCTGGTGCGGGCCGTCGAAGTCGGCGCGGGGAAACGCGTCGGTGCCGAGGCCGTCCTGATTGGTGACCATCACGAATTCGTAGCCGGCATCGCGCAGCCGCAGCATCGCCGGGACCACGCCCGCGACGAAGCGCAGCTTGTCGAAGCGGTCGATCTGGAAGTCGGCCGGCTCCTCGATCAGGGTGCCGTCGCGATCGACGAAGAGGATCGCGCTCATGCGGCCGCTCCCGCCGGCACCGAGAGCGCCGCGATCGTCGCGAGCACGCGCTGGTTCTGCTCGGGCGTGCCGATGCTGATGCGCAGCGCATCGGACAGGCCGGGCATCGCCCGCAGGTCGCGCACGACGATGCCCTGCCCCAGCAATGCCTGGAATGCGGCCTGCGGATCGTGGCAACGCACCTGCACGAAATTGGCCGTGGAGGGCGCGACCCGGCGGATCGCCGGCAGCGCGTCGAGCCCCGCCTGCAGGCGCGAGCGCTCGCGGATGGTTTCGTCGATGCGCGCGCGGGTTCGCGCCAACGCCGCGGGCGCGAGTGCCGCCAACGCGGCTTCGACGCATGGCTGCGGCAGCGGATACGGCGCTTGGCAGCGCTGCAGGACCGCGAGCAGGTCGGCATCGGCGATCACGCTACCGATCCGCGCTGCCGCCAGTGCGTGCGCCTTGGACAGGGTGCGCAGGACGGCGACGTTCGCAAACTCCCGAAGCAAGCCGGTGGCCGATGGCGCCGCGGCAAACTCGAGGTAGGCCTCGTCGACGACCACGACGCAGCGATCGCGCAGGCGTTGCGCCAATGCCGCGATCGCGTCGAGCGGCAGCAGGTTGCCGCCCGGATTGCCGGGCGAACACAGGAAGACGATCTTCGCCGCGCGCCGCTCGGCTGCATCGCCCACGGCCGCGAAGTCGCAGGCGTAGCCGCCCTCGCCTTCGAGCAGCGGCACGTCGACGACCTCCGCGCCGTGCAAGCGCGCGCACACGGCGTACATGCCGAAGGTGGGCGTGGTGACGACGACGGCATCGCTACCCGGACGGCACAGCGCGCGCAGCAGCAGATCGATGCCTTCGTCACTGCCGCGCCCGGCGAGCAGTTGCGCCGGTTCTACGCCGTAGAGCTCCGCGAGCGCGGCGCGCAAGCGCTGCGGTTGCGGTTCGGGGTAGCGGCGCAGCGTGCCGTCGGCATCGGCCGGATTCGCCCACGGCGATTCATTGGCATTCAACCAGACCGAGCCATCGAGCCTGTCGCTGCGCGCGGAGCGGTAGCCGGTGAAGTCGCGCAGGTCGGCGCGTACGAGATCGAGCACGCTCATGCCGCCAGCGCCTCCAGGCGCAGTTGCACCGCGAGCCGGTGCGCGTCGAGCCCCTCGGCGGAGGCGAGTTCGACGGCGCAGGGGCCGATCGCCGCCAGCCCTTCGCGGGCGACTTCCTGCACGGTGATCGAGGTCTGGAAACTGGCAACGCTCAGCCCGCTGCACCAGCGCGCGGCGCCGCTGGTGGGCAACACGTGGTTGGTACCGCTGCAGTAGTCGCCCAGCGCTTCGGGCGCCCAGTCGCCGAGGAACACCGAACCGGCGCTGCGCACGCGCGGCAGCCAGCCGCGCGGTTTGCGCAGGGCGAGGATCAGGTGCTCCGGCGCGTAGTCGTTGCTGATGGCGAAGGCCTGTTCCAGCGAGTCGACGCGGACCGCCAGCGACGCACGCAACGCCTGCTTCGCCACCTCGCCACGCGGCAAGGCCTCGACCTGGCGGGCGACTTCGCCCAGCACCGCGTCGAGCATCGCCGCATCGTCGCTGATCAGCACCACCTGCGAGTCGGCGCCGTGTTCGGCCTGCGACAGCAGGTCCGCCGCCACGAACACAGGATTGGCGCCGGCGTCGGCGATCACCAGCACTTCGGACGGCCCCGCCGGCATGTCGATGCCGGCGCCGCCTTCCACCATCGACACCTGGCGCTTGGCTTCGGTGACGTAGGCGTTGCCCGGACCGAACAGCTTGTCGCAACGCGGCACCGTCTGCGTGCCGAATGCCATCGCCGCGATGGCCTGTGCGCCACCGAGCTTGAACACGCGATCGATGCCGCAGCAGCGCGCCGCGAACAGCACCGCCGGATCCGCCGTGCCGTCCGCGCGCGGTGGCGTGCACAGCACGATGTCGTCGCAACCGGCCAGCGCGGCCGGGATCCCCAGCATCAGCGCCGTCGACGGCAGCGGCGCGGAGCCGGCGGGAACGTACAGGCCGACGCGCGGGATCGGCCGCAGGATGCGCCCGCAGTTGACGCCCGTGGCCGTCGCGACGGTGAATTCGCCGGCCATGCCGGCTTCGTGGAATGCGCGGATCCGTTCCGCCGCTTCGCGTATGGCCGAGCGCAGCGCAGGCGTCAATGCGGCTTCCGCCACGGCGAACTCGCTCGTCGACACGGTGAAATCGTCGAGGTCCGCCTTGTCGAAACGCGCGGTGTAGTCGCGCAGGGCCCTATCGCCGCCTTGCCGCACCGCTTCGAGAATGATCGCGACCGCCGTGCTCGTTTCCGGCGCCATGACCTGCGCGGGCCGGCGCAACGACGCAATGCGCTCGCTTCGGTCCAATTGCTTCCAGTCGACGCGCCTCATGCCAGCAGGCCCTCGACCGGCAGCACCATCAGGCCGCAGGCGCCCGCCCGCTTCAATTCCTCCAGGCGTTGCCAGGTGAGTGCGCCGTGGCACAGGGCCTGCAGCGCGAGGCGCTCGGCCCCGTCGATCTGCATCACCGTCGGTGCCTCGGCATCGGGCAGCAATGGCAGCAGCGTCGGCAGCAGTTCGCGCGGCGCCTGGAACATCAGCAGCTTGCTGCGGCGGATGCGCAGCGCGCCGTCGAGGCGACGCAGCAGCAGTTCCATCAACTCGGCGCGGGCATCGTCGAAGTCGGCGGCGGGGCCGGCGAGCACGGCTTCGCTTTCCAGCAGGGTCTGCACCGGCTTGAGCTGGTTCGCGGCCAGCGTCGAACCGCTGGAAACGAGATCGCAGATCGCATCCGCCTGGCCCAGGCGCGGGGCGATCTCGACCGAACCCGACAACAGGACCACCTGTGCGTCGATGCCCGCGTCGGCGAGCCACTTCGACAGCAGCTGCGGGTAGCTGGTGGCGATGCGCTTGCCGGCGAGCTGCGAGGCGTCGCGCCAGCTCCACGTCTCGGGTACGGCGAGCGCCAGGCGGCAGCCGCCGAAACCGAGCGGTTGCAGTTCGCGGAAGCGCGGACCGGTGCCGTCGACGCGGTTGGCCAGGTCCTGCTCGCTGAGGACGTTGCGGCCGACGATGCCGAGGTCGCAGACGCCATCGGCGATCAGCCCCGGGATGTCGTCGTCGCGCACCAGCAGCAGGTCGATGGGCAGGCTTTCGCCGTAGCAGAACAGGCGGTCGCGGCTTTCGCGCCAGCTCAGGCCGCACGAGGCCAGCAGGGCACGGGCCGGTTCGGCCAGGCGGCCGGATTTCTGGATGGCGACGCGCAGGCGGTCGCGGCCGGACGGCGGGGCAATCGGACTCATCGGCCGGCCCTCAACGCGCGCCACGGCGCTTCAGCGCCGCCGCGTAGCCACCGGCGCCGCGCTCGAACGTGCGCGCGACGCGACCGATGGTGGTCACGCTGACCAGCGTGCGGTCGTGGATCTCGCGATACGGAACGCCCTCCGCGACCAGGGGCACCACCTTCCAGCGATCGCTCATCGCCTCCAGCTCGGCCGGGGTACACAGGTCTTCCAGGAAGGCGCGCACCTGCGCAGCGGTGATCAGCCGCTGCAGGGCATTGGCAAGGTCATCGAGGGCATCCTCGACCTGTTCAGTATCGGAGGGGCGACGCTTCATCGGGGCAACTGGCCTGCTGTCTGGCTTGATTAATGTATTAACGCGTTAATACATTAGCAGCCGCGGAAATGCCGCGTCAACCGCCCCGGCGGGCGCACGAAGCCGCCAAAAAGCTGAAGTACACTCCCTTCACGCCCGCCGCGAGCGGCTGCGAGGGGTTCGAATGGGGATCGCGCGATCACTGCTGGGTGCCTGCCTCGGATGGCTGCTGTTGCTGACCGCCCTGCCCGCGCGTGCCGCCGACACGGTCGTCCTCACGGACGCCACGCCGGCCGTGCCGCTGTCCTCGCACGTCCTCTACTACCACGACGCCGCCGCGAAGGACTCGCTGCGCGATAGCGCGCACAAGCTGGCCAACAACCGGTTCGCGCGCCTGCCCGACGAGAGCGCGGCCTTCGGCTTCCAGACCGGCGCCTACTGGTTCCACGTGCGCCTGCTCAACCGCTCCGAACGCGAGCAGCGCTGGCTGCTGGTGCAGCAGTACGCGCTCAGCGACAACATCGATGTCTACGCCAACTACGCCGACGGCCGCACGCAGCACTGGCGTGGCGGCGACGCCCTGCCCTTCGCCGATGGGCGCAGCATCAGCTACCGCCATCCCAACTTCCTGATCGACCTGCCACGCGAACAGCCGGTCGACGTGTTCGTGCGCGTGCAGAGCCAGAGCTCGATGCAGGTGCCGCTGAAGCTCTACACGCAGGCGGCCTTCACCGAGATGTCGCGCGATGCGCAGCTGGGCATGGGCGTGTACTACGGCATCCTGCTGGCGTTGTTCTTCTACAACATGGTGCTGTGGCTGACCCTGCGCGATGCCAGCTACTTCTGGTACCTGCTGCACATCTGCGCGTTCGGGCTGGTGCTGTTCACGCTCAACGGCCTCGGCTTCGAATACCTGTGGCCCAACTCGACGTGGCTGGCCGACAAGTCGGTGCCGCTGTCGATCTGCCTGTCGCAGGTGGGCATGCAGCAGTTCACCCGCACCTTCCTCGGCCTGCGCGAACGCTGGCGGTTGGGCGACCGCATCAGCCTGGGCATCATCGCGTTCTACGTGCTGCTGGGCCTGGCGGCCACGCAGCTCCCCTACCACGTCACCACGCCGATCGCCTCGGCGACGGTGTTCCTCAGCATCAGCTGGGTGGCGGCACTGGGCCTGGTCATCACCCGGCGCGGCTACAAGCCGGCGGTGATCTTCCTGCTGGCCTGGGCGATGTTCCTGCTCGGCACGGGCATGTTCGCGGCGGTCGCGTTCGGCCTCGTGCCCAAGGTCTTCCTCACCGAATACGGCAAGGAGATCGGTTCGGCGATGGAGATGCTGCTGCTGTCGATCGGCCTGGGTTACCGCTACTCGGCCCTGCGCAGCGAGAACGAGCGCATCATCCGCGACTCCCGCGACCAGCTGGAACAGAAGGTCGCGCAGCGCACCTCCGAACTCAGCAACGCGCTGAACCAGCTCGCCGATGCGCACGGACGCCTGCGCGAATCCAGCCAGCGCGACAGCCTCACCGGCCTGCACAACCGCAGCTTCTTCCACGAGGGCATGGAAGGCCTGCTGTCGCAGGCGCGCAGCGGCCGGCACCTGTCGCTGCTGATGATCGACCTCGACCACTTCAAGCAGATCAACGACCGCCACGGCCACCTCGTCGGCGACGCATGCCTGCGCTGGGCAGCCGGCGTGATCGGGCAGACGCTGCGCCAGCACAACGCGTTGCTGGCACGCTTCGGTGGCGAGGAGTTCGTGGTAGCGCTACCGGGCACGGACCTGGAAGGCGCGACCCACGTCGCCGAGGAATTGCGTGCACGGCTGCGCGCCGAGCCGTTCCGCTGCGAGGGCGCCACGATCCAGGTGACGGCGAGCTTCGGCGTGCACTCGGTGGACACGCGTTCGAAGGCAGGCGCGGAAACCGCGCTGCAACGGGCCGACGAAGCCCTCTACCGGGCCAAGGCCGACGGCCGCGATTGCGTGCGGACATCGGCGGTCATGGCGGCCTGACGCCGCCCCGACTGTCGCTTCGATCGATCTCGATCAGCCGCGCGCGGCGGCGAGAACGACGCCTTCCTTGACCAGGCGCACGGCGGTGGCGACTTCGCCATCGAGTGCGCGGTCGCGGGCCAAGAACGGCAGCTGCTCGCGGATCGCCGCGTGCGCGCGCGCCACGGCGTTGCCCGGATGGAAGGCGTCGGCATTCGCCAGTTCGACGCGCAGGCTTTCCACTTCGCCCAGGAAGCCGTCGCGGTCCTCGCTGCCCGCCGCCGGACCGCCCGCCACCTTCGCGGCGAGGCCTGCGGCATCGGTGCGCACCGCCAATCCGCGCGCCGCGTTGATCATGTCGCGGCGCAGGTCCAGCGCCTGCGCGGCTGTGTACAGCTCCAGCCCCAGCACCTTGCCCAGGTCGTCGGCCATCGCGAGCACGTGCCGCGCCTCGTTGGCGCCCATGGACACGTGGTCCTCGGCGTTCGCGCTGGTCGGAATCGAATACACCGACGCCGGCATGGCGCGGCTGGCGAGATCGTTGACGATCGCCGCCGCGGTGTACTGCACGATCATGAAACCCGATTCGGTGCCGTCCTCGTTGCCGATCAGGAAGCCCGGCAGGCCGTCGTTGGTGGCGCTGTCGACGAGCTTGTTGAGGCGGCGCTCGGAAATGCTCGCCAGCACCGGGATGGCGGCCTTCACGTAGCTCATCGCCAATGCCAGCGGCATGCCGTGGAAGTGACCGGCGGAGATCACCTGCTGCTCGACAAATTCCGCCTTCGCATCCGGGAACACGATCGGGTTGTCGGTCAGTGCGTTGAGTTCGATGTCGAGCACACGCGCGGCCTGCGCCAGCGCGTCGCGCACCGCGCCGTGCACCTGCGGGATGCAGCGCAGCGAGTAGCTGTCCTGCGGCTGGTGCTTCTTGCCGCCACGGAACGGGCGGAAGCGCTGGTAGAACTTCTCGCGGCCGTGGCGCTGGGTGAACGGCACCCAGTCCCAGCCGATGTCGAAGCGCAGTTGCTGCAACTCCGCGCTGTCCCAGCTCTCCGGCTGCCATTGGCGGAAGCGCGGCACCAGGTGGTAGGCGATGTCGCTGAGGGTGGAACCTTCGAGCAGGCGACGCAGGTTCGCGGCGGTTTCGACCTGGCCCGGGTGCGGGCGCAGCGCGTGCACTTCTTCCGCGAACGCGCCGAGGCGGCCGGCGAAGGCGTCGATGGTCATCGCCGCGGCAAGGTCGGCGGTTTCCACCAGCGCCTCGAGCTTCGCCAGCGCGAGCACGCCGGTCGCCAGCATCTGCGCGGTACCGTTGTTCAGCGCCAGGCCTTCCTTGTACGACAGCTTCACCGGCTGCAGGCCGGCGCGCGCCAGCGCTTCGCCGCCGGCGAGGCGTTCGCCCTGGTAGAAGGCTTCGCCGCCGCCGAGCAGCACGATGGCCAGGTGCGACAGCGGCGCGAGGTCGCCGCTCGCGCCGACCGAACCCAGCTGCGGCACCACCGGCACCACGCCGGCGTTGAGCATCGCGGTCAGCGCCTGCAGGATCTCCACCCGGATGCCCGAGTGGCCGCGCATCAGCGTGTTGATGCGGATGCACAGCATCGCGCGCACGACTTCCGGTGCGAACGGTTCGCCCACGCACACGGCGTGGGTGACGATCAGGTTGCGCTGCAGTTCCTCGTGCAGCGTTTCGGCGTTCTTTTCCGCACCCGGCAGGTGATCGCGCACGCGGTGCGCGCCCAGCAGCTTGTCGGCGTTGCTGCCGAAGCCGGTGTTGACGCCGTAGATCGGCTCCTCGCGGCGCGCCTGCTCGGCGAGGAAGTCGGCCGCCCGCTGCACGGCGGGCAGCTGCGTGGGTTCGAGTTCGACGGTCGCGCCGTGCGCGACCGCGACCAGTTGCGCCCGCGTCAGCGAGCGTCCGTCGAGGCGAATGGATTTCATGCGTGGGTGCCCTGCAATGCTTCGGCCTGCGCGAGTTCCACGCGCAGTGCGCTCACGAGTTCGTGGCGGTCGATGGTGAACTGGTCTTCGCGGCGCAGGTCCTTCACCGTCACCGTACCGTTGGCGATTTCATCCTCGCCGAGCACGATCACGAAGCGGATGCCGGCGCGGTCGGCGTACTTGAACTGCTTGGCGAGCTTGCCGGCTTCCATCACCACTTCGGTGTTGAAACCGGCGCGGCGCAGGTCGCCGGCAACGGACAGGCAATGCGGCAGGTGCGCGGCGTCCATCTGCGTCACCAGCACCTGCACCGTGCTGCCCGCGGCGTTGCCGAGCAGGCCCGCCTCGCGCAGCTGCCAGAACAGGCGGGTCAGGCCGATGGAGATGCCCACGCCCGGCAGCTTGGACTTGGTGTAGTGGCTGGCCAGGTTCTCGTAGCGGCCACCCGAGCAGATCGAACCGATCTGCGGGTAGTCGTTGAGCGTGGTCTCGTACACGGTGCCGGTGTAGTAATCCAGGCCGCGCGCGATGGAGAAGTTCAGTGCGTAGTGCGACTCGGGCACGCCCATGGCGCGGACCAGCTCCAGCACTTCGCGCAGTTCGGCCACGCCTTCGCGCAGGGCCTCGTGATCACCCAGCGCCGCCAGCTGCGCCAGCGCATCGGCATGCGAGGTCGAGCGCACCTTGACGAAGGCCATGATGCGGTCGACCGCATCGGCTGCGAGATTGAAGCCCTCGCCCGTCAGCGTCTCGCGCACGTAGTCCTCGCCGCGCTTGTCGAGCTTGTCGACCTCGCGCAAGACCAGCGCCTGCAGCTCGCCATCGGCGACGCCCTGCGCCTCGAAGAAGCCGCGCATCAGCTTGCGGTTGTTCATCTGGATGGTGAAGGCACCGATGTCCAGTTCGGAGAACACCGAATGGATGACCGCCGGGATTTCCGCGTCGAAACGCACGCTCAGTGCATCCTTGCCGATCACGTCGATGTCGCACTGGTAGAACTCGCGGAAACGGCCGCGCTGGGCACGCTCGCCGCGGTACACGCGCTGCATCTGGTAGCGGCGGAACGGGAACGCGAGGTCGTGCTCGTGCTCGGCGACATAGCGGGCCAGCGGCACGGTGAGGTCGAAGCGCAGCGCCAGCTCCGGCACCCCGTCGGGCGATCCAGCTTCCGCGGACTTGGCCAGGGCGCCGGTGGACTGGACGAAATACACCTGCCGCTCGGTCTCGCCGCCGGACTTGGTCAACAGCACCTCGGACAGCTCCATCACCGGCGTTTCCACCGGCAGGAAGCCGAAGCGTTCGTAGTTGCGGCGGATCACGTCCAGCATGCGCTGGAAGGCGATCTGGTCAGGAGGCAACAACTCCATGACGCCGGGCGGGGTACGCGGCTTGATCAAGCGAAACTCCAGAAATCGGGGATACCCGGAAGCGGGAATCCGGCGGCTATGCGCGGCTTCACAGTTTAACTGGCGGTGGCCCGCGCGGGCCCGATCCGCAGGTCATGGCAACTGACCACTTGCCCGGAACGAATCGCACCTTTAGAATGCCGGGCTCTGCCGTCGGGGTGTAGCTCAGCCTGGTAGAGCGCTACGTTCGGGACGTAGAAGTCGCAGGTTCAAATCCTGTCTCCCCGACCAATCGATCCACGAAGAACGCCGGCCTTGCGCCGGCGTTTTTCGTTCTGGATCCCGAATTGAGTCGCGGGCATCGGCCGCGGACATCCGGGGCGGCGCGTTCAGTCGAGCAGGTCCGGATGGCGCACGTGCCCGGCCCCGCGCACGACGAAGCGCTCGATGGTCAGCGATTCCAGCCCCATCGGGCCGTAGGCGTGCAGGCGCGTGGTGGAAATGCCGATCTCCGCGCCCAGGCCCAGCTCGCCGCCGTCGTTGAAGCGCGACGACGCGTTGACCATCACCGCGGAACTGCGCAGGCCGCGCACGAACGCCTCGGCGGCGGCGGCATCCGCGGTCGCGATGACTTCGGTGTGGTCGGAACCGTGGCGGCGGATGTGCGCCAGGGCGTCCTCGAGGGAATCGACCACGCGCACGGCGATCACCAGGTCGAGGAACTCGGCGGCGTAGTCGGCCTCGCTGGCGGCCTGCGCCCCGGGCCACAACGCCCGCACCCGCGCGTCGCCGCGCACCTCGACGCCGCGCGCCGCCAAGGCCGCCAGCGCCCCGGGCAGGAATACTTCGGCGACCTCGGCATGGACGAGCAGCGTCTCCAGCGCATTGCACACCCCCGGCCGCGACGCCTTGCCGTCGAGCAGCAGGCGCGTGGCGAGCGCCACGTCGGCCGCACGGTCGACGTAGAGGTGGCACACGCCCTTGTAGTGCTTGATCACCGGGACGCGCGCGTGCTCGGCGACGAAGCGGATCAGCCCTTCCCCGCCGCGCGGGATGGCCAGGTCGACCAGATCGGTCAGCTGCAGGAGCTCGAGCACGTGCTCGCGCGCGGGATCCTCGATCAGCACCAGCGCTGCTTCGGGCAGGCCGCATTCGCGCAGGGCGCGGCGAAGGCTGGCGGCGATCGCGCAATTGCTGGCCAGGGCTTCGGAGCCGCCGCGCAGGATCACCGCGTTGCCCGACTTGAGGCACAGCGCCGTCGCGTCGGCGGTCACGTTCGGCCGCGCCTCGTAGATCATCGCGACCAGGCCCAGCGGCACCCGCACCCGCTCGATGCGCAGGCCATCGGCACGCACCTCGCTGCGTGTGACCTGGCCGACCGGATCGGGCAACGCCGCGATCTCGCGCAAGGCCTTCACCACGCCGTCCAGGCGCGCGTCGTCGAGCCGGAGGCGATCGAGCATCGCCCCGCCGGTTCCCGCGTCGCGCGCCCGCTGCAGGTCCTGCGCGTTGGCGGCCAGGATGGCGACGCGGTCGGCATCGACGGCGTCGGCCATTGCGGCCACCAGGCGCGTGCGCGCGTCGGCATCGAGCGCGGCGATCACCGCCTGCGCTTCGCGCGCGGCTTCGGCCAGGGCACGGACGTAGCCGCTCATGCGTTCTCCGCCCGTGCGTCCATGGGCAGCAGCACCAGGTCGTCGCGGTGGATCACGGCTTCTCCATAGCGGTAACCGAGGATGGTTTCGATGTCGCGGCTGTGCCGGCCGGCGATGCGACGCAGGTCGGTCGCGTTGTACTGGGCGAGGCCGCGCGCCAGGACGGTATCGCCGGTGTCGCCGGCCAGCCGCACTTCGATCAGGTCGCCGCGTCCGAATTCGCCTTCGACGGCGACGACGCCGCCCGGCAGCAACGAGGCGCCGCGCGCTCCCAACGCCTGCGCCGCGCCCGCGTCGACGCGAACGCCATGCAGGCCGGCGGGCGCGTTGCGCAGCCAGAGCTTGCGCGCCAGCAGGCGGTCGCCGTGGGCGCGGATGCAGGTGCCGTGCAGGCGACCCTCCGCGAGCGCGGCGACGACATCGCCGTCGCGACCGCAGAACAGCAGCGTGTCGATGCCCGCGGCCGCCGCCTTGCCCGCGGCCTCGAGCTTGGTGCGCATGCCGCCGGTGCCGAGCGTCCCCGCTTCGCCGGCCGCCATCTTCACGATCTCCGGCGTGATCCGTTCGACCTGTGGCACCGGCCTGGCCTGCGGATCGCGCACGGGATGGCCGCTGTACAGCCCGGCGATGTCGGTGGCGATCAGCAGCACGTCGGCATCGACCAGGGCCGCGACCACGGCGGCGAGATTGTCGTTGTCGCCGAGCTTCAGCTCGTCGACCGCGACGGTGTCGTTCTCGTTGACCACCGGCACGACCTGCAGGCGCAACAGTTCGCGCAGCGTGGCGCGCGCGTTGAGGTAGCGGCGGCGGTTGCGCAGGTCGTCATGGCTGAGCAGCACCTGCGCGACAGGCACCGAGAACAGGCGCTGCCACAGCGCGATCACGTGCGCCTGCCCCAGCGCGGCCAGCGCCTGCCGCTGGGTGAGGCCCGCGGCTTCGGTGTGCAATACGCCGCGCCCGGCCGCGACGGCACCGGACGACACGATAACCACCTCGCGCCCCTGCTCGCGACTGCGCGTCACGAACGCGGCGAGTCCGGCGGCATAACGTTCGGAGACGCCGCCGCTGTCCGCCGCCAGCAGGCTGCTGCCCACCTTCAGCACGGCGCGTCGCCATGCCGGCAACGCCTGCGCGCCGAAGGCGTGCGCGTCCATCAGCCCAGCGCCTCGCAGCGCGCGCGCAGGACATCCAGGCGCAGGTCGGCCGCGGCACCGGGCGATACCCGTGCGGCGAGGCTGGCGTCGGGGTCGCCTTGCGCCCAACGTGCCGGATCAGCCGCCTGCTTGTAGGCGTCGCGGAACGGCATGCCCTGGCGCGCGAGATCGACGGCGAGATCGGTGGCGTACATCGACGGGTCGAGCGCGGCGCGCATGGCGTCCGGCTTCCATTCGAGGTTGCGCAACAGGTCCGGCAACAGCTCCAGCGCGCCCAGGCCGCGCCCGAAGGCGTGGAAGATCGCGCCCTTGGAGAACTGCAGGTCGCGATGGTAGCCGGACGGCAGCGACAGCAGTTGTTCGATCTCGGTGCGCGCGGCCGCAGCAGCGGCATAGGTGGCGCGCATCAGTTCGATCACGTCGGGGTTGCGCTTGTTCGGCATGATCGAGCTGCCGGTGGTGTACTCGGACGGCAGCTTCACGAAGCCGAATTCGGCACTGGTGAACAGGCTCAGGTCCCAGGCCAGGCGGCGCAGGTCGAGCAGCGCGGACGACAGCGCCTCGATCGCCGCCATCTCGAACTTGCCACGCGACAGCTGCGCGTAGGCCGCCGACACCTGCATGCGACCGAAGCCGAGCGCCTGCGTGGTGTGTTCGCGCGCCAGTGGCAGGTTGACGCCGTAGCCGGCGGCGCTGCCGAGCGGGTTCGCATCGACCCAGGCCAGCGTCTGCTGCGCACGCAGCGCATCATCGATGAAGCCCTCGGCCCAGGCCGCCCACCACATGCCGCACGAGGAGACCACGGCGCGCTGCAGGTGCGTGTAGCCCGGCAACGGCAGCGTGCTTTCGGCCTCGGCGCGGGCCAACGCGATTTCCGCGGATTCACGGCACAGCGCGGCGACGCGCGCGAGCCGGTCCTTCAGCCACAGGCGCGTGGCGACCAGGATCTGGTCGTTGCGGCTGCGGCCGGTGTGGATGCGACGACCGGCATCGCCGAGGCGTTCGATCAGGCGGGATTCGATCGCCGAATGCCCGTCTTCGAAACGCTCGTCGAGGACGAAGTGACCGGCGCGGTAGTCCTCCGCCAGCGTCGCCAGTTCGCGGCGGATGCCGTCCAGCTCGTCGGCCGCAAGGATGCCGATCTGCTGCAGGCCTTCGGCATGCGCGCGGCTGGCCTCGATGTCGAACAGGAAGAACTCGCGGTCGAGGATCACGTCCTCTCCGGCGAGGAACGCCTGGATGCGTGCGTCGACCTTGACGCCGGGTTTTTGCCAGAGCAGATCGGACATTGCGATATTTCCCTTGTGTCTTCCCGAGCGCAGCGAGGGATCTGCTGTCAGCCAGGGAAAAGCAGGCCCCTCGCTGCGCTCGGGATGACGGCTGTTTAGAGCGGAATGCCCGCGGTCTCGTCGAAACCGAAGGCGAGGTTGAGGTTCTGCAGCGCCTGCGTCGCCGCGCCCTTGAGCAGGTTGTCTTCGGTCGACACCACCACCAGCCGGCGCCCGTCCTCCGACAGCGTGAAGCCGCCGATGTCGACGTGGTGCGCATTGGCGATCGCGCTGACCCACGGCGCCGCATCGGCGACGCGCACCAGTGGCTCGTCGGCGTAGCGCTCGCGGTAGCGCGCGACCACGTCCTCGCGGGTGAATTCCGAAGCGAGGTGCAGGTTGGCGGTGATGGTGAGCCCGCGGAAATGCGGCGCGACGTGCGGCATGAACTCAACCGGGTGGCCGAGCTGCCGGCTCACTTCGCGCTCGTGGACGTGCCCGGTGAGCGCATACGGCATCAGGTTGTCGCGCAGCTTGTCCGGATCGTTCTTGTCGGACGGCGTGGTGCCCGCACCGGAATAGCCGGAGACACCGAAGCACTGCACCGCCCCTTCCAGCGCATCGCGCATGGGCGCGATCGCCAGCTGCATCGCAGTGGCGTAGCAGCCCGGGTTGCTGATGCGGCGCTGGCCCGAGTAGCTCGAACGCGTGAGTTCGGGCAGGCCGTAGTACCAGCCGTCGTCGAAGCGGTAATCGGCGGAAAGATCGATCGCGACCGTGTCCGGTGCGACCGCGTCCAGCGCCGCGACGAACGGCGCCGCCTTGCCATTGGGCAGCGCCAGCACCAGGGCGTCGACACCCTGCGCCGCCGCTTCGTCGGGACCGTACGACACGTACACCAGATCGCCGGCGTAGCCGGCCTCGTGGTCGCTCAACCGTTGCCCGGCGCGCTCGCGCGAGGAGACGAAGGCAAGTTCGAACTGTGGATGTGCCGCCAGCAGCCGGATCAGTTCCGACCCGACGTAGCCACGGGCGCCGATGATGCCGATGCGCTTAGCCATGGCGGTGCGACTCCAGCCTGTGCTGCAGGTTGCGCTTCACCGCCTGCCATTCCGAATCGAGGATGGAGAACACCACGGTATCGCGCGGACTGCCATCGGCGTGGCGCTTGTGGTTGCGCAGGACGCCGTCCTGCTTCGCGCCCAGCCGCGCGATCGCCGTGCGCGAGGCGTGGTTGAACCAGCTGGTCTCGAAGCCAACGGCAATGCAGCCCAGCGTTTCGAAGGCATGCCTCAACAGCAACAGCTTGGCTTCGGTGTTCAGGCCGGTGCGTTGGACGTGCTTCGCGTACCAGGTGTAACCGATGTTGAGCCGCGGCACCGTCGGATCGAGCTCGTAGTAGCGCGTCGTGCCGACGATTTCGCCCGCAGCGGTGCGTACCGCGAACGGCAGCATCTGCTTGGCGGCCTGCCCGTCCAGCGCCGACTGGAGGTAGCGCTCGACACCTTCCGGCGTCGGCACGTTGGTGTACCAGAAGCTGGCCAGTTCACCGTCGCCCAGCGCGGCACGCAGGCCGTCCGCGTGCGCCGCCTGCAGCGGTTCCAGCGTCACGTGCGCGCCGCGCAGCGCGGGCGCCTGTGTCCATGCCTGGGGAAACTCCCGTGCGCTCATCTCAGTCCTTCAGCGTCGCGGCGCGGCCGCGGCAATGCGCCACGCAGCGCGCGATCGCATCGAAACCGTCCATGCCGTACCAGAACACCTTCCACTTCTCCTCCTTGAGGCAGCCGTCGCTTTCCCCGTAGTAGAACGGGTTCACCGGATTGCCGTGGCGCGAGCGCCAGAACAGGCTCGGGTTCTGCTCGCGCATCACCTGCCACACCGCGCGGCCTAGGCCTTCGCCCTGCGCTTCGTCGAGCACGGCGAACTTGTCGAGGTAGGTGCCGGCATCCTCCGCCGTCAGGATCACCGCCACGCGGTAGTTCTCGCTGACGTAGGCGCGGTGCAGGCGCGTGCGCTCGAAGTAGTCGGGCAACAGGCGACGACCGAAGGCGGATTCGATCAGGTTGCGCAGGCGCTCCAGGTCCAGCTGCTGCCAGCTCGACGCCTCCAGCACGCGCTCGCCGCGCCGGACCAGCGTGCCCGATCCCTTGTGGGTGAACAGTTCCTTCGCCAGTTCCGCCGGTTTGGTGATGGACACCGACGAGGACAACGGCAGCTTGTCCAGCAGGTCCTTGATCTGCTCGATCTTCACCTTCATGCCGCCGTTGATCCACGGCTGTTGGATCAGATGGTCGTATTCGGTCGACAGGTTGATCGAATCGATGACCTTGCCCTCGCCGTCGAGCAGGCCGCCGGTACCGGTCAGGAACACGATCTTGTACGGCTGCAGCACCTGCACCAGCTCGTTGGCGGCGAAGTCGGCGTTGATGTTGAGGATCTGGCCGCCGGCGGTTTCGCCCAGGCTGGCGATGACCGGGATCGAACCCGCGCGCAGGCTGGTCTCGATCGGCGCGAGGTGCACCTTCTTCACCTCTCCCACCAGGCCGTAGGTGCCGCGGTCGAGGAAGTCGGATTCGAACACGCCGGACACAATCGACGTGGCACGCGCATCGTTGGCCTGCAGCGCCTCGACCAGCTTCAGGTTCTGCGCGAGGAACACGCGACGCACGATCGCCAGCGCCTCGGGCGAGGTCACGCGCAGGCCGTTGACGGTCTGCTTCTGGATGCCCGCGGCCGACAGTTCCTCGTCCAACTGCGGGCCCGCACCGTGGATGACAATGGGCGTCAGGCCCACGTCCTGCAGGAACGCCAGCGACGAGGTCAATGCGTCGAGGTCGTCGCGCATGACCGCGCCGCCGACCTTGACCACGGCGAAGCGCGCCGCATCCAGCTGCGAGAAGCGCTTGAGGTACTGCGAAATCTCCTTCGCGCTGGCCATGCTCGAAAGCAGGCGCACGATGGTCTGGCGGGTCTGGATGTCGTGTACGGAAGTCATCATTGCGGGGGATTCGCGCCGGAAGTGGGCGCTCCAAGAATGCGGGTAACGGATTCGGTGTAGCGCTGCAGTTGTTCGAGGGCGACCCACTCGTCGGCGGTGTGCGCCTGGGCGATGTCGCCGGGCCCGTAGACGATGGCGGTCAGGCCGGCGGCGGAGAACAGCGAGGCCTCGGTCCAGAAGTCGACGGCGTTGCCGATCGGCAGGTCCAGCGCGTCGGCGAGGTCGCGGCCGTCCAGCCTGCGCTGTTCCGCGTTGGCGACGTCGCCCGCGGGCAGCGGCGGACCGCGGAAGGTCTCCTCGTAGTGCTCGATCGCGCCGACATCCACCATCGCGCCGAAGCGCTCGTGCAAGGCATCGATCGACATCGACGGCAGCGGCCGGAAGCCGAAACGCAGCTCTGCGGCGGGCGCGATCATGTTGGCCTTGATGCCGCCCTCGATGCGGCCGATGTTGAAGCGCAGGCCGGTAAGGCCACCGAAGCGCTGGTGCTGCTGCGACTCGACGAAATCCAGCGCCGCGTCGCCCCAACGCACCGCCTGGTGCAGGGCCGAAGCCTGCATCGCATCGGCGCCGGAAGCATGGCCCGCGCGGCCGCGGAACTTCATCAGCACCGAACTGATGCCACGGTGCGCCAGCACCGCCTCGCAGCGCGTCGGCTCGGCGACGATCACTTCACGGAAGCCATGCTCCTTGGCGAGGAAGCCGGCGATGCAGCGTGCGTCGTTGGCTTCCTCGTCGGTGCTGAAGAGGAACGCCGCATCGCCCTGCGTCACCGCTGCCGCGGCGAGCAACCCGGCCGCCGCGCCCTTGATGTCGCAGGCGCCCAGGCCGATGGCGCGGTCGCTCGTCACACGCAGCACGTGCGGATCGGCGCTCCAGGCCGGCGACGAAGGCACCGTGTCGAGATGCACGTTGAACAGGCGCGACGGATTGCCGCGCACCGCCAGCATCGACACCGCGCCGGCGCCGAAGTCGGTCACTTCGATGCGGAAACCGTCGAGCTGCGAGCGCAGGTAGTCGAAGATGCCGCCGGTGCCGATGTCGCGCGGCGGGTTGCGGGTGTCGTAGGACACCAGGGCTTCGAGGTGTTTGAGTACCGAAGAGAGCATTGATCGTTCCGAAAGTTACCTTGGTGCTTATCGCTCGTCGTTCCCGCGCAGGCGGGAACCCATGGACGTTGCTGTCGTCCGACAACCATGGAAAGCAACGTCCATGGATCCCCGCCTTCGCGGGGATGACGGACAACACCGAATCAGCTGCGGTTGACCTCGGCCCACAGCGTGCTGCTCATGCCGAACAGCTTGATGAACCCTTCGGCCTCGGCCACGCCCCAGTCCGCCGCCTGCGCGTAGGTCGCGCCCTTGGCGTTGAGGATGTGCTTGGACTCGATGGCCACGGCATTGACTACGCCGCCCTGCGTTTCCAGCACGACGTCGCCGGTGACGGTGGACTGGCTGGAGGCGAGGAACGCTTCCAGGTCGGTCTTGAGCGGATCGTGGAAGAAGCCTTCGTACACCAGCTCCACCCACTTGCGCGCCACCTCCGGCTTGAAGCGGTTCTGCTGCTTGCTGAGCACGGTTTCTTCCAGCGCGCGATGCGCGGTCAGCAGCGAGATCAGGCCCGGGGCTTCGAAGATGATGCGGCCCTTGAGGCCGATGGTCGTGTCGCCGGTGTAGATGCCGCGGCCCACGCCGTACGCCGCGAACAGCGAGTTGAGTCGGGCCAGCAGTGTGTGGCCCTCCATCTTCTCGCCGTTGAGCGCGACCGCTTCACCATTGACGAAGCTGACCTTCACCCGCAGCGCTTCCGTCGGCCACTCGGCGCGCGGCTTGCACCAGCCGCGCGCGCCCTCGCCCGGCGCCTGCCAGCGGTCGATCTCGCCGCCGGACATGGTCAGGCCGAGCAGGTTCTCGTTGATCGTGTAGGCCTTCTGCTTGGCGCGCACGCCGAAGCCGCGCTCTTCCAGGTACTTCTGCTCGTAGGCGCGGACCTCGGTGTGTTCCTTCTGGATTTCGCGGATCGGCGCGACGATCTCGTAATCGCCCAGCGCCTTCACCGCGAGATCGAAACGCACCTGGTCGTTGCCCATGCCGGTGCAGCCGTGCGCGATGGCCTTGGTGCCGAGCTCCGCGCAACGGCGCAGCGCCGCGTCGACGATCAGGTAGCGGTCGGAGACCAGCAGCGGGTACTGGCCCTGGTAGCCCTCGCCCGCCCACACGAACGGCTTGACGAAGCCTTCCCAGATCGCGGGACCGCCATCGACGGTCACGTGCGACGTCACGCCGAGTTCGGCGGCGCGCTGCTCGATGAAGGCGCGTTCCTCCGCATCCACGCCGCCGGTATCGGCGAACACGGTGTGCACGTTCCAGCCGCGCTCCTGCAGGTAGGGAACGCAGAAGCTGGTGTCGAGGCCGCCGGAGAAGGCGAGGACGATGTCTTTGTTGGCCATTTGCTTGTGTCTCGCAAGGTGGGCCCGGGCCCACCGTTCTGGTGATGAATCGTGGGGGATGGCAGGTTGAAGTCCGCCTTACACCAACGCCGCCATGATCGCCTTCTGCACGTGCAGGCGGTTCTCGGCTTCGTTGATGGCGATGCATTGCGGCGAGTCCATCACCGCGTCGGTGGCCTTCACGTTGCGGCGCAACGGCAGGCAGTGGCTGAAGACGCCGTTGTTGGTCAGCGCCATCTTCCGCTCGTCGACCATGAAGTGCTGGTACTGGTCGCGAATAGGCTTTTCCGGGCCCCAGTTGCCGAAGAACGGCAGCGCGCCCCAGCTCTTGGCGTAGACGACATCCGCGCCGCGGTAGGCGCTGTCGGTGTCGTGGCTCACGCTGAGCGAGCCGCCGCTTTCGGCGACGTTCTGCTCGGCCCAGCCCATGTAGCGTTCGTCGAGGATGTAGTCCGGCGTCGGGCACAGCAGGGTCACGTCCATGCCCATGCGCGTGGCGATGGTCAGCGCCGAATTCGCCACCGCCGTGTTGAGCGGCTTGGGGTGGTAGGTCCAGGTCAGCACGTACTTCTTGCCGCGCAGGTCGGTGGTGCCGAAGTGCTCCTGCAGGGCGAGGATGTGCGCCAGTTCCTGGCAGGGATGGGTGATCGTTTCCATGTTGATCACCGGCACCGGCGAGTACCTGGCGAACGACTTCAGCACGATGTCCTCGCGGTCGTAGGCCCAGTCGACGAACTTCGGGAAGGCGCGCACGCCGATCAGGTCGACGTAGCGGCCCAGTACCTGTGCGACTTCCTTGATGTGCTCCTCGGTGTCGCCGTCCATCACCGTGCCGAGGTCGAACTCGATCGGCCACGCGTCCTTGCCCGGCTGCAGCACGATGGCGTGGCCGCCGAGCTGGAACGCGCCCAGCTCGAAGCTGGTGCGGGTGCGCATCGACGGGTTGAAGAACACCAGGGCGATCGACTTGCCCTTGAGCTCGTCGCCGAACTTCGTGCGCTTGAACATCGCGGCCTGGGTCAGCAGGGCGTCGAGGTCCGGGCGGGACCAGTCCTGGGTGTTAAGGAAATGCCTGTGGGCGGGCTTCATCGCGGTCTCCAAGAACGAATCGGGGAATCGCTGGGCCGGAAAAGCAAAAAAGCCCAGCGCGAAGGCTGGGCTTTTCGTGTGTCATGCCATCGTTCGAACCAATGGCGCTACGCGTCACCCAACCAGGAATGGCGGGTACGGTCGGCGCGCGCGCGAGGTCATGCCCGCCGCCATCCAGGCGGAGGTCATCACGTCAGCGTCGGCACGAAGGGTCTTCATGAGGGCGCGAATGCTCGCATGCTGGGCCCCCGGGTGCAACCCGCGGGCCATCACGATCGGAAATATGCCGGGAAGAACCGCTCAGGGCGTCGTCGCCCCGGGCACGGCCGGGGTGATGGCGATGCGGATGCGCAGGCGGTTGCCGGGGTCTTCGGCCAGCCGCGAGCGGAACTTGGCGCCCTTGTAGACGTAGTCGACGTCGTAGGCGATCGCCCGGCGGAACTCGCGCTCGACCGGCACCGACTGGCAGTTGGCGGCCTTGTCCGCTTCCTCGCGGCGCAGCGCGTCCTTGATCGCGCCCACGGCCCGCGACAGCCGCGACTTGTCTTCCGGGTCGCAGCGCTGCTCGGCGCGGGTGGCGGTCAGCGTCTGGTACACCGGGGTGACGCGCAGCACCTGCGCGTAGTCGTAGCGGACGTTCTCCTGCTGGAGGACCGTGTGCTGGGCGGCGGCCGGGACAGCCACCAGGGCCAGGCAGGTCAGCAGGAAGGACAGCAACAGACGGAGACGGATCATCGCGCTCGGGATTGGCCGGACCGGTGAATTGTAGGCGACAGCCGCCTCCGCGCCCTGAATCCCGGCTTTAGGCCGCTAGAATTGCCGTAATCCACGCGGTAATCCCATGAGCCTGCACCTCTTCAACAGCCTGACGCGTCGCGTCGAAGCCTTCGTACCCGCCGATCCCGCGCGCGTGACCATGTATGTCTGCGGGCCGACGGTCTACAACTACGTGCACATCGGCAATGCCCGCCCCTACGTGGTGTTCGGCGTGCTGGCCGACCTGCTGCGACGCCGTTACGGCGCGCTGAGCTACGCCCGCAACGTCACCGACGTCGACGACAAGATCAACAACGCCGCCCGCGAACAGGGCGTGCCGATCTCGGTGATTACCGACAAGTTCGCTGCCGCCTACCGCGAAGACATGGCGTCGCTGGGCATCGCCCCGCCGGATATCGAGCCGGAAGTCACCGCTCATATCCCGCAGATCATCGCCATGATCCAGCAACTGATCGCAAACGAGCACGCCTACGAGGCGCAGAACCACGTGCTGTTCTCGGTCGCCAGCTTCGACAGCTACGGCAAGCTCTCACGCCGCGATCCGGAAGAAATGCTCGCAGGTGCCCGCGTCGAAGTAGCGCCGTACAAGCGCGATGCCGGCGATTTCGTGCTGTGGAAGCCTTCCACCGACGACCTGCCCGGCTGGGACTCGCCTTGGGGTCGAGGCCGCCCGGGCTGGCATATCGAATGCTCGGCCATGGCGGCGGCGCATCTGGGCGAGACCATCGACATCCATGCCGGTGGCGTCGACCTGCAGTTCCCGCACCATGAGAACGAGATCGCGCAGAGCGAGTGCGCGCACGGCGGCCGCATCTTCGCGCGCTACTGGCTGCACAACGGCATGCTCACCTTCGGCGGCACCAAGATGAGCAAGTCGCTGGGCAACATCGAGAAGATCCACGACCTGGTGCGCGCGCATCCGCCCGAGGCCTTGCGCTACGCGCTGCTTTCCGCGCACTACCGGCAACCGCTGGATTGGTCGGACGCCCTGATCGAGCAGAGTGTGCGCACGCTCGACCGCCTGTACGGCGCCCTTCGCGATACCGCGGATCTTCCCGCGGTGGCATCGGCCATTCCGCAGGAGATCGAGCGCGTTCTGGACAACGATCTCAATACACCGATGGCCCTGAGCGAGATCTCGGCACTTGCAGACAGCGTGCTCAAGCACACCCATCTGCTCCGGACTAATGAAAAGCACCTCGCGCTGGCGACAAAGCACAAGTCCCTGACCAGGGTCGACGCCAGACTCATGTTCGTCGCCTGGATCGCAGAAGGATTGCTGCCTGCGGAGGTTCTCCCGAGCCTGGAAGAGGCACTCAACAGCGACCCCGACAGCGAGGTCGATGCCGCGCCGTTCGTGCGCTCCCACCTGCAGCAGTGGGCGGATAGCACGAAGTCGTTGCTCGGGGAGACGCGAGGCCGGCTGCTCGGCGCCGGCCTGGCGCTGGGCCTGCTGCAGCAGGATCCGGCGGCGTGGTTCGCACGCGGTGCGTCGAGTGATGACGACGCCCGCATCCAGGGCCTGATCGACGAGCGCGCCGCGGCCAAGAAGGCGCGCGACTTCGCCCGCGCGGACGCGATCCGCGACCAGCTGTTCGGCGAGGGCATCCTGCTGGAAGACACGCCGCAGGGCGTGCGCTGGAAGCGCGGCTGAGCGACATGGCGCCGCGGCACTCGCGGCGCCGATTCACGGAACCAGCGTTCCGGCGGCTACACACGGTCGTTCGCACGATGCAACGATCGTGCCGCCGCGGCGCGGTAAAATTGCCCCATGGACGCATCCACCTTCCCGCTCGAAGCCAGCCCCGGCGAAGCCCAGGGCGCCATCCGCGACGAGTTCGCCTTCTTCGGCGACTGGGCCGAGCGCTACCAGTACCTGATCGACCTGGGGCGCAAGCTGCCGGCGTTCCCGGACGACTGGAAGAGCGAGGAACACCGCCTGCACGGCTGCCAGTCGATGGTGTGGATCGTCGCCTCCGGTGACGCCGAGCGCCTCGACTTCCAGGCGATCAGCGATTCGGCGATCGTCTCGGGCCTGATCTACCTGGCCTTGCGCGTGTATTCGGGGCGCAGCGCGACGGAGATCCTCGCGACCGAGCCGGACTACATCGCCGACATCGGCCTGGCCAAGCACCTCTCCCCCACGCGCAGCAACGGCCTGGCGGCCCTGCTCGGCTTCATCCGCGACCGCGCCCAGAAAGCCCTGTGAACCCGGGCCCCGCCGACGCCGCGGACGCCGGCACACCGGATCGCCTGTTCAATCGCGGCTTCGTCGGCCTGCTGGCCTACCGCCAGCTCGCCATGCTGGCGTACCAGATCATCGGCGTGACCGTCGGCTGGCACGTCTACGAAATCACCCGCGACCCGCTGGCGCTGGGCCTGATCGGCCTGGCCGAAGTCATCCCCTACTTCTGCTTCGCGCTGTTTGCCGGCTACGCCGTCGACCACCTGCCCCGCCGCAAGCTGGGCATGGCGGCGTGCATCGGCCTGAGCGCGACCGCGCTGCTGCTCGGCGGCGTCGCCGCGGGATTGCTGCCCGCGGCGGGAACGCTGCCCATCTACGGCGCCATCGCCCTGGGCGGCGTCGTGCGTGCGTTCTTCGCCCCGGTGAACATGTCGCTGATGGCGCGCGTGCTGCGCCGCGAGCACTTCGCCCGCGCCGCGGGCGTGAGCAGCGTCAACATGCAGGCGGCGCTGGTGATCGGCCCGGCCCTGGGCGGCATCCTGGTCGCCACGGCGGGCAAGAGCACCGCGTATTTCGTCGCCGCGGCACTGGCGCTGCTGGCCGCCGTCGCGGTGATCACGATCCGCGTCACCGAACCGCCCGCGCCCGGCGAACGCGCACCGGTGTTCAAGAGCATCGGCGAGGGCCTGCGCTTCGTCTTCAACCAGCAGGTCGTGCTCGGCGCGCAGGCGCTCGACATGTTCTCGGTGCTGTTCGGCGGTGCGGTCGCCCTGCTCCCCGCCTTCATCAGCGACGTCCTGCACGCCGGTCCGTCGGCGCTGGGCATCCTGCGCGCCGCGCCCGCTGCGGGCGCCGTGCTGGTGGGCCTGTGGCTCGCCCGGAATCCGCCGCAGCGCCACGCCGGGCGCCTGCTGCTGTGGGCCGTGGCGGGCTTCGGCCTGTGCATCATCGGTTTCGCCTTGTCCAAGTCGTTCTGGATCTCGGCGCTGATGCTGCTGATGTCCGGCATGTGCGACGGCGTTTCGGTGGTGCTGCGCTCGACGATCCTGCAGCTGGCGACGCCGGACCACATGCGCGGCCGCGTCTCCTCGATCAACGGCATCTTCATCGGTTCCTCGAACGAGCTGGGCGCGTTCGAATCCGGCGTCGCCGCGCGCCTGCTCGGGCTGGTGCCGTCGGTGGTGTTCGGCGGCTGCATGACGCTGGCGGTGGTGGCGGCCACGGCCAGGCTCGCCCCGCGCTTGCGACGCCTGGACCTGCGCGAGCTGCACTGAGCGCAGGCACGCCGGCCCGCGACGGCCGGCGTAGACTGGCCGCAGCATCGCCAGCAGCCGAGGCAGCCATGGGCACTGAGACCGTGCGGGGCCGGAAGGTCGTGATCCATTTCGATGGCGCGCGCTGCATCCACTCGCGCAACTGCGTGTTGCACCATCCGGACGTGTTCGTCCCCAACGTCGAAGGCGAATGGATCCATCCCGACGCCGTGTCGCCGGAGGAAATCGCGCTGCTCGCGCGGCTGTGCCCGTCGGGCGCGATCCAGTACGAACCGCTCGATGGCGGCGCGCCGGAACCGGCCCCGGTGGTGAACCTGGTGAACCTGCGCGAGAACGGCCCGCTCGCCTTCCTCGCGCCGCTGCAGGTCGCCGGGCAGGACGAAGGTTTCCGCGCCACGCTGTGCCGCTGCGGCCTGTCCAAGCGCAAGCCGTTCTGCGACGGCAGCCATGCCGAAGGCGGCTTCATCGCCAGCGGCGAGCGCGCGCCGAAGGAATCCCAGCCGCTGGCCTCGCGCGACGGCCCGCTGCAGGTGGAACCGCAGAAGAACGGCCCGCTCAAGGTCATCGGCAACCTGGAAATCGTCACCGGCACCGGCCATACCATCGACCGGGTCAGCGAGACCTGGCTGTGCCGCTGCGGGCATTCGCAGAACAAGCCCTATTGCGACGGCTCGCACCGCAAGGTCGGTTTCGAGGCGGACGGCGCCTGACCCCGTCCCGCCGGAACGGCCCCGAAACAAAAAAGCCCCGCTCGCGCGGGGCTTTTTCTTGCCGTGCGGGGCAGCAGGCGTCAGTCGCCCATCTGCTTCTGCATGTGCTCCCAGCGCTCCTGCGCATCGATCGTGCGCTCGGCGGTGAGGCGGGCTTCCAGGCGTTCCAGGCCGATTTCCTCGCCGGTATCGACGCAGAAACCGTAGTCGCCCGAATCCACGCGCTTGAGCGTGCTGTCGATCTTGCTGATCAGCTTGCGGTAGCGGTCGCGCGTGCGCAGCTCCAGCGAGTTCTCGGTTTCGCGGGTGGCGCGTTCGGCTTCGTCGCCGACGTCACGCACTTCGTCCTTGAGGTTCTCGATGGTCTGCTTGGATTCCTCGACCAGGTCCGCGCGCCACTTCAGCAGGCGCTGGCGGAAGTACTCGAGTTGCAGCGGGCTCATGTATTCCTCGTCCGACGAAGGCAGGTAACCCTTCGGGACGATCGGGCGGCCAGTGGCCTCATCAGTCTTGTATTCCACGACCTTGACCTTGCCGCGCGGCGCCGGGGCCTTTTCCTTGCTGGCGGTGACGGCGACGGCGACCTTGCCGGTCGGCCGCTGCGGCGGTGCGGGGCGCGCCGGGCTGCTGCCCGCCGTGCCGGTGGAGGCGGTCTTGGTTTCCGACTTGCCCACGGCAGCCTTCGCCGGAGCGGTGGGCTTGGCCGGAGCAGCCGCCGGGGGAACCGGGGCCGACTTGGTGGCCGGACGCGGTGCCGGCTTCTTCACCACCGTCTTGGCGGCCGGAGCCGGCGCGGCCTTGACGGGGGCAGTGGTCTTTACGGGCGCGGCCTTGGCAGGAGCGGCCTTGACCGGAGCTGCCTTGACCGGCGCAGCCTTGATCGGAGCAGCCTTCTTCGGCGCGGCCTTGGCAGCCTTCACCGGAGCCGCCTTCTTCGCGACCGGGGCCGCCTTCTTCGGCGCAGCCTTGGCCGGGGCAGCCTTCTTCGCCACCGGCTTCTTGGCCGGAGCGGCCTTCTTGGCAGCAGGCTTCTTCGCGACGGGTTTCTTGGCAGGCGCCGCCTTCTTCGCTGCGGGCTTCTTGGCCGCGGACTTCGGGGCGGCCTTCTTTGCAGCGGCCTGACCAGCCGGCTTCTTGGTGGCCTTGGCGGCCTTCTTCGCGGGTTTCTTTGCTGCCACGAGCGGCGTTTCCTCTGTTCCTTCGAATGAACTGCTCAGATCCTGCAAAGGTTGCCGAAACAGCCTTGCGCGGGTTCGTGTCGGCCAGAGTTGGGGGTCGGGCTGAAAAAAGCAATGCGCCTTTCGTCAGCTATCGCACGACCCTATATCTGGAAAGCGCGCTGTTATACCCTGCCCCGGCTACCGCGGCAACCGCGCTTCTGGTGGCGCTCCGCCTGCGGTTTTCCGCTGTTGAAAAGCGGCGAACGGGCGCTATCCATGGCCCCGGACGCGTTGTCGCCAGTAACCGCCTGTTGGCATGAAGGAATCGTGATAGATCGCCTGCTCATCCTGATGCTGCGTGGCTACAAGCGCTGGCTCAGTCCGCTGATCGGACCCGCGTGCCGCTTCCATCCCACGTGTTCGGTCTACGCGATGGAGGCGATCGCGCGATTCGGCGCACTCAAGGGCAGCTGGCTGGCCGCACGTCGGCTGCTGCGCTGCCATCCCCTGCACCCGGGCGGTTTCGATCCGGTACCGCCGCTCAATGGAAAGCCCCCATGTCATCGACACTGATCGTCAACGCCCGCCTGGTCAACGAAGGACGCGAGTTCGAGGGCGACCTGCGCATCGAGCACGGCCGGATCGCCAGGATCGGCACCGGCCTGCAGGCGCACACCCATGAAACCGTGGTCGACGCCAACGGCCGCCGGTTGCTGCCGGGCATGATCGACGACCAGGTGCACTTCCGCGAGCCGGGCATGGAATACAAGGCGGACATCGCCACCGAGTCCGCGGCCGCGGTCGCGGGCGGCCTGACCACCTTCATGGACATGCCCAACACCTCGCCGCCGACGCTCAACGCGGAGGCGCTGGAGGACAAGTACCGCCGCGCCCACGGCCGCGCCTGGGGCAACTACGGCTTCTACATGGGCGCCAGCAACGACAACCTCGAGGCGATCCAGCGCCTCAACCCGCGCAGCGCGCCGGGGATCAAGGTGTTCATGGGCGCCTCCACCGGCAACATGCTGGTCGACAACCCGGAGACCCTCGACGCGATCTTCCGCGACGCGCCGACGCCGATCATCACGCACTGCGAAGACACCCCGATGATCGACGCCGAACTCGCCCGCTACAAGGCGAAGTACGGCGACGACATCCCGGTGTCGTGCCACCCGGACATCCGTTCGCGCGAGGCGTGCAAGAAGTCCACCGAACTGGCGATCTCGCTGGCGCGCCGGCACGACACCCGCCTGCACGTGCTGCACATCAGCACCGCCGACGAGCTGGCGCTGTTCCAGCCCGGCCCGATCGAAGGCAAGCGCATCACCGCGGAAACCTGCGTGCACTTCCTGCGCTTCGACCGCGCCGACTACGAGCGCCTGGGCAACAGGATCAAATGCAACCCGGCGATCAAGGACGCCGCCGACCGCGAGGCGCTGATCGCCGCCCTGGCCAACGACGTGATCGACGTGCTCGCCACCGACCACGCCCCGCACACCATCGAGGAAAAGGCCAAGCCCTACCTCTCCGCGCCCTCCGGCCTGCCGCTGGTGCAGTACGCGCTGCTGGCGGCGCTGGAACTGGTGCACGAAGGCAAGCTCACCACCGCGCAGGTCGTGCAGAAGTTCGCGCACGCACCGGCCAGGCTGTTCGACGTGCGCAACCGCGGCTTCCTGCGCGAAGGCTACGCCGCCGACCTGGTGCTGATCGACGACGCCCCGCTGACCGTGCACGCCGACGACGTGCTGTCCAAGTGCGGCTGGTCGCCGTTCGAAGGCACCACGTTCCATTCCCGCGTGGCCTCCACCTGGGTCAACGGCGTGCTCGCCTGGGACGGTCGCCAGCTGGTCGGCGACGCGATGGGCCAGCGCCTGGAGTTCGATCGTTGAGGCGCCTCGCCGCGTTCGCCGTGGCGGCCGCGCTGGGTGCGTGCGCCAGCAACCCGAACGCGGTGGCCGCCGCGGACCCGCCGGCCACCGCGCCTGCGGCAACAACCGCGGATCAACGCATCGTGTTCCCGGCCAGCGCCTCGCAGGGCGCGCTGGTGTTCGGCAAAGTGCCCGCAGGCAGCACGGTCCGCTATCGCGAGCGCGTGCTGCGGCCCACGCCGTACGGGACGGTGGTGTTCGGCATCGGCCGTGACGAAACCGGCCCGCTGCAGGTCGACGTGCAGCGTACGGACGGCAGCCACGAAACCACGAGCATTGCGGTGACGCCGCGCGACTGGCCGATCGAGCGCATCGACGGCGTGCCGCCCGACACCGTAAATCCGCCGCCGGAGATCGCCGCGCGGATCGAACGCGAACAGGCCCAGGTCTCCGCGGCGCGCCTGCAGGACGACGACCGCGCCGATTTCGTCCAGCCCTTCCTCTGGCCGGTGCAGGGCCGCGTCAGCGGCCGCTTCGGCAACCAGCGCGTCTACAACGGCACGCCTAAGTCGCCGCACTCGGGCATGGACATCGCCGCCGCCGCCGGCACGCCGATACAGGCCCCCGCCGCTGGCGTGGTGACCTTCGCCAACGCCGACCTCTACCTCACCGGCGGCACCGTGCTGCTCGACCACGGCCACGGCGTGAGCTCCAACTTCCTGCACCTCTCCCGCATCGACGTGAAAGTCGGCGACCGCGTCGCGCAGGGCCAGGTGATCGGTGCGGTCGGCGCGACGGGCCGGGCAACCGGGCCGCATCTGCATTGGGGGATGAACTGGTTCGAGGTGCGGATTGATCCGTTGCTGGTGCTCGAACGCGGACGCTAAAGGTTGTTACCCAACAAACACGTCATGGACATTACGCAAGCACTGAAAGACGCGGAGAACTCTCTCCGCGATTTCATTTCGGCTGTTCTTGAGAAAGAACTAGGTACAAATTGGATTGATCGATGCGGCGTGACACCTGAGCGCATTGAACAGTGGCGAAACAGAAAGGCGACTGAGGAGAAGCGTCAGCGTTTCGCTGTAACAGAGGAAAGACTGATCTATTACGCCGACTTTTATGACCTTAAGGCAATCCTCAAGAAGTGCTGGCCTGGAGAGCTGTCCGTCGCACTAGGCGACTGGAAGACCATTGAGGTTTTCCTCAGCGAGCTTGAGAAACTCAGGGATGCAGACGCCCATAGACGTGAGCTTCTCCCGCACCAGAAGCATCTTGCACTCGGCATTTCCGGCGACATCCGAAACAGGATAGTTAGGTATAGGAGCAAGAAGGAAATGAGTGAGGACTACTACCCGCGATTAGAGAGCGTCAGGGACTCACTTGGAAATATCTTCATTCCAAGCGGGGAAAATCGCATGCTGGAAACAGGCATGCGCCTTCGCCCTGGCGACCAAATTGAATTCGTTGTCACCGCCACCGACCCTATGGGCGAAGAACTCGAGTTTGGTATTCGGCCATTGGGCGGTCGCACTGATGAGATTTCATGGCAGAAAAATCATGTCTTTTCCTTCACCATGAGCGAGGCAGAGATCCGCAAGAAACTGGACATGCAGATCTTCCTCCGCAGCCCAAGAGAGCATCACGCTTACCCTGAATATGATGACGGCGTAGCCTTCAGGTACGAGGTCCTTCCGGCAAAATAGACGTCAGGGCACTCCACCGCGACCAAGGTCGACCTCTCCAAGTGCAGGGTTGCACCCATGCAAGTCCAGACTCGGACCTTTCAGGTCCACGGCTCCACCCCTGCAGCTCCAAGCTTCGACCCTTTGAGGTCCACGGTTGCACCCCTGTAGGTCCAAGCTCCGACCCTTTGAGCTCCACGGTTCCACCCCTGCAGCTCCAGGCTCCGACCCTTTGAGGTCCACGGTTCCACCCCTGCAGGTCCAAGCTTCGACCCCTTGAGGTCCACGGTTCCAGCCCTGCAGGTCCAAGCTCCGACCCTTTGAGGTCCACGGTTCCAGCCCTGCAGCCCTAGGGTCGGACCCCTTGGGGTCCACGGTTGCACCTTGCAAGGCTCGCCGTTCTTGGGGCTCGGCTATTCTTGGTGTCGTACCGGGGCGTCGCACATTCAAGCCGAAGCCGCCTCGCGGCTTGATCAAGGCGTTAGGCATCACTTGGAGATCCAATGAAAGCTACAACAGCGCTTCTGTTTTCGGTTCTTTCCGCCGGCTGCGCCCTGGCGAACGCCACTGAGCCAACCGACGAGCAGCTCAACGACTGGGTGAACTATCTGCGGAGCGTCGGCATACCGTCTACTGTCAGGATCTGCGGAAAAGCTCTTGACGACGAGGTTCGATTCAAAACCGCTGCAGATGCGTGGTCGGTTGCAAACCAGGCGTCAGTCGACCGGGGTCACGCCGTCGCTTCAGCCCAGCCACCTAAAGGCTGGTCGTCCTTGGACGCTTATAACGAGTCCATGGTCAAGGACTATGAGGCCAAGCTCACCAGCATGCCGGCGATCGATCAGCTCGAGACTTGCGTCAAGTACGTAGAGCTTCTCGAAAAGCGGGCTGCCAAGTGATGCCTGACAATCAGCCGCTTCGCGGCTCGGCTTGATCCAGACGTCAGGCCCCAATGACGTAACCGAGGACAGCCATGGCGGCAATCTGGTTCGGGAAAGTCCGTCTCTCTCTGCCTGCGCTCGTGTACATCAACGGATACCTCAGCGCCGATGAGGAAATCGGACTCAGGGCAGCCGGAATCAACTTCCTCTCCGCGGAAGTCATGGTTTGCAAGGAGTACTTCCGCTCTGAAATCCCGGGCTGGATCGTGGACCTGGATGGATGTTTCAGGGAGTTCTCGCCCACGGGGAAGCGGCGCAGCTGGGCGCGCCCACTGAGGTTCCTATGGCGATTCACCCTCAGCGAGTACCGGGCAACCCTGCCTCGAACAATTACGGTCGGAGAGCTGCGGGAAAAAATCCGCGGAATAAAAGCAGACCGGGAAGTCGTGGCGCACCTGAAGAACTACCTGGAGCAGCTGCGTGCGGAAGAACCGATAACGCAGGACGTACTCCGCAAATGGCCCATATAGGCCACCGAGCGCCCATCGGGCACCGGCAATTCATTCAAGCCGAAACCGCTTCGTAACGACGCGGCGCGGAACCCGCTCTAGGCGCGACCTTCGCCGCTCACCCGCGCCACCGCATCGTGCGCGTGCAGGCTTTCGAAGTGCGACACCTGCGCATCGAAGCGCTCCACGCGCGGATCGGTGGACAGGGCCGCGGCGACGCGGCGGGCGGCGTCTTCGCAGAACATCAGGTTCTCGGCGTTGAGGCGGGCGAAAGCCTGTTCGTCCTCGCGCTTGACCGCGGTCTGCACTGGCGTGCCCAGCGCGGCTTCCACCGCATCGACCAGCGCGGCCAGCGGCAGTTCCTCGAAGGCGTGGCGCAGTTCGACGCGGATGTCGGCACGGCTGCGTTGCGCGTGCGGGGTGGCGGCGAGGCCGCGTTCGGAGGCCAGCCATTCGTGCACGGCGGACGACAGCGGGCGCGCGTCGGCGAAGTCCTGGGCGAAGCGATCGGCATTGAGCTGGCGCGACAGCGCCGCGGAGGCTGGACAGGTGCTGGAGTACTCGACCGCGAAGCGCAGGCCCAGGCGCAGGTGGCCGTCGACCAGCGCGGCGTCGATCTCGACGGGATAGCGCTTCCAGCCCGCATTCGCGCTGGCGAGCGCCGGGCGCAGCATCAGGTGTTCGTAACGCAGCACCAGGCGGGCGCGGCTCGACAGGCCGCCCTGGGTGTCGACCAGCGTCTGCAGCACGCGGCGCAGGCCGGCCGGGGTGACGGTCTCGCTGGCGAAGGCCTGCTGCAGCTCCAGGTACAGCCGCGACATGTGGATGCCGCGGGCGTTGGCGTCGCGCAGGTCGACGGAGACATCGACCGAGGCCGGCACCGTGATCGTGTCGTTGCCGGACGCCACGCGCAGCGGCAGCGCGATGTTCGACATGCCCACCCAATCCAGCGGACGCGCCTGAGCCGCCGCATCGAAGGCGACGTCGGGCAGCTGGCGGGACGGATCGGGGCGCACGTTCACGGACACGGGAGTCAGGCCTTGGGGGACGACAATGCCGCGCATTCTACCGGGCCCGCGTGATGCGGCCCTTGCCGCGGGCGGAACGGACCGATGCGGGGCCCCGCCATTGAAGCGGGCATGCCTGGATCAAGCCGGGCTCGATCAACCGCGCGCCGCGCCCCAGGCGGCCCACAGGGCGCGCATCGCGCCGACGGGCTGCACGGCGTCGCCGCGGCGCAGGCGCGATTTGGCGATCCCGGCGAGCACCCGGCGCGGCGCCGTCCCGCCGCGGACGGAGATCCGGCCCGCAAGCTGCTGCGACCACGCCGCCAGCGCGGCGCCCTCCCCGACCTGCGCCAGCACCTGCAACGGCACCGCCTCGCCCGGGTGGTGGGCGAGCCGCAGCTGCAGGAGGTTGGCGGCAACGAGGGCCTGCGCGTCGGCGGCGCCACCGAACAGGCCCGCTTCAATGGAGGCGGCGGCTTCGGCGAAGGGGCGCAGCTGCGTGTGGGCCTCGTCGCTGTCGACGGGCCGTTCGCGGCTGTCGCGCAGCGCCGGCAGCGCGCGCGCCAGCAGCAGCCAGTCCACGGGGAATTTCTGCAGCACGATGCCCAGCGGGTGGCGGCGGATGCCGCGCGTCCAACCCTGCAGTTCCTCGGCCCACCAGCCCAGCTTGGCTTCGCCCGGGCGCGGATCGCTGCCGCCCCAGGCCGCGTCGGTGAGCTCCTGCACCAGCGCCATCCACGCCGCGGCCGTTTCGCGCTGCGCGTGCGGCACGAAGACTTCGGCCACCGACCATTCCGGCCAGCGCGCGCGCCACTTGTCGATGAAGCTGTCGATGGCTTCCCGCTCGCTCATGCCTGGGTACCCGTTCCGGGCCAGGCGCGGGTTTCGCACAGTTCGGCCGGCGCGTGGATCAGCACGTCGCCCTGCCACGCGAACGGGTCGTCTTCGTGCAGCCGGTAGCCCCACAACGCGACCACCGACGGCATGCCCGCGGCGCGCGCGGCGATGATGTCGCGCTCGTCGTCGCCGACGTAGATGCAGTCGTCCGCGACGACGCCGATCGCCTGCGCGGCATGCAGCAGCGGCAGCGGGTCCGGCTTGCGCACCGGCAGCGTGTCGCCGCCAACCAGGATCGCGCAGCGCGTCTCCCAGCCCAGCAGCGGCAGCAGCTTGCGCGCCAGGTATTCGGGCTTGTTGGTGACGATGCCCCAGGTGGTGCCGTTCGCCTCCAGCGCGGCGAGCATGGCTTCGACGCCGTCGAAGGGCGTGCCGTGCAGGCCCAGTTCGGCTTCGTAGAGATCGAGGAATTCCTGCACCCACGCCTCGCGTTCGCTTGCAGCGACATCGGGGAAGCCGGCGCCCAGCATCGCGCGCGCGCCCTTGGACACCACGGGCCGTAGCTCCGCCAGCGGCAGCGCGTCGCGGCCGCGCTCGGCGCGCATGCGGTTGATCACCGCGATGAAATCGGGGGCGCTGTCGACCAGGGTGCCGTCGAGGTCGAACAGGACGGCCTTGGGGAAACGGGTGTGCGTCATGGTGGTGGCAATGGTCGTCCCGAGCGTAGCGAGGGACCGGCCCGCGACAAGAGTGAAGCGGCCGACATGTTCGCGCCGCGCCCGCGGCCGATAAAAGTAAATTGCCAGTTCCCTCGCTTAGGCTCGGGCTGACAGCTGTGGAATTACGCGGATTTCACCGCGCAGGCAAGGTAGTTGACGTCGGTGCGACCGATAACGCGCGCCGCATTGCGCCAGGGCTCGTACATCAGCCCGCTGACGTCTTCGAGCTGCAAGCCCGCGGCACGCAGCCACGCGGCCAGTTCGGAGGGCTTGATGAAGTCGCGGTACTGGTGCGTGCCCTTGGGCAGGACGCGTGCGATGTATTCGGCACCGACGATCGCCAGCGCGAAGGCCGCCGGCGTGCGGTTGAGCGTCGACAGGAACAGGCGCCCGCCCGGCTTGAGCATGGTCGCGCACGCCTGCACGATCGCGGCGGGATCGGGCACGTGCTCGAGCATCTCCATGCAGGTGATGGCATCGAACTGGCCCGGCATCTCCTGCGCCAGCGCTTCGGCCGACTGCAGGCGGTAATCGACGCTGATGCCGCTTTCCAGGCGGTGCAGCTTGGCGACCTTGATCAGCTCGGGGGCGAGGTCCAGCGCCGTGACCTGTGCGCCGTTGCGTGCGAGCGCCTCGCTCAACAGGCCCGCGCCGCAGCCGACGTCGAGCACGCTCGCGCCCTGCAGCTTCACCCGCTCGGCCACGTAGCCCAGGCGCGCGGGGTTGAGGGCGTGCAGCGCCTTCTGCGGGCCTTCCGGGTCCCACCAGCGCTGGGCCAGGGCGCCGAACTTGTCGAGTTCGGCCTGGCTGAAGTTTTCGTTGGGCACGGCATTCATTGGGGTAACCCTCTCAGATCGTCATCCCGGCGTTCGCCGGGATGACGAACAAAGGCAAGCTGGATCCCGGCCTGCGCCGGGATGACGAGCAAAAGCATTGCAGAAAAGCATTCTGGAAATCCGGATCGTCAAAGCGTTCAGGAGATCCGGATCGTCGCGATGCGGTCGCGCCACTGGCGCGCGTTGGCGACCAGCGCATCGGCATCGATGTCGACCAGCAGGCGTTCGCGCAGTTTCGACTTGCCGGCGATCCAGACGTCGCTGACCTGGTGGCGGCCCACGGCGTAGACCAGCTGCGAGATCACGTGGTGCAGCGGCTGGGTTTCGAGCTGGCCGAGGTCGACGCAGACCAGGTCGGCCTGCTTGCCAGTCACTATCGAGCCGACCTGCGCATCGAAGCCGAGCGCCTTCGCGCCGCCCAGCGTCGCGGCCTGCAGCGCGCTCGCCGCGTCGAAGGCCGAAGCGTCCTCGGCCACCGCCTTCGCCAGCAGTGCGGCGGTGCGGGTCTCGCCGAACATGTCGAGGTCGTTGTTGCTGGCGCAGCCGTCGGTGCCGATGGCGATGTTCACGCCGGCCTGCTGCAGCTTGCCGATCGGGCAGAAACCGGAGGCGAGCTTGAGGTTGGATTCGGGGCAATGCACCACGCTCACGCCACGCTGCGCGCACAGCGCGATCTCGGCGTCGGTGAGCTGGGTCATGTGCACGGCGATGAGGCGGTCGTTGACCAGGCCCAGCCGGTCCAGGCGCGCGAGCGGGCGCTGGCCGTGCTTCTCGCGCGACTCGGTGACTTCGTGCGCGGTTTCATGCGTGTGCAGGTGCACCGGCACGTCGAGCTGGTCGGCAAGCATGCGGATGCGCTCGAAGTTCTCGTCGCTCACCGTGTACGGCGCGTGCGGCGCGAACGCGGTGGCCACCAGCGGGTCGTGGCGCCATTGGTCGTGCACTTCGGTGGCGCGGTCGAAATACTCGTCCGAGGATTTCGCCCACGCGGTCGGAAAATCGATGACCGGCAGGCCGACGCGCGCGCGGAAACCATGCTGCTTGTAGACCGCGGCCTGCACGTCGGGGAAGAAGTAGTTCTCGTTGGCGCAGGTGGTGCCGCCGCGCAGCATCTCGGCGATGGCCAGGGCAATGCCGTCGGCGACGAACTCAGGGCCGATCACCGCGCCTTCGATCGGCCAGATGTGGCCCTGCAGCCATTCCATCAGCGGCAGGTCGTCGGCGACCCCGCGCAGCAGGGTCATCGGGTTGTGCGTGTGCGCGTTGACCAGGCCGGGGATCAGCGCGCCATCGGGGCGCGCGACGGTTTCCCGCGGCTGGTAGCGCTGCCGCGCCTCGTGGATCGGCAGCAGGTCGACGATCACGCCGTCGCGGACGGCGACGGCGTGGTTCTCGAGGACCACGCCGTGCGGTTCGACCGGAACCACGAAGCCGGCTTCGATGAGGAGGTCGCAGGCTTCGGGTTGGGTCGTCATCCGGTCTTTCCTTGTTGATCCGTCATTCCCGCGTAGGCGGGAATCCATGGACCTTCAGCTCTTTGTCGGGCAACAGCAAACGTCCATGGATCCCCGCCTTCGCGGGGATGACGCAATGACAAAGGCGTTCGCGCCAAGCGCGAACGCGTCATTGCGTCACTTCACGCGCGAGACGTATTCGCCCGAGCGGGTGTCGACCTTGATGGTTTCCTCGTTGCCGACGAACAGCGGCACGCGGACCACCGCGCCGGTTTCCAGCGTCGCCGGCTTGCCGCCGCCGCCCGAGGTGTCGCCACGGACGCCCGGATCGGTCTCGACGATCTTCAACTCGACGAAATTCGGCGGCTGCACGGCGATCGGGGTGCCGTTCCACAGCGTCACCACGCACTCTTCCTCGCCCTTGAGCCACTTCTCGGCGCCGCCCATGCCGGCCTTGTCGGCCTGGACCTGCTCGAAGGACTCCTGGTTCATGAAGTGCCAGTACTCGCCGTCGGCGTACAGGTACTGCATGTCGGTGTCGACCACGTCCGCCTGCTCGACGTTGTCGGTCGCCTTCATGGTCATTTCCACTACGCGGCCCGACTTGATGCTGCGGTACTTGATGCGGGTGAAGGCCTGGCCCTTGCCCGGCTTGACGTACTCGGTCTCGGTGATGATGCACGGGTCGTTGTTGACCAGGATCTTCTGTCCGGTCTTGACGTCGTTCATGCCCAGGCTGGCCATGGATGGAACTCCTGAAAAAGTGATCTGAAGGGGTGGACGGGTCCGGACCGGACCCGCCGCCGTCCCGCCGCGGGGCGGCAGGCGGCTAAAATGTCGGGCTGCGCGGCGCGAATTGTCGGCTGCGCCGGAAAATCGCGATCCGACATGATACCCGCTGCCCCCACCCTCAGGCACCACGCCCCCGCCCCGGAACCCGTCACGGCCCCGCCCCGCTGGCAACAGCTGTGGCGCGACGCCGTCCGCGATCCGGGCGAACTGCTGGCGCTGCTGGGGCTGGACGCGGCCGCGCTGCCGGTGTCGGATGCGGCGGCCGCCCAGTTTCCGCTGCGGGTGCCGCGCGGGTTCGTGGCGAAGATGCGCCACGGTGACCCCAACGACCCCCTGCTGCGCCAGGTGCTGCCCCTCGACGACGAGATGCGGCCCATGCCCGGCTTCAGCCTGGACGCGGTGGGCGACGCCGCCGCCAAGGCCGCCGATGGGGTGATCCGCAAGTACCAGGGGCGCGCCCTGCTGGTCACCACCGGCAGCTGCGCGGTCCATTGCCGCTACTGCTTCCGCCGGCACTTCGACTACGCCAGCGAGATGGCGGCGGCCGGCCACTGGCGCGACGCGGTCGCGCTGGTCCGCGACGATGCGCGCATCGACGAGGTGATCCTGTCCGGCGGCGACCCCTGGTCGCTGTCCACGCCCAAGCTCGCCGAACTGACCGACCAGCTCGCCGGCATCCCCCACCTGAAGCGCCTGCGCATCCATACGCGCCTGCCGGTGGTGCTGCCCGAGCGCGTGGACGCACCCCTGCTTGCCTGGCTGCGTGGCCTGCCCTGGCCGGTCACGGTGGTGCTGCACGCCAACCACGCCAATGAAATCGGTGCCGATGTCGCCCAGGCCTGCAAGGCCCTGCGCGAGGCCGGCGCGACCTTGCTCAATCAGGCCGTGCTGCTGCGTGGCGTGAACGATGACGTCGACACCCTCCAGGCGCTGAGCGAACGCAGCTTCGAGGCGGGCGTGCTGCCCTACTATCTGCACCAGCTCGACCGCGTGCAGGGCTCGGCGCATTTCGAAGTCGGCGACGACACGGCCCGCAGCCTCCACGCCGCACTCGCGGCGCGCCTGTCAGGCTATCTGGTGCCGCGCCTCGTGCGGGAAGTGGCCGGGGATCCCGGCAAGCGGCCGCTCTGAGCCGTCGAATACCGTTTGAGCGTATGGCGCCGCCAGCGACGCCCGCTGTAGTACAAAACACATGCCGTTGGACGCAGCACGAATTGTCGACCACGCCACACCGGACGGTTCGGGACATGGACGCCAGCCGCGGCTTCATGTCATAAACCCGGACTACGGTCCGTTCGGCTAGCCGGAGGACCGGCGCGCACGGAGGAGTGGGGAAAATGCAATTCGGCAAAGACACGGCACTGCGACTGCTGATCGTCGACGACAGCGTCGAAGCCGCCGAGGCCATTGTCAGTGGTTTGCGCAATGCCGGGATCGCGGTGCGTCCCTCGCGGCCGGAGAACGAGGACGAATTCCAGGCCCTGATCGACTCGCAGCCGCAGGACGTCGTCCTGGCGGAGCAGAAGGCCGTCAGCGTGCCGTTCGCCACGGTCATGGAAAAGGTCAATGCCAGTGGCAAGGACCTCCCCGTCATGGTGCTGACCAGCAGCATCGACGAAGACGCGCTGTTGAAGATGATGGCCCTGGGCGCGCGCCGCATCGTGCTGCGCGAGTACATGGACCACATCCTGCACGTGTTGCGTTCGGAATGGGTGGACCTGGAGGCACGGCGTTCCTACCGCCGGCTGGAAGCGCAGATCCGCGAGATCGAGCGCCGTTGCGACACGCTGATCGATTCCTCGCGCGATCCCATCGCCTACATCCACGAAGGCATGCACATCCGCGCGAACAGCGCCTACTTGGAGATGTTCGGGTTCGATTCCTTCGAGGACATCGAAGGCATGTCCCTGCTCGACCTGGTCGCACCCAAGAAGGTCGACGAATTCAAGAAGCTGCTGAAGCAGCTGTCCAAGGGCGAGACGCCGCCGCCGCGCTACGAGACCGAAGCGGTCACGATGGAAGGCGAGCATTTCCCCGCGGTGATGGAGTTCACCCCCGCCACCTACGAGGGCGAGAACTGCCTGCAGGTGGTCCTGCGCAAGCAGGAAGAAGTGTTCGATCCAAAGGCCGCCGAGGAACTCGAGCGCCTGCGCCAGATCGACCAGGTTACCGGCCTGCTCAATCGGCAGACCTTCCTGCGCGCGCTGGAGGACACCGTGGGCGAAACCGCCGCCAAGGCGACGACGCACGGCCTGCTGCTGATCGAACCGGACCACTACGCGCGCCTGCTGCAGGAGATCGGCCTGGACGCCGCCGACGAGCTGGTCGCCGCGCTGGCCGAACGCCTGCGCGCCACGGTGGGTCCGGACGACGTGGTGGCCCGCTTCGGCGAGCACCAGTTCGCCGTGCTGACCCACAACAGCGACTACCCGCAGACCGTGCGGCTGGCCGAGTCGCTGCGCGCCGCCTTCGCCGACGCGGTGACCGAGGCGCGCAACCACTCGCTCAACGTCACGCTGAGCATCGGTGGCGTGCAGATCGGCGAGAAGATCGCCAACGTCCCCGCGATCCTCGGCAAGGCCTCCCAGGGCCTGCAGTCCACGATCGGCGTCGGCGGCAACCGCGCCGAAATCCACGACCCCAGCGCCACCGACCGCGCCGAGCTCGAACGCGTCGCCGCCTGGGTCGCCCGCATCCGCGAAGCGATCACCAGCGACCAGTTCGTCATCCACTTCCAGCCGCTGGTACCGCTGCACGGCGCGCCCGAGGAGATGTACGAAACGCTGCTGCGCCTGCGCGGCGAGGACGGCGGGCTGGTGCAGCCGCTCACCTTCCTGCCGATCGCCGAGGAGCATGGGCTGCTAGGCGAGATCGACCGCTGGGTCGTCGGCCGTGCGATCCGCATCATCGCCGACCGCCAGCGCCTCAACCGGCGCACGCGCCTGATGGTCAAAATCACCCAGGCCTCGCTGCAGGACGAGGGCTTCGTCCAGCACATCGGCGAGCAGCTCAAGATCCACGGCGTCGACGGACGCCTGCTGGTGCTGCAGATTCCCGAGTCCAAGGTGTTCACCAACCTGCGCGCCGCGCAGCAGTTCCAGGCGGGCGTCGCGGAGTTCGGCGTGCGTGTCGGCCTGGAGCAGTTCGGCATCGGCCTGAACCCCTTCCAGCTGCTGAGCCACTTCGACGCCAGCTTCATCAAGATCGACCGTTCCTTCATGAAGGAACTCGGCGCCAGCGCGGAACACCAGCAGCGCGTGCGCGAGTTCGCCGCCAAGGCACAGGAGCTGGGCAAGCAGACGATCGCCGAGCACGTGCAGGACGCGGGCAGCATGACCACGCTGTTCGGCGCCGGCATCGATTACGCGCAGGGCCACTTCCTCGCCCCGGCCGGACCGGAGATGGATTACGAGTTCGGCTGAGGCCGACCGCGCCCCACGGAACACCGTCCAAGAAAAAGCCCGCCTTTCGGCGGGCTTTTTTATTGCCTGGCGGCAGCCGGATCAGGCCGCGCGCTGCAGCGCGGCGATGCGCTCTTCCAGCGGCGGGTGGCTCAGCATCAGGCGGCGCAGGCCGTGCCCGACCGCACCGCTGATGCCGAACGCCTGGATCTGGCCCGGCAGCGTGCTCTGCCCGTGGTTCTGGGCCAGGCGGCGCAGCGCGGCGATCATCTTGTCGCGGCCGGCGAGGTTGGCGCCGCCCGCGTCGGCGCGGAACTCGCGGTAACGCGAGAAGGCCATCGCGATCATGCTGGCGAACAGGCCGAACACCACGTCGAGCACCATCACGGTCACGAAGTAACCGATGCCGCCGCCGCTGCCCTCGCGGTTGCCGCTGAGGAAACCGTCGATGACGCGGCCGACCACGCGCGAAAGCACGATCACGAAGGTGTTGAGCACGCCCTGGATCAGCGCCATGGTCACCATGTCGCCATTGGCGACGTGGCTGACTTCGTGGCCGAGCACCGCTTCGGCCTCGTCGCGGTTCATCGCGCGCAACAGGCCGGTGGACACCGCCACCAAGGCGTTGTTGCGGTTGGCGCCGGTGGCGAAGGCGTTGATTTCCGGTGCGTCGTAGATCGCCACTTCCGGCTTGCCGATGCCGGCGCGCTCGGCCTGGCGATGCACGGTGGTGAGCAGCCACTGCTCCGCCTCGTTGCGCGGCTGTTCGATCACGTGGGCGCCGGTGCTGCGCTTGGCGATCCACTTGGACATCAACAGCGAGATGATCGAGCCGCCGAAGCCGAAGATCGCGGCCATCACCAGCAGCTGCCCCTGGTTGCCGAGCCGGATGCCGAAGAAGTTCTGCAGCACCGACATGACGATGCCCAGCAGCACCAGCACGGCCAGGTTGGTGGCAAGGAAAAGAGCGACACGCTTGAACATGGAAAGGAACCTCTCGCGCGATCGGGCGCGGATCTATGGTTTCGGTTCGAAGATGTGGCAGGCTCGCTGGAAATTCAAGCTGAACGCTTTACGCAAACAGTCGTGAAGCGGCTCCCCGACGCCCGATGCCCCACGCCGCTTCCCCTGCCTATCGCGGGCGCTTTGCCCCCTCGCCCACCGGCGACCTGCATTTCGGCTCGCTGCTGGCGGCGCTGGGCAGCTGGCTGCTGGCGCGGCACGCGAACGGCAGCTGGCTGGTGCGCATCGAGGACGTCGACCCGCCGCGGGAAGTCGCCGGCGCATCCCGGCGCCAGCTCGAGGCCCTGACCGCCTTCGGCCTGGTTCCGGACGAACCGGTGGTGCGCCAGAGCGAACGCGGCGCGCTGTACGAAGCCGCACTGCAGCGACTGCTGGCGACGGGACACGCTTTCGAATGCCACTGCAGCCGCAGCGACCTGGCCGCGACCGGCGGCGTGCATCGCCGCTGCGTTGCCGCGCGCCGGCGTCCTGACCCGGCCATCCGCCTGCGCGTGCCCGACGGCACCGTGGTCGCGTTCGACGACGGCTTGCAGGGGCCGCAGCAGCAGGATGTGGCGACGGAGGTGGGCGACTTCGTCCTGCGCCGCGCGGAAGGCTACTGGGCCTACCAGCTGGCAGTGGTGGTCGACGATGCGGCCCAGGGCATCACCGACGTGGTGCGCGGTGCCGACCTGCTCGACTCGACGCCGCGGCAGGTCTTCCTGCAGCGCGTGCTCGGCTTGCCCGTTCCCCGCCATGCGCACCTGCCGCTGGTCGTGGACGCCGCCGGTCGCAAGCTGTCCAAGTCGGATGCGGCGCTGCCGGTCGATCCGGCAACCCCGCTCCCGGCGCTGCAGGCCGCCTGGCGCGCCTTGGGCCAGGACGAAGCGGCGCTTGCGCAGGCGCGCGATGTCGCGGCGCTGCTGCACGCGGCCCGCGCCGCATTCGACCCGGCGCGCATCCCGCGGGGCCAGCACGTCGCACTCGCCGCAGCGCACAACAGAGGTTTCATATTTGCTCCATAGAATGCCTGCGAGGCTTCCTTCGCAGATCATGGAGAGAAACAAATGCAATCACGCGTTGCACTCGTGACCGGCGGTACCGGCGGCATCGGTACCTCGATCGTCAAGCGCCTGGCCGGGATGGGCCATCGGGTCGCCACCAACTACCGCAACGAGGAGAAAGCGAAGGCCTGGCAGGCGCAGTTGCGCGCCGAAGGCGTGGAGATCGCGCTCGCGCACGGCGACGTGTCCTCGCCGGAAGACGCCGAGGCGATGGTCCGCGAAGTCGAACGCCAGCTCGGCCCGGTCGAGATCCTGGTCAACAACGCCGGCATCACCCGCGACACCACCTTCCACCGCATGACCGCGCAGCAGTGGAACGAGGTGATCTGCACCAACCTCAACTCCTGCTTCAACGTCACCCGCCCGGTGATCGAGGGCATGCGCGATCGCAAGTGGGGCCGCGTCGTCCAGATCAGCTCGATCAACGGCCAGAAGGGCCAGTACGGCCAGGCCAACTACGCGGCAGCCAAGGCCGGCATGCACGGGTTCACGATCTCGCTGGCGCAGGAGAACGCGCGTTTCGGCATCACCGTGAACACGGTCTGCCCGGGCTACATCGCCACCGACATGGTCATGGCCGTGCCGGAAGACGTGCGCAACAAGATCATCACGCAGATTCCGACCGGCCGCCTCGGCTCGCCCGAGGAAATCGCCTACGCCGTCGCATTTTTCGTCCCCGACGAAGCCGGCTGGATCACCGGCGCCAACCTGTCCGCGAACGGCGGCCAGTACATGGGCTGGTAAAAGCCGCCAGGCGGCGCCTGCTGCGCACAAAAACCGCGCGGCGCCGCCAGATTCCGCCATTCCGGTCGCCACCGACGGCCGCTGCCCGGGCGAGTTGCAAGCCAACCGCCCCTGGGCCATGCTGCGCAGCATCACGTTTTAGAGTCGGCGCTCGATGAGTTCGATCCGCATCATCAAGAAGTACCCCAACCGTCGTCTCTACGACACCGAGATCTCCAGCTACATCACGATCGAGGATGTGCGCCAGCTCATCGTCGACGGCGAGGATTTCGAGGTCCGCGACGCGAAGTCCGGCGAGGACCTCACCCGCCAGGTACTGCTGCAGATCATCGCCGAGCACGAGTCGGACGGCGAACCGATGCTGTCCACCCAGTTGCTCAGCCAGATCATCCGCTTCTACGGCGATTCGCTGCAGGGCTTCATGGGCAATTACCTGGAACGCTCGATGCAGATGTTCCTGGACCAGCAGCAGCAGTTCCGCACCCAGATCGGTGGCCTGCTCGGGCAGACGCCGTGGACGATGATGAACCAGTTGACCGAACGCAACCTGCAGATGTGGAAGGAATTCCAGCAGAACATGGCCGGCAGCATGGGTTCGACCACGACGCCGCCGAAGCCCAAGGCCGAAACCAAGCGCTGACGGAAGCGCGCCAGAACAAGAAAAAAGCCGGGGAATCCCCCGGCTTTTTCATTGGGTCGACTTCTGGCTCAACGTCATTGGCGCAACGCACGCGCGCTCATTTCAGCGGCGGTTGTCCGGCGCAGTACTTGGTGCGGAACGCCTCCGCCGTCGGCATCAGCGACTGCAGGGTCTGGATGCGGTTGGCCGGATCCGGGTGCGTCGAGGCGAATTCCGGCGGACGCGAACCGCCGCCCAGCTGCGACATCCGCTCCCACAGCGGGATCGCCTCGCGCGGGTCGTAGCACGCCGCCGCCGCGAGCATCAGGCCGACCTTGTCCGCCTGGGTTTCGTGGTTGCGGCCATAGGGAAGGATGAAGCCGTACTGCGCGCCCGCGCCCAGCGCGGCCATCACCGCCTGCTGCTGTTGCGGATCCATGCCGCCCAGCGCCATGCCGGCGGCCATCTGCCCCATCTGCACCAGTTTCTGCTGCGCCATGCGCTGCGAGCCATGGCGCAGCAGGGCGTGGGCGATCTCGTGGCCCATCACCACCGCCATGGCGTTCTCGTTCTCGGCGATCGGCAGCAGCCCGGTGTAGACCGCCATCTTGCCGCCCGGCAGGCAGAACGCGTTGGCTTCCTCGGACTGGATCACGCTCACGTCCCACTGGAAGCCCTGGTAGCCGGTCGGCGCCTGCTGCTGGGTCATCGCCGCCAGGTCGTTGGTGACCTGCGGCACGCGGCTGACCAGGCGGCTGGCGATCTGGCGGATCTGCTGGCTCACCTGCGAATCGGCCGGCATCAGCGCGCCCTGCGCGGCGGCGTCGCTCTGCACCTGCTGGTAGGCCTGCGCGCCCAGCTGCACTTCCTCTTCCGGCGAGGCGCCGTAGTGCGCGGTCTCGCCGGTGTAGGGGTCGGTCTCCGCGCTGCCGAACCACGACCACGCGGCGTAGCCCGCGAACAGGAGCAGGATCCACCAGCGGATGCCGCCGAGTCCGAAGCCGCGGCGTTGCGGGCCGGCCTCTCGATTGCCCATGGGATCAACTCTCATCGTCGTCTCCGTATCGCGGACGGTGCCGTTGCCTGGCGCGTTGCGGCGCCAGCATCACCGATTCAGATGTCCCGCACCACCCGGAAGCCTATCCGGGCGCTCGTGTTGTTGACGTCGGTGCCCTGCCGCCAGGCCGAGCGCGTATGCGCGGGCGAACTCGCCCACGAACCGCCGCGGATGACCTGGGTGCGGCAGCCCGGATTCACCCACGGCCGGCCGTCGCGCGGAGCGCGGCGGAAGTTGCCGTGCCAGCAGTCCTCGACCCATTCGCTGACGTTGCCGGCGATGTCGTGGACGCCCCAGCGATTGGGCTGATAGCTGCCGGCCAGTGCCGGCCCCCACGAGCGGTCGCCATAGCCGACGAAGGCATTGGTCCAGCGCCGCCCGCTCGGCGAGATGTCGATGCCGCCGGTGAAGTTGCCGGCCTTGATCGGTGGCGCGCCGTCGCCCCACGGATACCGCGTCTGCCCACCGGCGCGCAGCACGTATTCGAATTCCGCCTCGCTGGGCAGGCGATAGCGTTGCCCGGTCTGCGCCGACAGCCATTGCGCGTACTTCGCCGCGTCGCCGGCACTGATGTGCAGCACCGGCATGTTGTCGGCGGCGGGACGACCGCCGTAGTCGTCGTGCCAGTCGACGTTGCCGGCGCGGACGAAGTTGCCGCTGCGCGCGTCGTAGATGGTGGAATAACCGCGCCGGGTCGAGCGCGCGCGATGGCGCGTGGCAGCCACGAAGCGGCGGAATTCGCCGACCGTGACCTCGGTGCGTGAGATCGCGAAGCCGCGCTCGAAACGGATGTTGCGGACGGGACGCTCCTCGGCGCCTGCACCGACCTCGCTCTCGGGCGCGCCCATGCGGAACGCGCCGTGCGGCACCACCACCATCTGCGGCCCGCGGCCGCCATTCGACAGCGCGTCGGTGAACGCCTGCCCGGGCCGGAATAGGCCGTAATGCGCGGCGATTTCGATCCGCGTGCGCAACTCGACCACGGAGGGATCGCCCGGCGCGGCGATGCGCAGCAACTGCGCCAACCGTTCGCGGGCGCGGCGCAGGCCCGCCGCGGTGGGCGTCGCCAGTTCGGTGATGCCGGCGTCGCGCAGGCCGTTCACGCGCATCACGCGCTGCATCGCGATGCGCTCGCGCGCGTCGTCCACGGTGGCGAAGCCGGGGCGGACGCCTGCCGCTGCGTCGAGCCAGTACGCCGCGCTGTCGTAATCGTCGGCGTCGGCCGCCTTCTCGGCGCGGCGGATCAACGCGCTCTCGGCCGCGGCCAAGCCCTGCTGCGCGCGGGTATCGCCCGGACGCTCGCGCAGCGCCTCGCGGAAGTAGGCGATGGCGCCGTTGGCCTCGCCCTTCTCGCCCAGGCGCGCCTCGTTGAGCGCGAGCTCGCCCAGGCGGTTGGCGCGCGCCGCTTCGTCCGCGCGGTCGAGGCGGTCGAGGAAGGCCTCGACCCGGGCATCGCCGGGCGCGAGGAAGCGCGCGACCGCGGCGACTTCGTGCGCGTGACGCAGTTCCTCGGGATCCTCGTCGATCGCCGCCAACGCCTCGCGTCCTTCATCCACCAGGGCGAGCTGCGCCTCGCGCAGGCCGCGTGCGATGCGCGCATCGTCGGGCGCGTGCTGTTTCAACGCCAGGAACAGTGGAATCGCAGCGGCGGCCGGATCGGTGCCGCCGTAGAGCTGGCCAGCCTTCAGCGCCGCCTCCGCGCGCTTGCGCAGCGCGCCCGCGTTCGCGGCCGTCACTTCGACCCGCGGCGCCTGCCACGCCGGCACCGGCGATACCGACTGGTCGGCGCCGATGGTCACCAGCGGCGCGCGATCCGCGGCCTTGTCCGCTTCCTTCTCGCGGCGCCCGCACGCGGCCATCGCCGCGAGCAGCGCGACGCACGCGCCGATGCCGCAGGCCCGCCGCACGGTTCGCCACTGCGCATTCAAGACCGGCAACGTCAAACGCAACTCCCTTGGCGTGCGCATGCGGCCGTGGCCGCTCCAGCGAGTGAAGCCCGGGCTCCGCCATCGGCACGCGACGGGAGCCATTGCAGGGCCACGAAAGTAGGCCATTGTCGCCCGCCGCGGCAACCTGCCCTATCCTTCACGCCATGCATCTCTGGATTTCCGACCCCGCCGCACTGCAGGCGCACTTCGCCCACAAGCCCTTCCGCATCGGCCTCGACACCGAGTTCATCCGGGAACGCACCTACTGGCCGCAACTGGCGCTGGTGCAGATCGCGCTCGACAACGCCGACGGCGAACCGACCGTATTGCTGATCGATCCGCTCGTGCCCGGCATGAACGCCGCGCTGGCGCCGATCCTGGCCGACACGTCGATCCTCAAGGTGATGCACAGCCCCAGCGAAGACCTCGTCGCCTTCAAGCACGCCTGTGACGCCGTGCCGCGACCGCTGTTCGACACACAGCAGGCCGCGGCGCTCGCCGGCATCGGCGCGGGCGTCGGCTACCAGCGCCTGGTCGAACAGCTCACCGGCATCGCCCTGGCCAAGGGCGAGACCCGCTCGGACTGGCTGCGCCGACCGCTGTCGCCCGCGCAGCTGGACTACGCCGCCGACGACGTGCGCCACCTCGCCGCGATGCACGATGCGCTCGACGGCCTGCTCGCCCAGCTGGGGCGGCGCGAATGGCTGCTCGAAGACGCCGCCCGCACCGTCGCCAACGCCGAAAGCGAGGGTCCGGAACGCTGGCCGCACCTGTCGCTGCGCGGCGCCCAGTTCCTCGACACCAACGCGCAACGCCGGCTCGTGCGCCTGCTGCGTTGGCGCGACGCCTACGCCCGCGACAACGACCGCCCGCGCGGCTGGATCCTCGACAACGAACTGGCCCTCACCATCGCCCGCACGACGCCGGGCGAACGCAAGGCCCTGCAGGACCTGCTGGACGCCAATCCCAAGGCGCCGCGCAAGCTCGGCGACGCCATCTGGCGCGCCCTGACCACGCCGCTGGCCGACGAAGCCGAAGCGCCCGATGCCAGCGTCGGCGAAACCCGCGACAAGCAGCGGCTGAAGAAGCTGCAGGATGCGGTCAGCAAGCGCAGCGCGGAACTGGGCCTGCCCGACGGCGTGCTCGCCTCGCGCCGCTGGCTGCAGGCGTTGCTGGACGAAGGGCGCTGGCCCAACGCCCTCGCCGGCTGGCGCCGCGAGGCCCTGGAACCCGCGCTCGCGCCGTTGCTGGCCGCGCAGGACTAGCGTCGGCCCATGCCGGCCCGGTAGACTTCGCCCTGACGTGTGGGGCCATAGCTCAGCTGGGAGAGCGCGTCGTTCGCAATGACGAGGTCGGGAGTTCGATCCTCCCTGGCTCCACCAACAAATCCAGCAGAACCCCGCCTCGCGCGGGGTTTTTCTTTTCTGCGGCGTGGTCGCCTAGGCCGTCGACGCCGCCAGCGTCCCCAGCTCGCGCAACGCCGCCGCGATCCGCGCATCCAGCGGATGGCCGCAGTTGAGCCGCAGGCAATTCCCGAACCCGCGGCTGGCCGAGAACATCGGTCCCGGGGCGATGCTGATGCCCAGCTTCGACGCCCGCCGCTGCAGCTGCAGCGCGTCGACGCCTTCGGGCAGTTCCAGCCACAGGAAGTAGCCGCCTGCGGGCCGGGTGACGCGCGTGCCCGGCGGGAACGCCGCGGCAATCGCCGCCGCGTAACTGGCCTGTTGTTGCGCCAGCGTGCTGCGCAGGCGGCGCAGGTGGCGGTCGAAGCCGCCGCGTTCGAGGTAGCGCGCCAGCGCGATCTGCATGGGCACGTTGGTGTTGAGGGTGGACGTGAGCTTGCGCCGGGCGATGTCCTGCGCGCGCCGTCCCGCGGCGACCCAGCCGATGCGGTACCCGGGCGCGAGGCTCTTGGAAAACGACGAGCAGTGCATCACCAGGCCCTCGCGATCGAAGGCCTTGGCCGGCAAGGCGCGCCGCGGGCCGTAATGCAGGTCGGCGTAGACGTCGTCTTCCACCAGCGGGATGCCGTGGCGCGCGAGCAGCTCCACCAGGGCGCGCTTGCGCTCCTCGGGCATCGTGCATCCCAACGGGTTGTGGAAGGTCGGCATCAGCCAGCAGGCGCGCGGCGCGTGGCGGGCGATCGCCGTTTCCAGCGCATCGAGGTCGATGCCGTCGCGCGGATGGGTGGGCACCTCGATCGCGCGCAGGCCGTTGCGTTCCAGCGACTGCAGGCAGGCGTAGAAACACGGCGACTCGACCACCACGGCGTCGCCGGGTTGGGTGACCGCGGCGATGCACAGGTTCAATGCCTCCAGCGCGCCGTTGGTGACCACGATCTCGTCGGCGCTGATGTCCATGCCGTCGATCAGGTAACGCAGCGCGATCTGCCGGCGCAGGGCGGCGTTGCCGGGCGTGAGGTCGTCGACGGTGCTCCAGGGGTCCAGGTGCAACGCCGCGGTGGCCACGGCGCGGCCGATGCGATCGAGCGGGAACGCGGCCGGGCTCATGAACGCCGACCCCAGCGGCACGATGTCGCGCTGCATGGCCGACTGCAGGACCTCGAACACCAGTTCGCTGACGTCGACCTCGCGCGATTCGCCGTCGGGGCGCGAGGCGGTCTCCGGCTCCGGCGGCAGCGCCAGCGCGGCCTGGGTGACGTAGTAGCCGGAACGCGCGCGCGATTCGATCAGACCCTGCGCTTCGAGCAGGTAGTAGGCCTGGAAGATGGTGGCCGGGCTGAGCTTGCGCGCGGCGCTGGCCTGGCGCACCGACGGCAGCCGGGCGCCCGGCCGGAGCAGGCCGGCACGGATGGAGCGGGCAACGTCGTCGGCCAGGGCTTCGTAGCGTTTCATCGGGCTGCCGCTCCGCGGGGTCGCGCGCCGCGTGAACCATCTCCCGGGGTCGGGGCGACGCGCAACTGATATGGTTTTTTTCTCCGATTGTGATTCTAGGACAACTGATACGTTCGCCCTAGCATGGCCGCATCCCCACCTGCGTCCGGCCCGCCCCATGCATCCGCAAGTCGAACTCAACCTGGCCCTGATCCTGTTCCTGCCCTGGTTCACGATCCTGGCCGTGCTGTTCTGGGTGTACCCCCGCGCCCCGCGCACCTTCGCGCGCCAGGCCTTCGACTCCGCCAGCCTGCTGCTGGCGCTGGTCGCCGCCGCGGCCGGCATGTACTGGAGCATGGCCAACGCCGATCGCACCTTCGGCCACATGTGGCAGCAGGTGCTCGCCACCTCGGTGGCCTACGGCCTGTTCCTGCTGGTGATCACCGTCGCGCTGGTCGTGCGCTGGCGCTGGCTGCGCCGCCTGCGCGCACCGGCCGCGGCCCCCGCGCCTTCCCCTTCCGCCACTCCGGTATCGCTGCCATGAAAACCCTGGTGATCGTCGCCTTCCTCGGCCTGATCCTCTACAACCTCGGCGCCGGCCTGTACTACATGCTGGTCGACGTCGGCACCACCAAGCGCACGGTGAACGCGCTGACCAAGCGCATCGGCCTGTCGGTGCTGCTGATCCTGCTGGTCGTGGCGGGCATCGCCACCGGCTACATCCAGCCGCACGGCGTCGGCCGCTGAGCCCTGGCGCTTCGGCGCTTCGGCGCTTCGGCGCTTCGGCGCTTCGGCGCTTCGGCGCTTCGGCGGCCGCATTTGACCTCGATCAAGGCAACGCCGCCGCCGGGTCCCTAACGTGCAGGCCATGGAGACCATGGCCTTCGATCCCGACCTGCTGCGCCGCTACGACCGGCCCGGACCGCGCTACACCTCGTATCCCACCGCGCCGCAATTCCACGCCGGCTTCGGCGAGGCGCAGCTGCGCGATGCGGCGACGGCCAGCAACGGCGATCCCATCCCGCGGCGGTTGTCGCTGTACGTGCACGTGCCCTTCTGCGCCAGCCCGTGCTTCTACTGCGGCTGTAACCGCATCATCACCCGCGACAAGGCCCGCGGCGAGGCCTACCTGGCGCGCCTGTACCGCGAGATCGCGCTGACCGCGCAGTTGTTCGACCGCGACCGCGAGGTCATCCAGCTGCATTTCGGCGGCGGCACGCCCAATTTCCTCACGCCGGAACAACTGCGCGAAGTCGTGGACACCTTGCGCAGCCACTTCCATTTTTCCGGATCGGGCGAGCGCGACATCTCGATCGAACTGGACCCGCGCTTCGTCACGCCGCAGGACATCGCCCAACTCGCCGACATCGGCTTCAACCGCGCCAGCTTCGGCGTGCAGGATTTCGATCCCGCGGTGCAGGTGGCCGTCAACCGGGTGCAGAGCGTGGAGGAAACCCGCGCCGTGGTCGACGCCTGCCGCGCGCATGGCTTCCGTTCGGTCAACGTCGACCTGATCTACGGCCTGCCCAAGCAGAGCCTCGACGGCTTCGCGAAGACGCTCGAGCTCGTCACCGCGATGCGCCCCGACCGCTTCGCCGTCTACAGCTACGCGCACCTGCCGCAGCTGTTCAAGCCGCAGCGGCAGATCGACGCGGCCGACCTGCCGGACGCGGAAACCAAGCTGGCCCTGCTGCAGCTGGCGATCGCCCGGCTCACCGCCGCGGGCTACGTCTACATCGGCATGGACCACTTCGCGCTGCCCGACGACGACCTCGCCATCGCGCAGGCGCGCGGCGGCCTGCACCGCAATTTCATGGGTTACACCACGCACGCCGACAGCGACCTGGTCGGCCTGGGCGTGAGCGCGATCAGCCACATCGGCGACAGCTTCAGCCAGAACCCGCGCGACCTGCCGAGCTGGCAGCTGGCGCTCGACGAAGGCCGGCTGCCGGTGTTCCGCGGCATGCGCCTGGACGAGGACGACCAGCTCCGCGCCGACCTGATCCAGGCCCTGATGTGCCAGGGCGAAGTACCGATCCGCGCGCTGGAGCGGCGCTACGCCATCACTTTCGACCAGTACTTCGCCGAAGCCCTCGTGCGCTTGCAGCCGCTGGTGCAGGACGGGCTGGTGCGGCTGGAACGCGAGTGCATCCGCGTCACGTCGCGCGGCCGCCTGCTGTTGCGTAACATCGCGATGTGCTTCGACCGCTACCTCGACCAGCCTGCCACCGTGGCCACGCCACGCTTCTCGCGCGCGATCTGAGCGTCGCATGGATTCCTGCGTGAGCCAGGCGACGTTCCCGCGCAACGACGCGCGCACGCTCGCGGACGACGGCGACCTCCTGCGCTTCTGCTCGACCTGCGCCTTTTCGCAGGCCTGCCTCGACGAGGGCATGGACAAGCGCGCGCTGATGGACCTGCACGTGCTGGTCGAGCACGTCGGCCCGTTCCACGCCGGCGAACACATCTTCCGCGAAGGCGATCCGTTCGAAGCCATCGCCGCGGTGCGCGCGGGCACGGTGAAGACCTACGTCATCGACCGCGACGGACGCGAACACGTGCTCGGCTTCCACCTGCCCGGCGAGGTCATCGGCCTCAACGCGATCGATGGCGACCACTACCCGTGCAACGCCATCGCGCTGGACACGGTGATGCTGTGCCGTTTCTCGTTCCCTAAGATCGCGGTGCTGGCGACGCGGCTGCCGGGACTGCAGCGGCAGCTGTTCCGCCTGCTCAGCCGCGACATCGGCCGGGCGGCGCTGCTCGCCGGCGACTGGTCGGCCGACCAGCGCATGGCGGCATTCCTGGTCGGCCTGTCGCGGCGCCTGGCCGCGCGCGGGTTTTCGCCCAACCGCTTCCAGTTGACGATGGCGCGCACGGACATCGCCAACTACCTGCGCCTGGCGCCGGAAACGGTGAGCCGCGTGCTGCGGCGGTTCCAGGAAGAGGGCCTGCTGCGCGTGGACCGGCGCGAGCTCGAACTCGTCGGCCGCGAAGCGCTCGACACGCTGGCGGCGCCGATCCTTCGCGACTAGCCGCCACGTAGCCCGGGTAAGCCGAAGGCGCACCCGGGTGAACTGCCGGCCATCGACTTCGTCGCGCGTCGCGCCCCCCGGGTGCGCTGCGCTTACCCGGGCTACGGGGCTGCGCGTCGACCGGCGCGAGCTGGAGATCGTGCAGCGCGAACCGCTCGACGAGCTGGCGGGGCCGGTGTTGCGGGATTGAAGGGGGCGAGCAAGAGCGCCGCCCCTCATCTGCCCTGCGGGCACCTTCTCCCCGCAAGCGGGGAGAAGGAAATCCTCCCTCGCCCCGCTTGCGGGGAGAGGGACAGCGTCGCGATAGCGGCGCAGGGCGAGGGGCCGTGGCGCCTTTGCCTTTCTCCCGCCCCGTTCTTGATTTGTATCAATGCGCGCCTCTCCGCGCGCATCGACCATGCACGGAAGCAATGGGAGAACCATCATGAGCAATACGAGGAAGTTGTGGCTGGGGCTTGCGACCCTGCTCATCGTCTCGTTCGGCGTGCTGCTGTGGGCCGGGACGGAGATCTTCCGCGCCGCGCCGCCGGTGCCCGAATGCGTGGTGAGCGAGAGCGGCCAGGTGGTCTACACCAAGGCCGACATCGAACGCGGCCGCCAGGTGTGGCAGTCGATGGGCGGCATGCAGCTGGGCTCCATCTGGGGGCACGGCGCCTATGTCGCACCCGACTGGAGCGCGGACTGGCTGCACCGCGAAGCCACCGGCGTACTCGACCTGTGGGCGCGCGCCGACGATGCGACGGCGACGTACGCGCAGCTGCCGGCCGAGCGCAAGGCGGCGCTGCAGGGTCGCCTGCAGGAGATGATGCGCCGGAACACCTACGACGCCGCGACCGGCACGATCACCCTCAGCGACGATCGCGTCGTCGCACTGTCGAATGTCGCCGCGCACTACGAGAGCCTGTTCGGCAACGACCCCGCGACGCAGGCGCTGCGCGAGGCCTACGCGATGAAGAACGACACGGTGCCCGATGCCGGGCATCGCCGCGCGCTGACCGCGTTCTTCTGGTGGACGGCCTGGGCCGCGACCACCGAACGCCCGCGCGAGCCGGGCGACGCGATGGTGCCGACGCAGGCCGACGTGGTCGACCAGCAGGTCACCTACACCAACAACTGGCCGAGCGAGCCGCTGGTCGGCAACCGCCCGGCCGCGCCGCTGTGGCTGTGGTCGGCCTTCAGCGTGCTGTTCCTGATCGCGGGCATCGCCCTGCTCGGCTGGCACCACGCGCGCACCCACGACGACGCGCCGATGAAGCTGCCGGCCAGCGATCCGCTCGCCACGTTGCGCATCACCCCGTCGATGCGCGCCACCGCGAAGTACTTCTGGGTCGTGCTGGCGCTGTTCCTGGTGCAGATCCTGCTGGGCGCGATGACCGCGCACTACCAGGTCGAAGGCCAGGTCGCCTACGGCTTCAACCTCTCCAACATCCTGCCCTACTCGATCACCCGCACCTGGCACACGCAGTTGGCGGTGCTGTGGATCGCCGTTGCATGGCTCGGCACCGGCCTGTACATCGCGCCGGCACTGAGCGGGCACGAGCCGAAGTTCCAGCGCCTGGGTGTCAATTTCCTCTGGGCGTGCCTGCTGGTGATCGTGGTCGGCTCGTTCGCGGGCCAGTGGCTGGCGGTGATGCAGAAGCTCGGCCTCGACCTGAACTTCTGGTTCGGCCACCAGGGCTGGGAATACGCGGACATGGGCCGCTTCTGGCAATGGTTCCTCTTCGTCGGCCTGCTGCTGTGGCTGACCCTGGTCGGCCGTGCGTTGTGGCCGGTGCTGCGCGGTCCTGCCAGCGACACCAAGGCGGCAAACGACACAAGAGCCATTGTCGGCCTGCTGTTCCTCTCCACCGTGTGCATCGGCCTGTTCTTCGCCGCGGCGCTGATGTGGGGCGAGCACACGCACATTTCCGAGGTCGAGTACTGGCGCTGGTGGCTGGTGCACCTGTGGGTGGAAGGCTTCTTCGAGGTCTTCGCCGCCGCGGTGATGTCGCTGATCTTCGTCAAGCTCGGCCTGGTCAACACGAAGACCGCGACGACGGCGGTGCTGTTCGCCACCATCGTGTTCATGGCCGGCGGCGTGCTCGGCACCCTGCACCACCTGTACTTCGTCGGCACGCCGACCGCGGTGGTGGCGCTGGGCGCGAGCTTCTCCGCGCTGGAAGTGGTGCCGCTGGCCTACATCGGCTTCGAGGGCTACCACACCTACAAGCTCGGCAAGGCGACGCCGTGGATGGCGCGCTACCGCTGGCCGATCCTGTTCTTCATCGCGGTTTCGTTCTGGAACCTGGTGGGCGCGGGCCTGTTCGGCTTCCTGATCAATCCGCCGCTGTCGCTGTACTACATGCAGGGCCTCAACCTGACCCCGCTGCACGGCCACACCGCGTTGTTCGGCGTGTACGGCATGCTCGGCATCGCGCTGGTGCTGTTCTGCCTGCGCGGGCTGCGCGGCCAGATGGCGTGGGACACCAAGGCACTGAAGGTGGCGTTCTGGAGCTTCAACATCGGCCTGGGAATGATGGCGGTGTTCACCCTGCTGCCCCTGGGCACGATGCAACTGCTGGCGGCGATCGAGCACGGCTACGCCTACGCGCGCTCGGCGGAGTTCATGCAGAAGCCGATCGTCGACCTGCTGGTATGGATGCGCGTGCCGGGCGACACCGTGTTCAGCGTCGGTGCGCTGGCGTTGTGCTGGTTCGTGCTGCGCCTGTGGGTGGCGCCCAGGCGGTTGCCGGTGGCAGCCGGTGCGGGTGAATCCGAGCACTGATCAAAAGCCCCCTCATCCGCCCTTCGGGCACCTTCTCCCCGCGCGCGGGGAGAAGGAGAAAACACGCGCGAGAAGGGGGAAGCCCCCTCTCCCCGCTTGCGGGGAGAGGGAGAGGGACAGCGTCGCGGCAGCGACGCAGGGTGAGGGGACGTGATGCGTTCGGACCCACGCGCTGCAACCCACTCATCTGACCTAGATCAAGGCGCGCACCGGATGCCGGCGCAACACTGCGGCCATCCCCGCACGAACAACGCCGCCATGGAATTCCGTTACCACGTCCCCAGCCATCCGTTCGACCTGCCCGCCATCGAGCGCGCCATCGCCGCGCTGGATCCGGCGGCCGTACTGGACGCCGATGCGCCCGCGCGCATCGTGCGGATTTCGACCTCGCTCGATGACGAGCAACTGCTGGCGTGCCTGCGGCAAGCGGGAATCCCCGTTACCGCCGCGGAAATCGAACGCCTGCCATCGGTGTGCTGCGGCGGCTGCGGTGGCTGACATGGCCGATGCCCTCTCGCCACGCCTGCTGGCACGGGCGCCGCACCGGCTGATGTTCTTCATCGGCGCCAGCAACGTGCTGCTGGCCATGCTGTGGTGGGCGGCGTGGCTGGCCTCGTCGGCCACTGGGCGCTTTGCCATGCCGCAACCGCAACCCTATGCGGGCTGGCTGCATGCCTTCGTGATGCAGTACCAGATGCTGGCGAGCTTCGTCTTCGGCTTCCTGCTGACGGTGTTCCCGCGCTGGATGGGGCTGCACGAGTTCGAGCGCTGGCGTTATGCGCCGGTTGGCGTGGGCCTGTTCGGCGGCCAGATCGCAACCCTGCTCGGGGCCATGGGCTGGCACGCCGGTATCGTCGTCGGCGTGTTCATGACGCTCGGCGGTTGGATCGCGGCGATGGTCACGCTCGCGCCGCTGCTGTGGCGCGAACGCGGCACCACCTGGCATGCGCGTTCGTGTTTCGCCGCGCTTTCGCTGGGATTGCTCGGCCTCGTGGCGTGGGCGGCGTTCGTGCTGGGCGCGCGCCCGATCTGGGCTTTCGCAAGCATCAAGCTGGGCAGCTTCGGCCTGCTGTTGCCGATGTACCTGACGGTGGCGCACCGCATGTTCCCGTTCTTCGCCGGCAACGTCGTGCCGGGTTACACGCCCTGGCGCCCGTTGTGGATCCTGGGCGCACTGTGGGCGCTTGCGCTGCTGCACCTGGGCATGGAGCTCACCCACGCCTATGGCTGGCTGTGGCTCGCCGACGTGCCGCTGTTCGTGCTGGCCGGCACGCTGTGCGTGCGCTGGTGGCCGAGCGGCCCGAAGCCGGCGCTGTTGACCGTGCTCTTCCTCGGCCTGGCCTGGCTGCCGATCGCCTTCCTGCTCTACGCGACGCAGAGCCTCGCCTACCTGCTCACCGGCATTTACCAGCTGGGCCGTGCGCCGGCGCATGCCCTCTTCGTCGGCTTCTTCGGCAGCGTGCTGGTGGCGATGGTCACGCGCGTGACGCAGGGCCATTCCGGCCGCGCGCTGGTGATGACCCCGACCGCCTGGTTCGCGTTCGTCGCCATCCAGCTCGTGGCACTGCTGCGGGTGGGCGCCGAATTCGCGGCGGACGGCATGCGCTGGCAGGCCATCGCCGCGATCGGCTGGCTCGTGGCGCTGCTGCCGTGGGTGGCGCGACTCGGTGGCATCTACCTGTCGCCGCGCAAGGACGGGAAACCGGGATGATCGAGTTCTACCCGCAGATCCGCCAGCTGCACATCCTCGTCGCGCTGCTCAGCGGCACGCTGTTCGCGCTGCGCGGCGGTTTTCTGCTCGCGGGTGCGCGCTGGCCGTTGCTGGCGCCCGTGCGCTGGCTCAATTATGCCATCGATACCGTGCTGCTGACGGCGGCGCTCATGCTGGTGACGATCCTGCCGGGCGCGGTGTTCGCGAACGGTTGGCTGCTGGTGAAGATCGCACTGCTCGTCGTCTACATCGTACTGGGCGTGTTCGCGCTGAAGCGGGCGAAGACCCGGCGTGCGCGGCTGCTGTGCTACCTCGCCGCGTTGACCGTATTCCTGTCGATCTATGCGACCGCGCGCACGCACCAGCCGCTGGGCGCGTTGACCTACTGGTTCAGCTGAATGATGCGCAGCTGAACCCGACCGCCGCGGCCGTGCGCAATTGACCTGGATCAAGGCCGGCCAGTGGCGTCGGCGTAGCCTTTTCCTCAGCAGAAAACAGACGCTGACGAAGAGAGGCTCCACCATGAACACCGCCACCGGCACCGCCGTCCTGATCACCCCGGTCGTGCAGACGCCCACCCACATCGCGCTCGACACGCACCAGGTCACGCGCGACTGGTCCGACCGGGTCGCCTACGGCATCACCCGCGGCCTGCGCTTCCTCGCCGACACCTTCTTCGCCAAGCGCTACGGCAATCGCGCGATCGTGCTGGAAACCGTCGCCGCGGTGCCGGGCCTGGTCGGCGCCGCCCTGATCCACCTGCGCTGCCTGCGCTGGATGAAGCACGACCACGGCTGGATCCGCGCGCTGATGGAGGAAGCCGAGAACGAGCGCATGCACCTGATGACCTTCATCGAGATCGCGCGCCCGAACTGGCTGGAGCGCGCGCTGGTACTCGGTGCACAGGCCGGCTTCTTCACCTTCTTCCTCGCGCTGTACCTGCTGTCCCCGCGCACCGCGCATCGCCTCGTCGGCTATTTCGAGGAGCAGGCGGTGGTGAGCTACAGCCAGTACCTGCAGGAGATCGACAGCGGCCGCGTCGAGAACGTACCGGCGCCGAAGATCGCGCGCGACTACTGGCAGCTGCCGGCCGATGCCCGCCTGCGCGAGGTGGTGCTGGCCGTGCGCGCCGACGAAGCCGGTCACCGCGACGTCAACCACGACTTCGCCAACCAGCTGCGTCCGGATGCCCGGCAGATGCACCTCGCCGGCTGAAACACGACCGGGAAGTGATGTCCCGCAACGGGCCCCATGCAGGGGCCCGTTGCGTTTCCGGGAAGCGCCGTTGATCCAGGTCAAGCGCGAGGCGATTCGCTGCGGACACCCGCTCCATTTTGATCTGGGTCAACGTGGCCCATCGCCGCCGGGAACACCCTACGAACAACGGCCAAGCCGGCCATCGAGGAAGAAGGGGAACACCGTGCGCACCACGAAGAGGGGAATGTTCGCCACCTGCGCCATTGCCGCCGCGATCGCCATCGGCGCGTCCGGCTGCACCGCCACGCAGACGCCCGCCGATGCCAAGGCTGCGGCGCCCAGCAGCGACACCGGCGGTTCGCTGAAAGGCGATTTCGGCCCGCCGCGCGGCAAGGAGATCAAGGCCGCGCTCACCTCGCCGCCATTGGTGCCGCCGCCGGTGAACCGCGATTACCCCGCCAAGGTCGTCGTCGAACTCGACGTCGTCGAGAAGGAGATGCCGATCTCCGAAGGCGTGAGCTACACCTTCTGGACCTTCGGCGGCACCGTGCCCGGCAGTTTCATCCGCGTGCGCCAGGGCGACACCGTGCAGTTCCACCTGCGCAACATGCCGGACAGCAAGATGCCGCACAACATCGACCTGCACGGCGTCACCGGTCCCGGTGGCGGCGCGGCGTCGAGCTTCACCGCGCCCGGCCACGTCTCGCGCTTCACCTTCAAGGCGCTCAACGCCGGCCTGTACGTCTATCACTGCGCGACCGCGCCGGTCGGCATGCATGTCGCCAACGGCATGTACGGCCTGATCCTGGTTGAACCGCCGGAGGGCCTGCCCAAGGTCGACCGCGAGTACTACGTGATGCAGGGCGACTTCTACACCGCCGGCAAGTACCGCGAGAAGGGCCACCAGCCTTTCGACATGGAGAAGGCGATCGAGGAGCACCCGACCTACGTGCTGTTCAACGGCGCAGAAGGCTCGCTGACCGGCGACAAGGCGCTCAAGGCCAGTACCGGTGAAACCGTGCGTCTGTTCGTCGGCAACGGCGGCCCGAACCTCGTGTCGAGTTTCCACGTGATCGGCGAGATCTTCGACAAGGTCTGGTACGAGGGCGGCACCCACTTCCAGGAGAACGTGCAGACCACGCTGATCCCGGCAGGCGGCGCGGCGATCATGGATTTCCACGTCGAAGTGCCGGGCAGCTACGTGCTGGTCGACCACTCGATCTTCCGCGCCTTCAACAAGGGCGCGCTGGCGATCCTCAAGGCCGACGGCGCCGAGCGCAAGGACATCTATTCGGGCAAGGAAGTCGACGCGGTGTACATCGGCGACCGCGCACAGCCGAACATGAGCGCGGTCGCCACGGCCGCCGCATCCGCCAAGACCGGCGAGCTGACGCTGCAGGAGCAGATCGACGCCGGCAAGGCGCTGTTCACCGGCACCTGCTCCACCTGCCACCAGCCGCAGGGCCAGGGCATGGAGGGCGTGTTCCCGCCGCTGGCGAAGTCCGACTACATCGCCGCCGATCCCAAGCGCGTGCCCGGCGCGATCCTGCACGGACTGGTCGGTCCGGTGAAGGTCAACGGCAAGGACTACAACTCGAACATGCCGCCGATGAGCCAGCTCACCGACGACGAGGTGGCCAACATCGCGACCTACGTGCTCAACAGCTGGGGCAATCCCGGTGGCCGCGTGAGCAAGGACGAGGCCGCGGCGATCCGCAAGCAGGCGCCGGCCAATGCGTCGGGTGGTCATTGAACGGAACGCTGGAATCCGCCATGCGCCCTGCCACCACCACCGTAGCCCGGGTAAGGCCGAAGGCCGCACCCGGGTCCGCATCGGGACACAAAATCGAACCCCGCACGCCTCCTTTTGCAGCGCGCGGCGGCGCGTTCGACCGCGCGACGGAACGAAGCGCGTCGCGGCGCGGTGCGCTCCGCTTACCCGGGCTACGCCAGCTCCGCAAAGTATTCGCCGCCCTGCTGCTCGCGCTCCCGCTCGCCGGCCTCGCCGGCGATGCGGGGCCGCGTTACGTCGGTCTGCCGGGCGGCACTTTCGTATCCGCGTTGCAGTACGAGGACGCGAAGACCGGCGTGCGCGTGGCGCCGTTCGCACTGATGCGCAAGCCGGTCACGAATGCGGACTTCCTCGCCTTCGTACGCGCGCATCCGCAATGGCAGCGCGACCGCGTCGCCGGCGTGCTGGCCGAACCGCGCTACCTGTCGCACTGGGCGTCGCCCACCGCCCTCGGCCCGCAGGCACTGCCGCAGCAGCCGGTGGTGTGGGTGAGCTGGTTCGCCGCGAACGCCTACTGCGAATCGATCGATGCACGGCTGCCGACCTGGTCGGAATGGGAATACGCCGCGGCCGCCGACGAAACCCGCAAGGACGCGCGCAAGGACCCCGCATGGCGCGAACGCATCCTCGCCTGGTACGCACGCCCTTCCAACGAAGCGCTGCCACGCGCCGGGCTGCAGGCCGCCAATGCCTGGGGCGTGCAGGACCTGCATGGCCTGGTCTGGGAATGGACCGACGACTATTCCTCGCTGCTGGTATCGGGCGACAACCGCGACCAGGGCGATCCCGACCGTATGAAGTTCTGCGGCGCCGGCGCGCTCTCGATGCAGGACCGCGAGAACTACGCGGTGCTGATGCGCGTGGCGATGCTGTCCTCGCTGGAAGGCGCCGACGCCACCGCCAACCTCGGATTCCGCTGCGCCAGGAGCGCTCGATGAAAAAGTCCTTCCGTGCCCTGTTGTTCGCGGTCCTGGCCGGGCTCGCCTTCACCCTGCTGAGCGCCGCCGCCCTGGCCGCCGATTCCGCGCCCAAGCCGGCTCCCCTGCCCCGCGACTCGGTGTACCAGCTGCCATTGCGATTGACCGACCAGTCCGCGCAGGTGTGGGACTGGCGCACGCGGCGCGGCCGCCCGCAACTGGTGTCGATGTTCTACACCTCGTGCCAGTACATCTGTCCGTTGATCGTCGACTCCGGCAAGGCGATCGACCACAACCTTACCCCGGCGCAGCGCGCGCGCCTGCGAGTGCTGCTGATCAGCATGGACCCGGCGCACGACACACCCGCCGCCCTGCAATCCATCGTCGACAAGCGCCGGCTCGACCCGCAACGCTGGACGCTCGCCGCACCGCCCGCCGCCGACGTGCGCGCCGTCGCCGGGGTGCTGGGCATCCGCTACCGCGCCCTGGCCGACGGCAACTTCAACCACACCAGCGCACTCGTGCTGCTCGATGCCGACGGTCGCATCCTCGCGCGCACCGAGCAGGTCGGCAGCCGTCCCGACCCCGAGTTCCTGGCCGCGGTGCGCAAGGCCACGACGCCGTGAACCTGCAACGCCCGCCATTGCCGACGAACAAGCCGGGGCTCCGGCAATAGCGGCGGCGATGGCGGGCCATTCCCTCCACAACCATCGAGACCACCATGAAAACCACGCACACCCTGTTCGCCGGACTGGCGCTGCTCACCGCCTCGGCATTCGCCCACGCCGCACCCAATTGCACCGTCCGCCTCAAGGGCAACGACGCGATGCAGTTCGACCTGAAGACTGCAACGGTTTCGGCGTCGTGCCCGAAGATCACCATCGAACTCACGCACGCCGGCAAGCTGGCCGCGCAGGTGATGGGGCACAACGTCGTGATCAGCCAGACGGTCGATATGAACGCGATCAATGCCGCCGGCATGAAAGCCGGTGCGGCAGCGGGTTACGTGCCCAAGGGCGATACGAAGGTGATCGCCGCCACGCCCGTCGTCGGCGGCGGCGCGAGCACCAAGACCACCTTCGCCGGCAACAAGCTCAAGGCCGGCGGCGACTACAGCTTCTTCTGCTCGTTCCCTGGGCACGCGACGTTGATGAAGGGCAAGCTGGTGGTGACGAAGTAAGCGACGCGCGTCGCCTTCACTTCACTTCACCTCCCCTCCCCTCAACCTGCGTTGCTGCGCAACGCTGTCCCTCGCTGTGCCCCCGGCCCTTGCGCATGTGGCGCAAGGGCGTTCAGTCGAGCGTGCGCCAGTGGCGCACAAGCGCCCGCCTTCACCCCGCAAGCGGGGCGAGGGAATTGGTCACGTCCTTCTCCCCGCGCATGGCGCGGGGAGAAGGCGCCCCGTAGGGGCGGATGAGGGGCGCCTTTTGCGACGCACAGAAACGAACTACACCACCCAAGCCACCACCCCAAACGCCACCACCATCGCCACGATGCCCGGCGCGAGCCGTAGCGCATAGGCGCGGCCGCCGGTCAGGAACGCCATCACCAGCTTCATCGCCGAATTGGCGGCGAACGCGAACGCAATGCCCGGCACAGCGGTTTCCGCACCGATGCGCCCGACCGCGACCAGCTGTGCTGCCGAAGCCGCGGCCGCGTGCACGTCGGCGATGCCCGATGCCGCCAGCGTCCACTCCAGCGCCGCATCCCCCAACCAGGCCAGCATCGCTGCGGACAGCAGCATCACCGCGGCGACGATGGCCACGAACACCAGCGCATGCTTCGGTTCGAACGCCCGTCCCGTCAGTTGCGTGCCGTGCGCTTCGACGCGACGCGTGGCCCAGGCGGCGCCCAGCGCGAACAGCGCAATCACCCCACCGGCTGCGGCGATCGGCGGCCACAGCGCCACGAGCAGCGGCGGCGACAACGTCCCCGCGATGACCGCGAGCTGTACCACCGTGCTCACGTTGGAAGCCACGCCGGCGCCGGCACAGGCGGTGGCCAGTTCCGGATTCGCCCGGGCCCGGTTGCCCATGCTGGCGATCGTTGCGGTACTGGAGGCGAAGCCCCCTGCCAGTCCTGCGAGCAACAGGCCGGTCCGCGCACCGAACACGCGCAGGGCGACATGGCCCGCGGCATTGATCGCCATGATGATCACGGCCAGCAGCCAGAGCTTGTGCAGGTTCAGCACCTGCCAGGGATCGATGGCGCGGTCGGGCAGCAACGGCAGCACGATCGCGGCCGCGGCGGCCAGCAGCAATGCGTCGTGCAGCTCCTGTTCGGTAAGGACATTGCTGACGAAGCGGTGCACCCTCGACTTGGCCGACAGCAGCAGCGCGACCGCGACCCCCAGCGCGGCGGCCAGCGTGGTCTCGCGCATCGCCAGGACGCCGAGCAGGAACACCACCAGCATGGCCACTTCGGTGGTCAGCCCCGGATCGCGCCCGCGGCTGTGGCGATAGCTCGCCAACGCCGCCAGGGCGGTGAACGCGCCCGCAATCGCGATGCCCACGCCCCCCAGCAGGGCCGCGATCGCCCCGGCAAGCGCGATGAGGGCGAACGTGCGCACGCCGGCGGCACCGGAGGCGGCGCCCTCGCCCTTGCGGCGCTCGCGTTCGATCCCGACGAGCAGCCCGACGCCGACGGCGACCGCAAGCCCCTTGAGCGTGTCCACATCCATCATGCCGGCAGCTTCGTCCAGCACGAGGCGCGCCGCAATCCCGGTTGACCCGGATCAAGGCCGTCGTGGCCGCTTGGGCCTACAGTCGATGTGCCTGCCGGAGGACACCGCCATGCCACTCGCCCAGATCACCCTCGCGCAGCTCCAATCCTTCCTGCTGTGGGCAGGGCTGTTGAACTACGCCGTTCTGCTCGTTGCCTTCTTCGCCTGGGCGCTCGCCGGCGACACCCTGTACCGCCTGCACGCGCGCTGGTTCCCCATCGACCGAACCCAAGCCCACGCCGCGGTGTACCTGATGCTGGGGCTGTACAAGCTCGGCATCTGGCTGCTCTTCCTCATCCCCTGGCTGGTACTGCGCATCATGTTCAACGGAGCCACGCCATGAAACGCCTCGAAGACAAGGTATGCATCATCACCGGCGCCGCGCTCGGCATCGGTCGCGCGTGCGCGATGCGGATGGCCCAGGAAGGCGCCCGGATCGCGATCTTCGACGTGCTCGACGACGCCGGCGCAACACTGGCCGACGAATTGCGCGTGCTCGGGGCCGACGCCGGGTACTGGCACGTCGACGTGAGTCGCGAAGCCGACGTGGCGCGTGCGATCGATGCAGTCGCCGCCCGCTTCGGGGCCGTGCACGTGCTGGTCAACAACGCCGGCATCGCCGGTGCCAGCAAGCCCACGCACGAACTCACCGAGGCCGAGTGGGACCGTGTCCAGGCGGTCAACGTCAAGGGTGTGTTCTTCTGCACCAAGCATGCGATCCCGCACCTGCGCCGGGCCGGTCGCGCCAGCATCGTGAACCTGTCGTCGATCTATGGTCTGGTCGGCGCGCCCGACGTGCCGCCCTACCATGCAGCCAAGGGCGCGGTGCGGTTGATGAGCAAGACCGACGCGCTGCTGTATGCGGCCGACGGCATCCGCGTGAACTCGGTGCATCCCGGCTACATCCGCACGCCGATGGTCGAACACCACCTGCGCGAGAGTGGCGCCACCGACCTGGAAGCGGCCATCGTCGAAGTCGGTCGCCTGCATCCGCTCGGACACATGGGCGAAGCCGACGACATCGCCTGGGGCGTCGTGTACCTGGCGTCGGACGAAGCGAAATTCGTCACCGGCGCCGAACTGGTGATCGACGGCGGCTATACCGCGCGCTGAGGGGACCGTCCTGCCCGCCGCTTCCCATGCGGAGCGACGGGCACGGCATCAATGCCGCATCAGCAACGGCAGGTCGGTCTGCTGCAGCATGTAGCGGGTCACGCCGCCCAGCACCCGCTCGGCGAAACGCGAACGACCGTAGGCGCCCATCACCAGCAGGTCGGCGTAGGCGGCACGGGCCGCTTCGTGGATGAGGCGGCCATCGTCGACGTCGCCTTCGAGCAGTTCGAACTCCACGGCGAAGTCGTGGCGCCGGCACCAGGCTTCCAGCGCGAATTCCGGAGCCGGCACGGGCGGCAGGCCCGGATGGCGCCGTCCCATCAGCAGCACGATGCGGCGCGCGCGACGCAGCAGCGGCAACGCGCCGTGCAGGGCGCGGATCGCCTCGATCGAACCGTTCCAGGCGATGGCGATGCATTCCAGCTGCAGTTCCTGCCGACCCGGCGGCACCACCAGGCACGGTACGTCGACGTGCAGCGCGATCGATGCCAGTGCGGCCGGCGTGGCCCACGGGTCCTCGTCGTCGCGGGCCAGGACCAGCAGGTCGTGCCAGTTGCCGGCATAGCGCAGCGCATCACCGACGTGCCCCTGCGCCACCAGCCATTGCGGGAATACCGCGCCGCTGGATTCGGCAAAGGCCTCGAACATGGGCCCGGCCGAGCGGGCCAGGCCGATCTGTTCGTCGATCGCGGCAGCGTATTCGGCGAGCAACAGGCCGGCGTCGTAATCCCAGACGGGGGGAATGCCGCCCTGCACGATATGCAGCGCGGTCAGGCCGGATCGCAGTTGCCCGGCCAGGCGGGTGGCGAACAGCACGCCGGGATCCCATTCGGGATAACGCGATGCGCGAACCAGCAGATCCATGGCGTTTCTCCTGCAGATCGGGCCCCGCAGTCCGGGCCCGGAATCCATGCTCCGCCTTCGGCGCGGAGGCGACTTGATCTGGATCAAGTCGCCGCAGGGGGCGGATCCCGACAATTTCCCCAACCGCAATTTCGCCAACACCTGGACGGGAATCCTCCATGACTGCGAACGACTCCGCGCAACCGCTGGTCGGCGACGCACCGGCCGTGTCCGGCGCGCCAACGACGGCGCGCGACGGCTATTACAACGACAAGGTGGTGCTGCAGTTCTCGGTCGCGACCGTGGTCTGGGGCATCGTCGGCATGGCCGTGGGCGTGCTGATCGCCGCGCAGTTGTACTGGCCGACGCTTGGCGAGGGCATCCCGTGGTTGAGTTACGGCCGCCTGCGCCCGCTGCACACCAACGCGGTGATCTTCGCCTTCGGCGGCTGCGCCCTGTTCGCGACCTCGCTGCACGTGGTGCAACGCACCTGCCACGTGCGGCTGCTGTCCGACCGCCTGGCGTCGTTCGTGTTCTGGGGCTGGCAGGCGGTGATCGTCGCCGCGGCGATCACGCTGCCGCTGGGCATCACCCAGGGCAAGGAATACGCCGAACTCGAATGGCCGATCGACCTGCTGATCACCGCCGTGTGGGTCGGCTACGCCGTGCTGTTCTTCGGCACCATCGCCAAGCGCCGGGTCAAGCACATCTACGTCGCCAACTGGTTCTACGGCGGCTTCATCCTCGCCGTCGCCCTGCTGCACATCGTCAACAACATCGCGATGCCGGCGGGCCTGACCAAGTCGTATTCGGCCTACACCGGCGCAGTCGATGCGATGGTGCAGTGGTGGTACGGCCACAACGCGGTCGGCTTCTTCCTGACCGCGGGCTTCCTCGGGATGATGTACTACTTCGTGCCCAAGCAGGCCGAGCGCCCGATCTACTCGTACCGGCTGTCGATCGTGCACTTCTGGGCGCTGATCGCCGTGTACATGTGGGCCGGCCCGCACCACCTGCAGTACACCGCCCTGCCCGACTGGGCGCAGTCGGTGGGCATGGTGTTCTCGCTGATCCTGCTGGCGCCGTCGTGGGGCGGCGCGATGAATGGCGTGCTCACGCTCTCGGGCGTCTGGCACAAGCTGCGCACCGACCCGATCCTCAAGTTCCTCATCGTCGCGATCAGCTTCTACATGATCGCCACCTTCGAGGGACCGATGATGTCGATCAAGACGGTCAACTCGCTGTCGCACTACACCGACTGGACCATCGGCCACGTGCATGCCGGCGCGCTGGGCTGGGTGGCGATGATCTCGATCGGCTCGCTGTACGCGCTGATGCCGCGCCTGCTCGGCCTGAAGGGCATGTATTCGACGAAGTGGATCGACCTGCACTTCTGGATCCACACGCTGGGCGTCGTCTTCTACATCGCCTCGATGTGGATCGCCGGGGTGATGCAGGGCCTGATGTGGCGCGCGACCAACGCCGACGGAACCCTGACCTACAGCTTCGTCGAGGCGCTCAACGCGACCTATCCCTACTACCTGGTGCGCTTCGGCGGCGGCCTGCTGGTGCTCGCGGGCATGGGCCTGATGGCGCTGAACACATGGAAGACCTTCGCGATGGCGAAGGAGCGCGCGCCGCAGCCGGTGCTCGCGCCCGACTTGAACGATGCGCGCGCCTGAGGAATCAAGATGAGCGACAAGCACACTCCCAACCCGCACGAGAAGATCGAGAAGAACGTCGGCCTGATGGCCGTACTGATCGCGGTCGCCGTGTCCTTCGGCGGCCTCGCCGAGATCGTGCCGCTGATGTACCAGGCCGAGGCGATCCAGCCGTTGCCGGGCGTGAAGCCCTACCCCGCGCTGCAGCTCGCCGGCCGCGACGTGTACGTGCGCGAGGGCTGCTACAACTGCCACTCGCAGATGGTGCGCACGCTGCGCTTCGAGACCGAACGCTACGGCCATTACTCGCTGGCCGGCGAATCGGTCTACGACCGGCCGTTCCAGTGGGGCTCCAAGCGCACCGGTCCCGACCTGGCGCGCGTGGGCGGCCGCTATTCCGACGACTGGCACCGCGTGCACCTGGTCAACCCGCGCGATGTCGTGCCGGAATCCAACATGCCGTCGTTCCCGTGGCTTGCGGAGAACGCACTCGACGGCCAGGAAGTCACCGCCCGCATGCACGCGCTCAAGAAGCTGGGCGATCCCTACACCGACGCGCAGCTGCGCACGGCGGCCGACGAGGTCGCCGGCAAGACCGAACTCGACGCCGTGGTCGCCTACCTGCAGGCGCTCGGCAAGCACGCACCGCGGGGAGGCTGAGCCATGGTTTCCGGAATCATCACTGCAACGCTGCTGGTGGTGTTCGTCGCCGGCTGGGCCTGGGCGTGGAGCCCGCGCCGCCGCCGGGATTTCGAGGAAGCGGCACGCCTGCCGCTGGATGATGGCCCGCGCGCCGTCGACATCGGGGAGTCCGAACGATGAGCAACGCCTGGTCGTGGTACGTCATCGCACTGGTCGTGCTCAACATCGCCGGCTGCGGCTGGCTGCTGTGGTGGACGGCCAAGCGCCGCCCCGGCGATCCCAAGCCGGAAGACACCAGCCACGTGTGGGACGGCGATCTCACCGAGTACAACAAGCCGCTGCCGAAATGGTGGATCAACCTGTTCTGGCTGACCATCGTCTTCAGCATCGGCTACCTGGCGTGGTACCCGGGCTTCGGCAACTTCGCCGGCTACGGCCGCTGGTCGTCGCAGCAGGAACACGCGCAGCGCAAGGCCGCCTATGACGCGACGCTGGAAGGCACCTTCGCGCCGTTCAAGAACCAGCCGATCAACGTGCTGGCCGCCGATCCCGAGGCGCGCAAGCTCGGCCGCTCGATCTTCAACAACACCTGCGCGACCTGCCACGGTTCGTCCGCGCAGGGCGCGATCGGCTACCCGAACCTCACCGACGACATCTGGCACTGGGGCGGCTCGCCCGAGCGCGTGCTGGAGACGGTGCTCGATGGGCGCGAAGGCGTGATGCCGGAATGGGGCACGGTGCTGACCGGCATGGGCGGCGAGAACGGGGTCGACTATGTCGTCGCCTACGTGCGCACGCTGGCCACGCCGGGCCAATCGCTGCAGAACGACTACATGGCCGCGCAGGGCAAGAAGCTCTATGACGGCATCTGCGTCGCCTGCCACGGCGTCGACGGCAAGGGCAACCAGCAGATGGGCGCGCCCGACCTCACCGACGACTATTGGTTGTACGGCAAGAGCAACCAGGCGCTGCGCCAGACCATCGCCAAGGGTCGCCACGGTTCGATGCCCGCGCATCGCGAACTGCTCGGCGAGACCCGCGCGCGCCTGGTCGCCGCCTATGTCTGGTCGCTGTCGAACCCGCCGCAAGGCAAGGGCGCCGCGTCCGCCGCCCCGGCCGCACGCTAGGCAACGCGCATGGGCACGCCCGCACCCGGCTTCGACCATCCGCCCCGCCCGCTCGCGCAGCGCATCGGCGCCATCGCGTGGCCGAGCTTCTTCGCCGCGGGCGTGGCGACGATGGTGTTCTTCGCCTTCGTCGATCCGCTGGCGCTGCGCGACATGACCTTCCCGTCGCTGCCGCTGACGCGCGAACTCGGCTACACGGTCGGCTTCTTCATGTTCTGGCTGGCGACGGCGTCGTCCAGCCTGTTCACCTGGTGGCTGCTGCGGCCGGCGAGCCGCTTCAACCGCGCGCTGCGCTAGGCATGCGCGCGAGGAGTCCGTAGTTGAGCAAGTCCATCGACATCGCCCTGGCCGACGACAATGGTTCGTTCTACGTCAGCGAGCGCAAGGTCTATCCGCGCGACGTCAGCGGCCGCTTCGACGTGTTGCGCAAGGTCGCGGTGGCGTGGCTGCTGGGCATGTTCTACGTGTTCCCGTGGCTGCGCTGGGACGGGCGCCAGGCGGTGCTGTTCGACCTGCCGGCGCGCAAGTTCCACGTGTTCGGGCTGACGTTCTGGCCGCAGGATTTCCCGCTGCTAGCGTTGCTGCTGATCATCGCCGGCGTGTCGCTGTTCTTCTTCACTGCGCTGGCCGGGCGGCTGTGGTGCGGCTACGCCTGCCCGCAGACGGTGTGGACCGAGACGTTCCTGTGGATGGAGCGCTGGACCGAGGGCGACCGCAACGCGCGCATGAAACTCGACGCCGCGCCGTGGTCGGCGAACAAGCTGCTGCGCAAGGGCGCCAAGCACCTGCTGTGGCTGGTGTTCGCGCTGTGGACCGGCTTCACCTTCGTCGGCTTCTTCACCCCGATCACCGAACTCGGCGCACGCCTTCCGTTCGACCTCGGCGGCTGGGAAGCCTTCTGGATCCTGTTCTACGCGCTGGCGACCTGGGGCAACGCCGGCTTCCTGCGCGAACAGGTGTGCAAGTACATGTGCCCGTACGCGCGCTTCCAGAGCGCGATGTTCGACCGCAACACCCTGCTGATCGCCTACGACCCGATGCGCGGCGAGCCACGCGGCCCGCGCAAGCGCGGCCTCGGCGACGTGCTCGCGCGCGGCCGCGGCCTGCTCGCCAGGGCCACCGCCTTCGATTACGTGTTCCGCGCCAGCCGTCATCCGAGCGCGGCGGACGCGCGCCTGCAGGCCCACGGCACGATCACCTTCGACGGCGGCAACGAGGCCGAGCCGCTGCCGAAGTTCACGCCGGAGCAACTGGGCGACTGCATCGACTGCACGATCTGCGTGCAGGTGTGCCCGGTCGGCATCGACATCCGCAACGGCCTGCAATACGAGTGCATCGCCTGCGGCGCCTGCGTGGACGCCTGCGACGAAGTGATGGCGAAGATGGGCTTCGCCAAGGGCCTGGTCCGCTACACCACGCAGAACGCGCTCGACGGCAAGGGCACGCGCGTGCTGCGTCCGCGCATCTTCGTCTACGGCACGCTGCTGCTGGTACTGCTGGGCGCCTTCGCCTGGGGCGTGGGCGCGCGCACGCCGCTGATCGCCGAAGTGCTGCGCGACCGCAACGCGCTGTACCGCGAGACCGCCACCGGCATCGAGAACGGCTACACCCTCAAGCTGGTGAACAAGACCGAAAACGCGCAGCGCTATCGGGTGCAACTGCGCGACGTCGCGGCCGGCATGGCCTTGCAGGCGCCGCCGGTGGTCGCGGTGGCGGCGGGTGAAGTCGCGTCGGTGCCGGTTACGGTCGTCGCTCCCGCCGATACCCGCGGGCGCCGCGCGGTCCACTTCGACGTCACCGCGGTGGACGGCAGCGCAACGCAGCGCGTCGAAAGCAGCTTCTTCGGACCGACGCCATGACCCTCGACACCATGACCCTCGAAAATCGCGTGCATGCATCGGAACAACGCCCGGCCTGGCGCGAACCGATGGTCTGGCTGGTCGCGGCTATTCCCGCCGCGGCGGTGATCGCGACGATCGCCTTGCTGGTGGTGTCGGCGCGCTCGTCAGGCAACAACGATGCCGTCGCCGATCGCGTGCAGCGCACCGCGCAGGTGCAGGTCGCCGACCTCGGCCCCGACGCGACCGCGCGCGAGCTGCGCCTGAGCGCGATCGTGCGTCTCGACACCGCACGCGGCGCCAGTGCGATCGAGGTGCTGCCGGTGGACGGCGGCTTCGCACGCGACGCACCGCTGCTGCTATCGCTGCACCATCCCGCGATCGCCGGGTTCGACCGCACGTTCGTGCTCGCGCCGACCGCGACCGGCTGGCGCAGCAACGGCGGCATCGACCTGGGCCACGATTGGAACGTCCAGCTCGCCGCGGAAGACGGCCGCTGGCGCCTGCAGGGCCGCTGGATCGGCGGCCAGCGCGCGACCTACCTGCGCCCCGCGCTGGGGGGCGAATGACGCCATGGCGGCGACGCCCGCCAGCGTGAGTGCACTGCCGGGCGCGGCGATCGTGACCGTCGCGCCTGCCTGCTTCCACTGCGGCGAACCGGTACCGGCCTCGCCCGTGCGCATCCGCCTGGATGGCGCCGAACGCGAGTTCTGCTGCGACGGCTGCGCCGCGGCCGCGCAATGGATCCGCGACGCCCGGCTCGACGACTACTACCGCCTGCGCAGCGAGCCGGCCGCTCGCGTCGACACCGACGACGCCGCATTGGCGCTGTGGGACCGCGAGGAAATCCTGGCGACGCATGCGCGCGCCGTCCCCGGTGGCCGCGAGCTCACCCTGCTCACGGACGGCATGCGCTGCGCCGCCTGCGCCTGGTTGATCGACCGCGCCCTCGCGCGCGAAGCGGGCGTGCTCGAAGTGAGCGCGAACGCGATGACCGGCCGCATCCGCATCGCCTGGGATCCAGCGCGCACCGCGCTGTCGGCGCCGTTGCGGCGACTGGCGGCTTTGGGCTACCGGCCGTACCTCGCCACCGGCGAAGCGGGTGAACGCGCCCGCCGCGCCGAACGCAACCGCTGGCTGCTGCGGCTGGGCGTGGCCGGACTGGGCGCGATGCAGGCGATGATGTTCGCCGAAGCCCTCTACCTCGATACCGCCGGCACGATGTCGCTGGCGATGCGCGACTTCCTGCGCTGGGTGACCTTCCTGGTGTCCACGCCGGTGGTGTTCTACGCCGGCTGGCCGTTCCTCGCCGGTTGCGTGCGCGAGCTGCGTCACCGCCGCCTCGGCATGGACACCCTGATCGCCACGTCCACGCTGCTGGCCTACTTCGCCAGCCTGGTCGAAACCGTGCGTGGCGGCCCGCAGGTCTGGTACGACGCGGCGGTGATGTTCGTGTTCCTGCTGCTGGCGGCGCGCATGCTCGAGCAACGCGTTCGCAGCGTCGCGACCGCGCAGGTGGATGCGCTCGCCCGGGCGAAGCCCGCCTTCGCCACGCGCGAACGCGACGACGGCGTGCGCGAACAGGTGCCGCTGGCGATGCTGGCGGTCGGCGACATCGCCTGCATCGCCGTGGGCGAAGCGGTGCCCGCCGACGGCACGCTGCTGGATGCGCGCGGCGACTTCGAGGAAGCGCTGCTGACCGGCGAATCGCGCGCCGTCGGCAAGACGCAGGGCATGCCGGTGTTCGCGGGCACGCTGTGCCGCACGCGTCCGGCACGCATCCACGTCACCGCCACCGGCGCGTCCACGCGCCTGTCGCAGCTGGCGCGCCTGGTCGAACGCGCCCAGGCGCACCGCCCCGCGCAGGCACAGGCCGCGGACCGGATCGCGGCGTGGTTCGTGCTGGCGTTGCTGGTCGTCGCCGGCGCCACCTTCCTCTTCTGGCGCGCACACGAACCGGCACGCGCCTTCGAAGTCACCCTCGCGCTGCTGGTGATCAGCTGTCCGTGCGCGCTGTCGCTGGCGGTGCCGGCGGCGCTCGCGGCCGCCAACGGCGCGCTCGCGCGCATGGGCGTGCTGCCGGTGCGCGCCGACGCGCTGGAACGGCTGGCGCGCACGACCGACGTGGTCTTCGACAAGACCGGCACCTTGGGCGACGGGCAACCGCGCCTGCTGGACGTGACCGCGTTCGACGGCATGGATCGCGCGCACGCGCTGCGCATCGCCACCGCGCTGGAACGCGACAGCGGGCATCCGCTGGCGCACGCGTTCACCACGGCGGAGCCCCAACCTGCGGCGCCACTGGCCGCGAACGATGTCATCGCCAGCGCCGGCCAGGGCCTCGAAGGATCGGTCGAAGGCACGCGCTGGCGCCTGGGTCACGCCCGCTTCGCCTGCGACCGCGACGACGACGGCGCCGTGTGGCTCGGCGACGGCCGCCGCGCCAGCGCGCGCTTCGAGATCCGCGAAAGCGAACGCCACGGCGCCCGCGAGGCATTGCAGGCCCTGCGCGACGCCGGCATGCACGTGCACCTGTCCAGCGGCGACGCCGCCGACGCCGTCGCCCGCTTCGCCCAGGCGCTGGGAATTGTCGATGCGCATGCACGGCAGACGCCCGAAGCCAAGCTCGCCCTGGTCCGCCGCCTGCAGCACGAAGGCCGCCACGTGGCGATGGTCGGCGACGGTTCCAACGATGCGCCCGTGCTCGCTGGCGCGGACGTCTCCATCGCCATGGGCGAAGGCGCCGCATTGGCGCAGGGCGCCGCCGACCTGGTGATGACCTCGCCGTCGCTGACGCGCATTCCCGCGGCGATCGCATTGGCGCGGCGCACCCGCCGGATCGTGCGACAGAACCTGGGCTGGGCGCTGGCCTACAACCTGCTCGCGCTGCCGCTGGCGATGGCGGGACTGGTCACGCCATGGCTCGCGGCGCTGGGGATGACGCTGTCCTCGCTCGCGGTGACGCTCAACGCCCTGCGGCTCGCACGCGCAACCGCGCCGGCGCTGCGCAACGCAGCTGCGGCAACGCGTGAGGTGCGCGCATGAACATCCTGCTGTTGCTCGTGCCGCTCAGCCTGATGCTGCTCCTGCTCGCGGTCGGTGCGTTCGTGTGGGCGGTGAAGCGCGGACAGTTCGACGACCTCGACACGCCCGCGCTCGACATCCTCGCCGACGATCGCGAGCCGCTGCCACCCGCCGGGGAGCACCACGATGCCGATTGACTGGCTGGTCGTCGGCGGCGCGCTGCTGAGCGGCCTGCTCGGCGGCGCGCACTGCGCGGCGATGTGCGGCGGCATCGCCACCGGCCTGTCGGTGCAGCAGCGCGGCGGCTGGTGGGTGGCGCTGCAACCCAACCTCGGCCGCATCGGCGGCTACGTGCTGGCGGGCGCGATCGTCGGCGGCATCGGCCATGGCTTGTTGGATGTGGCCCGCGTGCCGCAGCTCGCCATCGCATTGCGCGCGGCGGTGGGCGTGGTGCTGATCGTCGCCGCGTTGCGCCTGCTCGATCGCCGCGGCCGCCTGTCCTTCCTCGGCGGGGCCGGTGCCCGCGCATGGCAATGGCTGCGGCCGTTGCAACGCCGCCTGTTGCCGGCGAATACCGCGACCCGGCGCATGGCGCTGGGCCTGCTGTGGGGCTGGATGCCGTGTGGCCTGAGCACGACGCTGCTGGCGGCGGCGTGGCTACAGGCCAGTGCCTTGCACGGCGCGATGACCATGGCCGCGTTCGGCCTCGGCACGCTGCCGGTGATGCTGCCGTTGACCTGGGCCGGTGCGCGCATGGGCCAGCGCCTGCAGCGCGGCGGCTGGCGGGTCGCGATGGGGCTGTGCGTGCTGTGCTCCGGTGTGCTCACGCTGGCGGCGCCGCTGCTGATGCAGTCACCGGCGCTGCATGGCGTGCTGGCGGCGTTGGGCTGTCGCGCCCTGCCCGCCTGAGGTTGCCAGCAGAACCGTTTCAGGCGCGGCCGCGGCGCTTGGGTTCGTCGTGTTCGGCGCTGTGCGCGAGGCGGTTGAGTTCGGCCGGCTTGAGGATGTCGATGCGGCGGCCGACGACGTCGATCACGCCGTCTTCCTGCAAACGGGTGAAGCCGCGGCTCACCGTTTCCAGTGCCAGTCCGAGGTAGCGCGCGATGTCCTCGCGGCTCATCGGCAGCTTGAACTGCGTCGCCGGCTGACCGATGTTGCGGTAACGCTCGGACAGGCCGTGCAGGAACAGCGCGATGCGCTCGCCCGCCTGCCGTCGCACCAGGATGCCCAGGTGGTCCTGGTCGCGGCCCACGCTCTGCCCGATCACGCGCAGCAGCTGCTGCTGCAGCGACGGCAGTTGCGCGGCAACCACGGCCAGTTGCTCGAACGGCACCTCGCAGACGTTCGCCTCGGTCAACGCGATGGCCTCGCAGCGATGGCTGCCCGCGCCCAGGGCATCGAGCCCGATCAGTTCGCCGGGCAGGTGGAAGCCGATCACCTGCTCCTCGCCTTCCTCGCTGATGCTCACCGTCTTGAACGCGCCGTCGCGGGCCACGAACACCGCGGCCAGCGGATCGCCGGCGCGGTACAGCCGTTCGCCGCGCTCGATGGGGCGACGGCGACGCACGATCTCGTCCAGCCGTTGCAGTTCATCCGGGCTGATGCCGGCCGGCAGGCACAACTGCTGCAGCGAACAGTGCGAGCAGCCGCTCCGGAGGGTTGCCAGGTCGAGTACGGGGGCCCCGTTCATGCGTGACATGGTGCCACGCGCACGCAGCCGCCGCCTGTCCGGACGAGGCCGAACCCCGCATTCAGTCCCGCCATGGGAATGCGGCGGAGGCAGGCGGAGGCGCCTTCCGGAATCGGCCGCCGGGCCCTCAACTCTTTTCACCGAAGCCCGTCTCGGGCGCGCCGACACCCCACAAGCCCCGTTTTGATGGCCTTGTCATGGATCTGTGATCGCCGATAACGGCCACTGTCAGCCCGCGCTCAAGCGCCGTGGCCGTCCCGGGCACAGCCTGCATGGGCAGGAAACTGCGGGTGCCGCCCCCTGCGGTACCCGACCACACCCGGGAGAGAGCAATGCAACAGCGTCACCTCGTGGGGGCCATGGCGATCGCGCTGGCCACCCTGACCATCGGCTACGCCAGCAGCACCACCGGCGCGCCGGCCAAGGACACCGACCGTGTCCTGATCAAGTACAAGAAGGGCAACAAGGCCCAGCTGAAGCAGGTCCTGAAGGAGGCCGGCGCCCGCTTCCACTACAGCTTCGACAACATGGACACCATGGCCGTCACGGTGCCGGTGGCGGCGCTGGAGGGGCTCAAGCATCGCGCCGACGTCGAATCGATCGAGGTCGACGCGCCGCGCTACCCGATGGGCCAGACGATGCCGTGGGGCATCCCGCGCGTGCAGGCGCCCGAAGCGGTGGCCGCCGGCGCCGACGGCAGCGGCATCAAGGTCTGCATCATCGACTCGGGCATCAATCCGGCCCACGAGGAATTCGCCGGCATGGCCATCACCGGCGACAGCGGCAACGGCCAGCCGTGGAACGTCGACAACTGCGGCCACGGCACCCACGTCGCCGGCACCATCGCCGCGGCGGACAACGGCACCGGCGTGGTTGGCGTAAGCCCCGGCAAGGTCGCGCTGCACATCGTCAAGGTGTTCGGCGACAGCACGCCGGGCAGCTGCGGCTGGAGCTATGCGTCGACTCTGATCGACGCCGCGCAGCGCTGCCAGGCAGCGGGCGCGAAGGTCATCAACATGAGCCTGGGCGGCACCGGCAGCAGCATCGCCGAGCGCGACGCCTTCACCCGCCTGTACCAGCAGGGCGTGCTCAGCATCGCCGCGGCCGGCAACGACGGCAACGGCGCCTACAGCTATCCGGCCTCCTACGACAGCGTCGTGGCCGTGGCCGCACTGGACAGCAACAACAAGCGCGCGGCCTTCTCGCAGTTCACCAGCCAGGTGGAACTCGCCGCGCCCGGCGTCGACATCCTCAGTTCGGTGCCGTTCCGTTCGGCCGCGGTCCGCGTCGGCGACAACGACTACCCCGCCACCGCGATGGTCGGCACGGTGCAGGCCGTCGCACAGGGCGCGCTGGTCTCCGGCGGGCTCTGCACCACCACCGGCATCGACTGGAACGGCAAGGTCGTGCTGTGCAAGCGCGGCAGCAACTCCTTCGCCGACAAGGCCACGCGCGTCACCGCCGCCGGCGGCCTGGGCATGATCGTCTACAACGACATCCCGGGCGGTTTCACCGGCTCGCTGACTCCGTACGTATCGACGATCCCGGCGGTCAGCGTGACCAATGCCGACGGCGAGGCGCTGCTCGCCGGCCAGCTCGGCCAGCAGGCGCGCGTCGACACCGTGGCGATGTCGCCGGCCAGTGGCTACGGCTACATGAGCGGCACGTCGATGGCGACACCGCACGTGACCGGCGTGGCGGCACTGGCGTGGAGCGCAGCTCCACAGAAGAGCAACCAGCAGGTGCGCGAGGCGCTTTCGGTGACGGCCATCGACCTGGACGCACCGGGCCGCGACATCAACACCGGCTGGGGCCTGGTGCAGGCCAAGGCCGCCGCGAACGAACTCGTCAACGGCGGCCTGCCGCAGCCGGGTTCCACGCCGGGTCAGTTGATGGTCGTGGGCAACACGGTCAAGAACAAGTACCAGGTCGACCTGTTGTGGACGCGCGGCAACAGCACCGTCGACGTCTACCGCGGCGGCACGAAGATCATGTCCGCCATTCCCAACACGCTCGCGGCGACCGACGCGCCCAAGCTGCGCGGCAGCGGCACGCTGATCTACCAGGTCTGCAATGCCGGCACTTCGCAGTGCTCCGCCAAGGCCTCGCTGTATTACTGATTCCGGAGACAGACATGACGCTTCGCATTTCCCGCCAGGCCCTCGCCCTGGCCGCACTGATCGCCCCGCTGACCGCTTTCGCGCAGTGGTCCAAGACCGCCGACGCCAACCTGGTCATCGGCGATGGTCCGCTTGAACAGGTCCAGCCCAAGCTGGCCGCGACCGCCGACGGCGGCTACTACTCGGTGTGGTTCGACAACGCCAACGGCGGCTACGACGTCCGCCTGCAGCGACTGGACGTCAAGGGCCGACCGCAATGGGGCCACAACGGCCGGCTGGTCGCCGATCGTGGCCTGGCGTACACCACCGACTACGGCATCGATGTGGATGCCGATGGCAACGCGCTGCTGGCCTTCCACGACATCAGCCAGGTCGACGGCAAGTTCCACATCATCGTCAGCAAGGTCGCGCCCGACGGCACGCCGCTGTGGGGCAACGAATCGGGCCTGGTCCGCCTGCCGGATGGCGGCGACTACGGCGCGCTGTCGCCGCGCATCGTCGCCACCGCCGACGGCGGCGCGGTGGTCGCCTGGACGGTGAACTACAACATCAACGGCCAGGGCCGCGTGGTGCTGCAGCGGCTCGACGCCAACGGCGCCCTGCTGTGGGGCGAGCAGAACATCCAGGTTCCGCAGGTGGCCGGCACCAGTTTCATCATGGCCGACCTGCACGCCTCCGAGGACGGCGGCTTCATCGTCAGCTGGAACGCCCAGCTGGGACGCTTCATCAACCAGTTCTGGACGCAGAAGTACGACGCCAACGGGCAACCTGTGTGGGGCGCGACCCCGGTCAAGCTGTGGGACGACAACGCCAGCGGCGCGATCCCCAACGGCTCGTTCGCGCGCTTCGTCACCGACGGCAACGGCGGCGCGGTGTACTGCTGGGATTACACCTTCGGCGTTTCCAGCCGGCGCGTGCGGGTGCAGCACATCAATGCCGACGGCGGCGAGCGCTTCCCCCACAACGGCCTGCCGGTGTCCACCGACAACGTCAACAACCGCGGCGAATGCTCGGTGAGCTACGACGCCGGCAACGACGACACCTATGTGCTGTGGCGCGAACGCACCCCGGGCAGCGCCTTCTCCCAGTCCGGCATCTACGCGCAGCGCTTCGACGGCCAGGGCAACCGCCAGTGGAGCGACACCGGCAACGTGCTGCTGCCGCTGGATCCGATCGCGAAGTCGGAGGTGACGATGGTGCCGATGGGCGATGGCTTCGTCGCGGCGTGGGCACTGGAAAGCTATCCGCTGCCGATGCCGATCCAGGCGACGTACATCACCCGTGACGGCAACTACGGCTGGAGCCGCGGCATCGTCTCCATCAAGACCGGCCCCACCGGCATCTCCAAGCTGAGCGGCACCGCCAGCCGCGACGGCTACGCCGCCTTCGCCTGGAACAGCCATTCCTCCTTCACCGACAGCGACGTGGCGATCCAGAACATCGGTCGCGACGGCGTGCTCGGCAAGAAGGAATCGGGCGCGGTCAAGTAAACGTCGTACGCGGTAAAGGTTGTAGGCAACAACGCCTGCGAGGCCCCGGTTCCAAGCCGGGGCCTCTTTTTTTGCGCGGATCAATACACCAGCGGCCGCAGTGGATCGCGCTCGCCGGCCAGGCGCCGCACCGCGGCTTCGCTGTTGCCGGCGGCGCTGTGGTCGCCTAGCGCGCGATACAACGCCAGGGTGGTATGGGCGACGCGATAGTCGTTGTCGGCCAGCGTCGCGATCTCGCCGAGCAGCGCGCCGGCGCGATCGGTCGCGCCCTGCTCGACCAGGGCGACGGCATGCGCGCATCCGACGATCACGCGTGCATCCAGCGTGCCGTCCTTGCTCAGCGCCGCTTCGGCGGCGGTGAATGCCGATTCGCTGGCCGCGGGCGTTTCGCGCGCCGCCAGCAACGCCTTGGCGAGCAGCCAGGGCATGCCGTCGCGCACCTGCGCATCGGCGCGCGCCAGCCATGCGCGCGCGGCGTCGCGATCATCGACGCGCAACGCCGCCTGCACGCCGAGCAGGATCCGCTCGCCATCGGCATCGCCGGCCTTCGCCATGGCCTGCGCCAGCCCCGCCGCACCGCGGGCATCGCCGCGCACCAGGCGCAAGCGCAGGCGCAGCGCATCCAGCGCCGGCTGCGTCTCGACGCGGGCCTTGCCCTGCAGGCGCGCGATCCACGCGTCAGCCTCGCGCAGGCGGCCGTTGGCGATCGACACCCTGGCATGTACCAGGCCGATGCGCTCGGCGAGCACGGGGTTTTCGATCTCATCGATGCGTGCGGCCGCGCGCTCGATGGTGGCCAGTGCCGCCGCCGGTTGCGCCATGCGCATCTGCGAGTTCGCCTTGGCCTGCAACACCGCCACCAGGTTGTCCTGCACGCCGAAGCGCTCGAAGGTGGCGATGGCGCGATCGAACTGCTGCAACGCGCGCGTGTCGTTGCCGCGATGGCTTTCGATCATGCCCAGGTTGGTATCGACCGAAGCCGTTTCCAGTTCGTTGCCGGCGCGCTGCATCGCCAGTCGCGCCCGGCCGATGTCGGCGATCCCATCCGCTTCGTGCCCGAGCTCGACGCGGGCGATGCCACGGCCGTTGTAGGCGTTGCCCAGCAGGGCCGGATCGGACGCCCGCGCAGGCTCGAGCAGTGCCAGCGCCTCCGAGTAGCGCTGTTCGGCAACGCGGAAATCGCCGGAGCGGATCGCCGTCGCACCCAGCCCCGCCGCCGCCTGTGCCCGGATCTCGTCGGGCACGGCGCGTCCCTCCGCGAGCAGGCCGTCGAACACGCGCGTCGATTCGGCGAAGCGGCCGGCGCGGAATTCCAGTTGTCCTTCGCGCAACTGCAGTTGTGGTTCCTTCCGCAGTTCCGGCGCGGCGCCCTGGATCAGCGCGCGCGCATTGGCCAGTTGCCCGGCCAGCAGTTCCGCATCGATCTGCTGCAGGCGCTCGGCCAGCGCGGTCGGCGCGGGCGCGGCATCGCTGCGCAGGCGCCCGAGCCGGCGCAGCAGGGTATCGGTGGCCGTGGCCGCTGCGGCCAGCGCGGTGTCGCCGCGGGCTTCGACATCGACCGCCGGCTTGCCTGCTTCGAGCAGGTGCAGGCGCACCGTCCAGTCCTTGCCGCCGGCGATCGCCTGCGGCTGCATGACCCAGCGCGCGCCGGTGGTATCGAGCAGGCGTCGCGCCTGCGCATCGCCGCTGTCGCCGCGGGCCCCCGCCAGCTGCAGCACCTGGCTGCTCGGCAGGACATTCACGTCGCCGTTGCCGCGCAGGCGGCTGGCGATGTAGTCCATCGCCCCCAGCCGCACCCAGGCCTGCTCCGCGTTTTCGTCAGCGATCGTCACCGGCAGCACGACGGCGAGGCGGGATCCGGCCGCGGTCCGCGTCGTCGGGTCGACGGTGCCGTTACGACCCTGCCATCCCCACCACGACAGCAACGCCAGTGCGACCGCTGCCGCCGACACCAGCGCGGCCCAGCGCCAACGCGACTCACGCGCGGACGATGCAGTGGCCGGGCTTTCGCCTGCGACCGCCGGCGCGACATCCGTCGCGGGTTCGGGCGATGGCGCCGCAGCGTTCGTGCCGGTATCCGCGCCCGCTTCTTCAAGCGTCGTGCGCGCCATCGCATGCACCGCGGCCACCCAGTGGTAGCCGAAACGCGGCACGGTGCGGATCGTGGTCTGTTCGCTGCCGGTATCGCCTACCGCACGGCGCGCGCGCAACAACGTCTGCGCCAACACCGCGTCGCTGACGTCCACCTTGCCCCACACCGCTGCGATCAACTCGTCGCGGCCGACCGCGCGGTCGCGGTGTTCGAGCAGGTAGACCAGGCAATCGAACGACTTGGGCGGCAGCGAAATCGGCGCGCCGCAATGCCACAGTTCGCGCACGGCGGGATCGAGCACGAAGTCGCCGAAACGGTACAGGGGAGCCGGCTGCATGGCCCGCAGGCTACCCGCATTGGCGAACCCGCGCCATCGACGGAACGCGGCATGGAGGCCTGCGTCGCATTGCCGCGCAACCATCCGCTTGCGCACGGCCGCACAAGGAACGCACAAAGAAAAAGCGGGCCGAAGCCCGCTTTTTCGATTCGACGCAGGATGCGCGGCTTATTCGGCCGGCACGCCCTCGCCTTCTTCCACGGCCTTCATCGACAGGCGGATGCGGCCCTGCTTGTCGACTTCCAGCACCTTGACCTTGACCACGTCGCCTTCCTTGAGCTTGTCGGAAACCTTCTCGACGCGCTCGTTGGAGATCTGCGAGACGTGCACCAAGCCATCCTTGCCCGGCAGGATCGTCACGAACGCACCGAAGTCCATGATCTTGGCGACCTTGCCTTCGTAGATGCGGCCCGGCTCGACGTCCGAAGTGATCTGCTCGATGCGGGCCTTGGCGGCCTCGGCAGCGGCGGCATTGACCGACGCGATGACGATGGTGCCGTCGTCCTGGATGTCGATCTGGGTGCCGGTTTCCTTGGTGATCGCCTGGATGGTCGAACCGCCCTTGCCGATCACTTCGCGGATCTTGTCCGGGTGGATCTTCATCGTCAGCAGGCGCGGTGCCCACTCGCTCAGTTCCGTGCGCGGCGTGGTGAGGGCGTTGGCCATCTCGCCGAGGATATGCAGGCGGCCTTCCTTCGCCTGGGCGAGGGCCGTCTTCATGATCTCTTCGGTGATGCCCTGGATCTTGATGTCCATCTGCAGGGCGCTGATGCCTTCCTTCGAACCGGCGACCTTGAAGTCCATGTCGCCGAGGTGATCTTCGTCACCCAGGATGTCGGACAGGACGACGAAGCGGTCGTCTTCCTTCACCAGGCCCATCGCGATGCCCGCGACCGGGGCCTTCACCGGCACGCCGGCGTCCATCAGCGCGAGCGAGGAGCCGCACACCGAGGCCATCGACGAGGAACCGTTCGACTCGGTGATTTCCGAGACGACGCGGATGGTGTACGGGAACGCTTCCAGCGTCGGCATCGTCGCCAGCACGCCGCGCTTGGCGAGGCGGCCGTGGCCGATTTCGCGACGCTTCGGGCCCATCATGCGGCCGCACTCACCCACCGAGAAGGGCGGGAAGTTGTAGTGGAACAGGAAGTTTTCCTTGTACTCACCGGAGACGGCGTCGATGATCTGGCCGTCGCGGGCGGTGCCCAGGGTGACAACCACAATCGCCTGCGTTTCGCCGCGGGTGAACAGCGCCGAGCCGTGGGTACGCGGCAACACGCCGACCTTCGAAGCGATCGGGCGGACGGTGGTCAGGTCGCGGCCGTCGATGCGAATCTTGGTGTCGAGCACCGAGTCGCGCATGGTGCGGTATTCGAGCTCGCCGAATTCCTTGGCCATGTCGCCGGCGTTCCAGCCCTCGGATTCGGCGCGACCGGCCAGCGAGGTCATCACGTCCTTCTTGATCGCGGCGATCGCGTCGCGGCGCTGCAGCTTGTCGCGGACCTGGAAGGCGGCCGACAGCTGGGTGCCGACGGCTTCCTTGAGCGCGGCGATCATCGCGTTGTTCTTTTCCGGGCCGACCCAGGTCGACGGCTTGGTGCCGGCTTCGACGGTCAGTTCGTTGATCGCGTTGATGACCTTCTGCATCTCGCGGTGGCCGAACATCACGGCGCCCAGCATCACTTCTTCCGACAGCATGTTCGCTTCGGATTCGACCATCAGCACGGCGTTGGCGGTACCGGCGACGACCAGTTCGAGATCGGAATCGAGGAGTTCGGTCTTGGTCGGGTTGAGCAGGTACTGGCCGTTCTTGTAACCGACCTTGGCGGCGCCGATCGGGCCCTGGAACGGGGTGCCGGCCAGCGCGAGGGCGGCCGAGGCGCCGATCAGGGCCGGGATGTCACCGTCGACTTCCGGATTCATCGACATCACGGTCGCGATGATCTGGACTTCGTTCTTGTATTCCTCGGGGAACAGCGGACGGATCGGCCGGTCGATCAGGCGCGAGGTCAGCGTTTCCTTCTCCGTCGCGCGGCCTTCGCGCTTGAAGAAGCCGCCCGGGATGCGGCCACCGGCGTAGAACTTTTCCTGGTAGTCGACGGTGAGCGGGAAGAAGTCCTGCCCCTCACGCGCGCTCTTGGCGGCGACCGCGGTCACCAGCAGGACGGTGTCGTCCATCTTGACGATGACGGCGCCGCTGGCCTGGCGGGCGATTTCGCCGGTTTCGAGCGTGACCGTGTGGTTGCCGTACTGGAAGGTCTTGGTGATTTTTGCCACGTTGGATAGTCCTGGTTTCTGATTCGTTCCACGCGGGCCCCTGCCCGGCGCGGTTTGGCTGCGATGAGACAGCCGTTGATTCTGTTGTCATCCCGAACGGAGTGAGGGATCTGTTTTCGCTTCGCGCTGCCGAAAAACAGGTCCCTCGCTGCGCTCGGGATGACCCGAAAACTTCCGGGATGAAGCCCGAAAAAAACCGCGGCGCATCGCTGCGCCGCGGTTGGAGTTTCGTTTATCGGCGCAGACCGAGCTTCTCGATCAGGGCCTTGTAGCGCTCGTTGTCCTTGCGCTTGAGGTAGTCGAGCAGGCTGCGGCGGCGGTTGACCATCTGCAGCAGGCCACGACGGCTGTGGTGGTCCTGCTTGTGGACCTTGAAGTGGCCGGTGAGCTGCTCGATGCGAGCGGTCAGCAGGGCGACCTGGACTTCCGGGGAGCCGGTATCGCCCGCGCCGCGCTTGTGTTCTTCAATGATCTTGTTGGTGTCGATCGACATCGTGTTTGTGCCTTGTTGGATGCGAGGCCTGCAGAACGCGAATCGGCAATAGCATTGCCGACGCACCGCCTGGTCCGCCGTTTGCTGGAGATGTGGAGCTTTTCAACGTCCTTGAAAAGCGCGCGGATTGTAGCAGCGCGGGCCTGGGATTGCGACCGCCTTGGCACTCCGGAAACCCGGTCCGCGCGCAGGCGCGCTACGGGTTTGCCGGCGCAGCCGCGGCCTCGGTGGTCCATGTGAACAGGCGCGTGGGGCGCAGGACTCCGTCGGAATCGACCTCGCCCAGCCCGAGCACACGCCCGCCGCGGGCATGGATCGCGACGCATGCGGCCGGCTCGACCCCATCCAGCCCGAGCCGCTGCCCCTGCCCCAGGCGCCGGGCCTGGACGTCGTCCAACTCGACCCGGGGGAAGCCGGTCAGTCCCGCCTCGATCGGCAGCAGGCAGGCTTCCAGGGCGGCCTCGCCCCCGGTTTCGGCCAGGGCCAGCAGCTGGTCGAGCGTGAACATGCGCGGCTCGCCGAACGGGTCCACCCACAGGCGGCGCAGCGTGGCGACGTGGGCGCCGCAGCCCAGGCTTTCGCCCATATCGCGGACGAGGCTGCGCACGTAGGTGCCGGAGCCGCATTCGACCAGCAACCGGATCCGCTCCGCCTGCCGCTCCAGGACCCGCAACTGGTGGACCTCGACCTCGCGCTCGGGGGCCTCGATGGCCTCGCCCCGGCGCGCCTTGACGTAGAGCGGCTCGCCGCCCTGCTTCAGCGCGGAATAGATCGGGGCGCGTTGGCGGATGCGGCCGCGCAGCGGCGCCAGCGCGGCTTCGATGCGTGCCTCGCCGAGGTCACCGGGAACGTCCCGGCGCAGCAGCGGAGCGCCGTCCGCATCGTCGGTGTCGGTGGTCAGGCCGAGCGCGGCCGTGGTCTCGTAGGCTTTGTGCGCGCCCAGCAGCAGGCCCGCGATCTTGGTGGCCTCGCCGAAGCAGACCGGCAGCAGGCCGGTCGCCAGGGGGTCGAGGCTACCGGTGTGCCCGGCCTTCTCCGCACGGAACAGGTGCCGCACCCGCTGCAGCGCCTGGTTGGAGCTGAGCCCCTGCGGCTTGTCGAGCAACAGGATGCCGTCGAGCTTGCGGAAGATGGTGCGCGGCTTCTTGCTCATCGCGGGATCGTAGCGATCGTAGGGCGGGCTCAAGCCCGCCATGGGGGAGCCGGACAAGGCGGCGGGACAGCGGCGGGCCTGAGCCCGCCCGGTCCTCAATCGGTGTCGCCGTCGTCGGCGATGGCCGGGTTGTCGCGCAGCAGGTTGTTGATGCGCTCGCCACGGTCGACGGAATCGTCGTAGTGGAAATGCAGCTCGGGCACGTGGCGCAGCTTCATCGCCCGGCCGAGCTGGAAGCGGATCTGCGGCGCGAGTTCCTTCAGCGCCTTCACCGCTTCCTTGGAGCGCTCTTCCTGCAGCGCGGTCACGAAGACCTTGGCGTGCGCGAGGTCACGGGTGACCTCCACGTCCGAGACGCTGACCGAGGGAAGGCCGTGCTGGCGCACGGTCGTGTGCACGATCGCGCCCAGCTCGCGACGGAGCTGGGCGGAAACGCGATCGGTGCGATGGAACGATTTACCTGGCATGGCGATGGCACCTCAGAGGGTGCGCTGGACCTCGATGCGTTCGAAGCACTCGATCTGGTCACCGGCCTTGATGTCGTTGTACGCCTTGACGCCGATGCCGCACTCGGTGCCGTTGCGCACTTCGTCGACGTTCTCCTTGAAGCGGCGCAGCGATTCCAGCTCGCCCTCGAAGATGACGGTGTTGTCGCGCAGCACGCGGATCGGCTTGTGGCGCTTGACCACGCCCTCGACCACCATGCAGCCGGCAACCGCGCCGAACTTGGAGCTGCGGAACACGTCGCGGACCTCGGCGGTACCGATGATCTCTTCGCGGATCTCCTTGCCGAGGATGCCCGAAGCGACCTGCTTCACCTGGTCGATCACGTCATAGATGATCGAGAAGTAGCGCAGGTCGACGCCGTTGCCTTCGATCACCTTGCGGGCCGAGGCGTCGGCACGGACGTTGAAGCCGATGATCGTGGCCTTCGAGGTCGCGGCAAGCGTGGCGTCGGATTCGGTGATGCCGCCGACGCCGCCGCCGATCACGTTGATGCGGATCGCGTCGGTGGACAGGCCGGTGAGCGCTTCGCGCAGGGCCTGCACCGAACCGTGCACGTCGGCCTTGACCACGAGGTTGAGCGTCTGCTGACCGGCGCCCTCGCCCATCTGCGACATGATGTCTTCCATGCGGTTGCCCGCCTGGGCGACGAGGCGCGACTCGCGGCGCTTGGCATCGCGCTGCTGCGCGACGTCCTTGGCCAGGCGCTCGTCCTCGACCACGACGAAGTCGTCGCCGGAATCGGGCACGCCCGACAGGCCCAGCACCTGCACCGGGATCGACGGACCGGCCGAGTTGACCTGCGAACCGGTTTCGTCGAACAGCGCACGCACGCGGCCGTACTGCACGCCGCACACGAGGTAATCGCCCTTCTTGAGTTCGCCCTGCTGCACCAGCACGGTGGCAACCGGACCGCGGCCCTTGTCGAGCGAGGATTCGATGACCACGCCGGTGGCGCGGCCGGTCGGCACGGCCTGCAGGTCGAGCACTTCGGCCTGCAACAGGATCGAGTCGAGCAGGTCGTCGACGCCCTGGCCGGTCTTGGCCGAGAGCTCGACCATCTGCGTGTCGCCGCCGAAGTCTTCGGCCACGACCTGTTCGGCCAGCAGCTCGTTCTTCACGCGCAGCGGGTCGGCATCGGACTTGTCGATCTTGTTGATCGCCACGATCAGCGGCACCTTCGCCGCCTTCGCGTGCTGCACCGCTTCCTTGGTCTGCGGCATCACGCCGTCGTCGGCGGCGACCACCAGCACCACGATGTCGGTGAGCTTGGCGCCGCGCGCACGCATCTGCGTGAACGCTGCGTGGCCCGGGGTATCGAGGAAGCTGACGACGCCCTTCGGCGTTTCGACGTGGTACGCGCCGATGTGCTGGGTGATGCCACCGGCTTCGCCCGAGGCGACGCGGGTGCGGCGGATGTAGTCGAGCAGCGAGGTCTTGCCGTGGTCGACGTGACCCATGATGGTGACGACCGGCGGACGCGGGGCCTTGTCGCCCTGCGCTTCCTCGACGTGGGCGAGCAGCGCGTCTTCCGCGGTGTTCTCGCTGGCCTTGACCACGGTGTGGCCGAGTTCTTCGGTCACCAGCGCCGCGGTGTCGTGGTCGATGGACTGGTTGATGGTCGCCATCACGCCCATCTTGAACAGCGCCTTCACCACGTCACCGCCCTTCAGCGCGAGCTTCTGCGCGAGGTCGGCCACAGTGATGGTTTCGCCGATGGCGACTTCGCGCACGATCGGTGCAAGCGGACGGGTGAAGCCCGAGCCGGAACGCGACTGCTCGGCCTGGCGGCGCTGCTGCGGACGGGCCTTGCCACGCGTGCTGGTCGTGCGCCGTGCGCGATCGGACGCGCTCAGGTGCATCTGGCCGGCGAAGCGGTTGGTGCGATCGTCATCCTCGACGGTCGTGACCATCGCGTGCGAGCCGCGGTTCTTGTGCGCGGGAGCGCCACGCGCCGCCTCGGCGGGACGCGCGGGAGCGGGCTTGGGATGACCGTGGCCATGGCCGTGCGCGGCGGGCTTGCGCACCGGCGCGTCCTCGTCGCCCGCTACGGCGCTGGCATCGGCGAGCTTGGCCTGCGCCTCTTCCTCGGCCTTGCGGCGCGCGGCTTCCTCGGCTTCCTGGCGGAGGCGATCGGCTTCCTCGGCGCGGCGGCGGTCGGTCTCGGCCAGGCGCTGCTGCTCGGCGGTGTTGCGGGCGCGCGATTCCTCGAGCTTGCGCAGGATCTCCGCGCGCTCGTCGGTCACCGGCTCGCCCGACTTCTCGGTCGGCTTGACCAGCGTGACCTTCTTGCGCACGACGACGTCGACCGTGGCCTTGTTCTTGCCACCGCCGACGGTGAGCTCTTCTTTGCGGCTGCGATTGAGCGTGATCTTCTTCGGCGCCTCGACGGCTTCGGCAGCCTCTGCCTTGCCGTGCGAGCGCTTGAGGAAGCCAAGCAGCTTGACCTTCTCGATGCTGGTCACGACCTGGTCGGGGCCGCTGAAGGTCATGCCGGCTTCGGCCAGCTGCTCCAGCAACTTCTCGACCGGCGTATTTACCAGTTCAGCGAGTTTGCGGATGGTGGTTTGCTGCGACATTCGGTTCCGTGTCCTCGTGGCGCGGGACGGATCCCGCGCGTGATGGAGCGATTCTAACGTGTGGCGCCTGGCCGGCCCGTGTGGGCGGCAGGATGAGGGGTCATTCGAACCAGTGCTTGCGCGCTTCCATGATCAGCGCCTTCGCACGGTCCTCGTCGACGCCTTCGATATCGGTCAGTTCGTCGGTGGCGAGGTCGGCGAGGTCGTCGCGGGTCACCACGCCGCGCGCGGCGAGGGTGAATGCGAGTTCCTCGTCCATGCCTTCCACTTCGAGCAGGTCGGCGGCCGGCTGGTGCTCGTCGAGCTCTTCCTCGGCGGCCAGCGCTTCGTTGAGCAGCGCGTCGCGGGCGCGCGAACGCAGCTCCTCGACGATGTCCTCGTCGAAGCCCTCGACGGCGAGCAGTTCGCCGACCGGGACGTAGGCGATTTCCTCGACCGTGTTGAAGCCTTCCGAGACCAGGATGCCGGCGATTTCCTCGTCGACTTCCAGCTTGTCCATGAACAGCTGGCGCGCGGAGGCCTGTTCCGATTCCGACTTCGCGGTGACCTGGTCCTGCGTCATCACGTTGAGCTGCCAGCCCGACAGGCGGCTGGCGAGGCGCACGTTCTGGCCGCCCTTGCCGATCGCCTGGGCGAGGCGGTCTTCGGCGACAGCCAGGTCCATCGAGTGCTTTTCTTCATCGACGATGATCGACTGCACTTCGGCCGGCGCCATCGCGTTGATGACGAACTGGGCCGGGTTGTCCGACCACAGCACGATGTCGACGCGCTCGCCGTTGAGCTCGTTCGACACCGCCTGCACGCGCGAACCACGCATGCCGATGCAGGCGCCGATCGGATCGGTGCGGTTGTCGTGCGCCTGCACGGCGATCTTGGCGCGGTCGCCCGGATCGCGGGCGCAGGCCATGATGGACACCAGGCCCTGGCCGACTTCCGGCACTTCGAGCTTGAACAGTTCCATCATGAATTCCGGCGCGGCGCGGCTGATGAACAGCTGCGGGCCGCGCGGCTCGGTGCGTACGTCGAACAGGTAGCCGCGGACGCGGTCGCCGGCGCGCAGCACGTCGCGCGGAATGCCCTTGTCCTTCGGGATGATCGCTTCGGCGTTGCCGCCGAGGTCGACATAGATGTTGCCGCGCTCGGCGCGCTTGACGATGCCGGTGACCAGTTCGCCGACGCGATCCTTCCACGCATCGACGACCTGCGCGCGCTCGGCTTCGCGCACGCGCTGCACGATTACCTGCTTGGCGGCCTGCGCGGCGATACGGCCGAACTCGGGATTCTCGATCTGTTCTTCGATGTAGTCGCCCAGCTCGACGCCTTCGGCTTCATCGATGGCGTCCATCATGCGGATCTGGCGATCCGGCGACTCCATCACCACGTCGTCTGCAACGACTTCCCAGCGGCGGAAGGTTTCGTAGCTGCCATCCTTCGAATCGATCGCGACGCGAACCAGCACGTCCTGGTCGTGGTAACGCTTCTTGGCGGCGGAGGCCAGCGCGGCCTCGATCGCCTCGAAAATGACTTCGCGCGGGACGCCCTTCTCGTTGGCGACCGCATCAACGACCAGCAGAAGTTCCTTGCTCATCTCTACTTACTCCGCACGGGACGGCTTGGTGGCCGCCGGCTTGTTGGTGGATTTCTTGCCCGCGGGCTTTGGAGCCTTGCCCGGCTTGGTTTTCTCTAGACCCAGCGCGACCCAGTCGGGGATCAGGCGGGCTTTTTCGATGTTGTCGGCGCGCACGGTGAACTCGTTGCCGTCGACGTTGAACGTGATGTCCTCGCCGGCCACGCGGACGATCTCGCCCTGCAGGCGGCGGCGGCCGTCCTGCGGCAGGCGCAGCACGACCTTCGCCGACTCGCCGGCGAAGCGCGCGAACTGCGCGGCACCGAACAGCGGGCGATCGATACCCGGCGAAGACACTTCCAGCGTGTAGTGGCTGCTGATCGGATCCTCTACGTCGAGCTGGGCGGAGACCTCGCGGCTGACGGCTTCGCAGTCCTCGATGGTCACCAGGCGCGGCTCCTCGCCCTGCGCGGCGTCGGCGGGCACGTCGATATACAGGCGCAGCATCGCGCCGCCCGGCGAGGGCAGGTATTCGGCACCCAGCAATTCCAGGCCCAGCGACGCTACCGTCGGGGCCAGCATTGCGGTGATTTCGTTGGCCTTGTCCATCAAGTCTTCCCTTGGAATTCCACTGCACCGATGGCCAGCGCAGGCGGGCAATTCGTGGCGTCTTGCGAATTCGTGAAACGCAAAAACAACAAGGGGCCCAACGGGCCCCTTGTCCGTTACAACTGGATTTCGGTGCAGCGATGCCGATGTTCCGGTATCGCTGCAAAGCCCGAGCCTTGCGACCAAAAAGAAAAGCCTCCTGAGAGGCCTTTCTCCAGCCGAAGCTGGTAGCGGGAGCTGGCTACGCTGGTCGGAAACCCGAGCCAGCCCGCATACCTCTGAAACAACCTCTGACACCAATACGGCCTGAGCAGTGAGCCGTATGTCTAACTTGGTAGCGGGGGTAGGATTTGAACCTACGACCTTCGGGTTATGAGCCCGACGAGCTGCCAGACTGCTCCACCCCGCAGCAGGAGCGGAATTATGACGGCATGTGAAAATTCTTGCAAGCCATCATTTCAATAAAAATCCCAACGACGCAGAAAGTCCCGGAAAACAACCGCTTTTACGCGCCGAAGGCGTACTTGCACCACGCCATGATCGGGTTCCAGGCAAAGCCCAGCGCCAGCAGCGCCAGCGCATTGACGCCGAACAGCACGCGCAGCGGGCGGTCCTCGTTCGGCGCGTGCTGTTCGCCCTGCGCCTCTTCGAAGTACATCGCCTTGATCACGCGCAGGTAATAGAAGGCACCCACCACGGCGAAGACCAGGCCGGTCAGCGCCAGCCACCACAGCCCGCCTTCGAACGCGGCGCGCAGTACGGCCAGCTTGGCCCAGAAGCCCAGGAACGGCGGCACGCCGGCCAGCGAGGCCATGACGCACAGGATCAGGCCGGCCAGCCACGGGTTGCGGGTATTCAGGCCGCGGTAGTCGCCGATGTTGTCGGCCTCGAAACCCTTGCCGGCCATCACCACGATCGCACCGAAGGCCGCGGCCGACATCACTGCATAGCTGATCGCGTAGAACAGCGCCGCCGCCATCCCCTGCTCGCCGCCGCCGGCCAGGCCGAGGAACAGGAAGCCCACGTGCGATACGGTCGAATAGGCCAGCAGGCGCTTGAAGTTGCTCTGCACCAGCGCGCTGAGGTTGCCGATCACCAGCGAGGCGACGGCGAGCACGGCCAGCAGCAGGCGCCAGCGGTCGTCGAGCGGACCGGCGCCGGTTTCGAGCAGGCGGAAGGCCATGCCGAAGTACGCCAGCTTGGGCGCCGAACCGATGAACAGCGTGATCGGCGTCGGCGCGCCCTGGTACACGTCGGGCAGCCACATGTGGAACGGCGCCGCGCCGAACTTGAAGGCGATGCCGGCCACGACGAACACCACGCCGGTCAGCAGCAGGGTCGAATTCGTGTCGGCGGCGGCCGCCGCACCGATCGTGGCCAGGTCGAGGGTGCCGGTGGCGCCGTAGACCAGCGACAGGCCGTACAGGATCAGGCCCGAGGCCAGCGAACCCAGCACGAAGTACTTGATCGCCGCTTCCGAGGCAATCGGGCTGTCGCGGTCGACGGCGACCAGTGCGTAGGAGCACAGCGCCAGCATTTCCAGACCCAGGTACACCATCACCAGGCTGCCGGCCGACACCAGCAGCATCATGCCGGCGATGGCGAACAGCATCAGCACTGCGATCTCACCCTGGTAAAGGTTGCGCTGGCGCAGGTAGGGCCAGGCGTAGACCAGGGCGAAGGCGCTGACGCCGCAGATGGCCACCTTCATCACGTCCGCCGCGGTGTCGCGCACGAACATGCCGTTGAGCACCGTGCCCTGCCCGCCCACGCCCGTGGCGATCATGCCGATGACCACGGCCAGCGTCGCGATCGCGAGCACGTGGGTGACCACGCGGTGCCGCGCGTCCAGGAACAGGTCGAGCATCAGCCAGGCGAAGGCCGCGCCGACGAGCACCAGCTCGGGCAGCAGCGGCATCAGGTCGGCAAGGGTGGGCGTGATCATCTGCATGTCTGGATCTCTGGCGGTACGGTCGCGCGATGCGCCTTACAGCTTGGAAGTAGCGATCTGGGTCGCGAGGTTGGCGATCGAGGGTTCCATCAGGTCGGTGAGCGGCTTGGGATAGATGCCCAGCACCAGCACGCCGACCGCGAACACGCCCAGGACGATGGCTTCGCGGAAGTTGATGTCTTCCATCTCGGCGACGTGCGCATTGCCCACCTCGCCCCAGATCACGCGCTTGACCAGCCAAAGCGTGTAGCCGGCGCCGATGATCAGCGTCGCGGCCGCCGCGAAGGCGATCAGCGGGTGCTTCTGGAAGCTCGACAGGATCACCATGAACTCGCCGACGAAGCCCGAGGTGCCCGGCAGGCCCGAGTTGGCCATGGCGAACAGCACGAAGAACGTCGCGAACCACGGCATCACGTTCACCACGCCGCCGTAGTCCTTGATCATGCGGCTGTGCATGCGGTCGTAGAGCACGCCGACGCAGGTGAACATCGCGCCCGAGATGAAGCCGTGGCTGATCATCTGCACCATCGCGCCCTGCAGGCCGAGACGAGCGGCGTCGTAGTTGCCGTAGTCGCGCACCAGGGCGAAGGCGATGAACGTGCCCAGGGTGACGAAGCCCATGTGCGAGACCGACGAGTACGCGATCAGCTTCTTCATGTCGTCCTGGACCAGCGCGACCAGGCCGACGTAGACCACCGCGATCAGGCTCAGCGCGATCACGAAGGTCGCCCACTCGGTGCCTGCGTCCGGCACGATCGGCAGGGTGAAGCGCAGGAAACCGTAACCGCCGATCTTCAGCATGATCGCGGCCAGGATCACCGAACCGGCGGTCGGCGCTTCCACGTGCGCATCCGGCAACCAGGTATGGACCGGGAACATCGGCACCTTGACCGCGAATGCGGCGAGGAAACCGAAGAAGATCCACGTCTGTTCCGTGGACGTGAGCTGCAGCGCGTACATGTCCGCGAGCTGCCAGCTGCCGCCCTTCAGGTACATGTAGATCAGCGCGGCCAGCATGAACACCGAGCCGATGAAGGTGTAGAGGAAGAACTTCACCGCCGCATACACGCGGCGCGGCCCACCCCAGACGCCGATGATCAGGAACATCGGGATCAGCATGGCCTCGAAGAACACGTAGAACAGCATCGAGTCCAGCGCGGAGAACACGCCGACCATCAGGCCTTCGAGGATCAGGAACGAGGCGTAGTACTGGCTGACGCGCTTGTCGACCGATCCCCAGGCCGAGATCAGCACCAGCAGCGAAGTCAGCGTGGTCAGGCCGATCAGCGCGACCGAGATGCCGTCCGCACCGAGGCTGTAGCGGATGTCGTAGACCGGGATCCACGCATGCTCTTCGCCGAACTGCATGCCGGGGTTGGCGTAGTCGAAGCCGGTGAACAGCAGCACGCTCAGCAGCAACGTCGCAGCGGCGACGGCGATGCCGAACCAGCGGGCGCCGTTCGCGCGCTCGTTTCCGAATGCCAGGGTGGCGAAGCCGCCGAAGATCGGCAGCCAGATCAGGAGGCTAAGCAAGGGCCAGGAGGTCACGTTGCGAGGTCCTTGTCGTTATCAGCGCCAGTAACGGATGACGGCGGCCAGGGAAAGAATCAGGCCGATGATCATCGCGAAGGCGTAGTGGTAGAGGTAGCCGGTCTGGCCGCGGCGCACGAGGCGCGCGGTGAATTCGGTGGCACGGGCGCTGGCATTGACCAGCCCGTCGATGATGTTGGTGTCGAACCAGCGCGACAGCTTGCCGATCAGCACGCCGCCGCCGGCGAACCCGCCGATCCACAGCGTGTCCATGCCGTACTTCTCTTCGAGCACGCGCACCGGCAGCGAGAACATCTTGCGCAGCTTGGCCGGCAGCTCCGGCTTGATCAGATACAGGAACGTCGCGAGGGCGAAGCCCGCGAAGGCCAGCCAGAACGCCGGGGCCTTGAAGCCGTGCAGTGCGAACGCGACCGGACCGTGGAACTCCTCGGCCAGCTTGCCCACGGTGTCCTGAGCGGCCGGCAGGTCGATGGCGCCGAGGAAGAACGGCAGCTGCTTGGCGTGGCCCAGCACGTCGGTACCGAACAGCATCGGGCCGACGGTGAAGAAGCCGACCAGGATCGACGGAATCGCCAGCAGGATCAGCGGCAGGGTCACGACCCACGGCGACTCGTGCGGCGTATGCGCGTGGTCGTCGTGGCCATGGCCATGGTCGTCATGGCCGCCGTGCGCCTCGTGCTCATGCGCGAGCGCAGCCTCGTGCTCGGACGAATCCGCTTCCGGTGCCACGTAGTGGTCCGGCGCCGGATCGTGGAAATGTTCCTTGCCGTGGAAGGTCATGTACAGCAGGCGGAAGCTGTAGAACGAGGTGACGAAGGCGCCGAGCAGCACGGCCCAGTAGCCGTAGGTCGCGACCCAGTTGTGCGCTTCGTGCGCGTGTTCGGCGGCGGCCTCGATGATGGTGTCCTTCGAGTAGAAGCCGCTGAAGAACGGCGTGCCGACCAGGGCCAGCGTGCCGATCACCATGGTGATGTAGGTGATCGGCATGTACTTCTTCAGGCCGCCCATGCGGCGCATGTCCTGCTCGTGGTGCATGCCGATGATCACCGAGCCGGCACCGAGGAACAGCAGCGCCTTGAAGAAGGCATGGGTCATCAGGTGATAGACGGCGGCGGAATACGCCGACACGCCCAGCGCCACGGTCATGTAGCCCAGCTGCGACAGGGTCGAATACGCGACCACGCGCTTGATGTCGTTCTGCACGATGCCGATCAGGCCGGTCCAGAACGCGGTGGTCGCGCCGATGAACAGGACGAAGTTCAGCGCCGTCTCGCTCAGCTGGAACAGCGGCGACATGCGCGCGACCATGAAGATGCCCGCGGTCACCATCGTCGCGGCGTGGATCAGCGCGGAGATCGGGGTCGGGCCTTCCATCGAGTCGGGCAGCCACACGTGCAGCGGCACCTGCGCCGACTTGCCCATGGCGCCGATGAACAGGCAGATGCAGATCACCGTGGCGACGGACCACTCGTGCCCGGCGATGATCGGCATCACCTGGCCCACGATGGTCGGGGCATTCGCGAACACGGTCGCGTAGTCGAGCGAGCCGAACTGCCACAGCACCGCGGCGATGCCCAGCAGGAAGCCGAAGTCGCCCACGCGGTTGACCAGGAACGCCTTGAGGTTGGCGAACACGGCGGTCGGGCGCTTGAACCAGAAACCGATCAGCAGGTACGAGACCAGGCCCACCGCTTCCCAGCCGAAGAACAGCTGCAGGAAGTTGTTGCTCATCACGAGCATCAACATCGAGAAGGTGAACAGCGAGATGTAGCTGAAGAAGCGCTGGTAGCCCGGGTCTTCTTCCATGTAGCCGATGGTGTAGACGTGCACCAGCAGCGACACGAAGGTCACCACGACCATCATCATCGCGGTCAGCTTGTCGATCATGAAGCCGACGTGGGCGTCGATGCCGCCGATCTGGAACCAGGTATAGACGTTCTCGTTGAACGGCGCAGCACCCTGCGACACCAGCTGCCACAACACGTAGATCGACAGCGCGCAGCTGATCGCCACGCCACCGATGGTGACGCTGTGGGCGCCGACGCGGCCGATGCGACGGCCGAACAGGCCGGCGAGGATCGCACCCAGCAAGGGTGCGAGCACGATGATCAGCAGATGGGTTTTGGAGATGGCCATCGGTTTTCCAATGCTTGTTTCCAGGCAGCCCGCGGCATGGGGATCCGCGGTGCTGTCGGCGACTCTGGGTCAGCCTTTGAGCGTGTCGATCTGACCGACGTTGATCGTGCGTCGATTGCGGAACAGCGTGACCAGAATCGCCAGACCGATCGCGGCTTCCGCCGCGGCCACGGTCAGGATGAAGAACACGAACACCTGCCCCGCCGCATCGCCAAGGTGGCGCGAGAAGGCGACGAAGTTGATGTTGACCGAGAGCAGCATCAGCTCGATCGACATCAGCAGGATGATCACGTTCTTCCGGTTCAGCACGATGCCGGCGATGCTGATGCAGAACAGGGCGGCGCCGAGCGCCAGGTAGTGACCGAGGGCCACGCCTTCACCAAGCAGACTCACGACTGCACCTCCTCGCCAGCGGCCGGCGCCTGCGGCTTCACGGCGTCCATCTTCACCATGCGGATGCGGTCGCTGGCGCGCACGCGGGCCTGCGCGGACGGATCCTGGTGGCGCGCACCGGGGCGGCGGCGCAGGGTCAGCATCACCGCCGCGATGACCGCGATGGTGAGGATCACAGCGGCGACCTCGAACGGCAGCATGAAATCGGTGAACAGGGCCTGCGCCAGCCACTTGGTGTTCGGCACGTCGCCGAGGTTGTCGGCGAACGGCGTGGCCATCGCCGCCTTTGCGCCGATCAGCGTCAGCATTTCGACCAGCATCACCACCGCGACGATCAACCCGAACGGCAGGTAGCGGACGAAGCCTTCGCGCAACGGCGCGACGTCGATGTCCAGCATCATCACCACGAACAGGAACAGCACCATCACCGCGCCGACGTAGACCAGGATCAGGGCGATGCCGAGGAACTCGGCGCCGGAAATGATCCAGGTGCAGGCAACGGAGAAGAACGTCAGCACCAGCAGCAATGCGGAATGGACCGGATTGCGGACGGTGATGACGCCCAGCGCCGCGATGGTGGCCATCGCGGCAAAGGCAAGGAAAGCGATCTGCACGAAATCCATGGCAGCCCTCAGCGGAACGCGGCGTCAGTGGCGCGGCGCTCGGCGATCTCGGCCTCGAGCCGGTCGCCGATCGCCAGCAGCTGCGGCTTGGTGATGATGTTCTGGCCGCGCTTCTCGAAGTGGTATTCGTGGATGTGCGTTTCCACGATCGAATCAACCGGGCAGGACTCTTCGCAGAAGCCGCAGAAGATGCACTTGAACAGGTCGATGTCGTAGCGCGTGGTGCGGCGGGTGCCGTCCTCGCGCTTCTCCGAGTCGATGGTGATCGCCAGCGCCGGGCACACGGCCTCGCACAGCTTGCAGGCGATGCAACGCTCTTCGCCGTTGGGATAGCGGCGCAGTGCGTGGATGCCACGGAAGCGCGGCGACTGCGGCGTCTTCTCCATCGGGTACATCAGCGTGTACTTCGGCTTGAACAGGTACTTGAGCGTCAGCCCAAGGCCCTGCAGCAGCTCGATGAGCAGCAGGCTCTTGAAGTAGGAAACGATGCGGTTCATGTGGGTCTCGGCGTTTCCTGTCTCACTCGAACGGCAAGAAGATCTTGTAGTACGCCAGCAGCGCGGTGACGCAGATCCAGGCGATGGTCAGCGGGATGAACACCTTCCAGCCCAGGCGCATGATCTGGTCGTAGCGGTAGCGCGGGAACGAGGCGCGGAACCAGATGAAGCAGCTGGCGAAGAAGAACACCTTGGCCAGCAGCCACCACCAGCCGTCGACCGACAGCAACGGGATGCCCAGGCCCTGGAACGGGCTCAGCCAGCCGCCGAGGAAGAACAGCGAGACCAGGAAGCTGATCAGGATCATGTTCGCGTATTCGGCCAGGAAGAACAGCGCGAACGCCGAACCGGAATACTCGACCATGTGGCCGGCGACGATTTCCGATTCGCCTTCGACCACGTCGAACGGCGCGCGGTTGGTTTCGGCCACGCCCGAGATGAAATACACCACGAACAGTGGCAGCAGAGGCCACATGAACCATTCGAACGCGCCGGCGTTGCCGGACTGCGCCATCACGATCTCGGTGAGGTTCAGGCTGCCCGCGGCGATCAGCACGCCGACCATGGCAAAGCCCATCGCGATCTCGTAGGACACCATCTGCGCCGCGGCGCGCATCGCGCCCAGGAACGCGTACTTCGAGTTCGAGGCCCAGCCGGCGAGGATGATGCCGTACACGCCCATCGAGGTCATCGCCAGCAGGTACAGCAGGCCGGCGTTGGCGTTCGAAAGCACCAGCTTCGCGTCGAACGGCACCACCGCCCAGGCCGCGAAGGCCGGCGCCAGCGCCAGCAGCGGCGCGAACTTGAACAGGAACGGCTGCGCGCGCGTGGGCTGGATGACCTCCTTGAACAGCAGCTTGAACACGTCGGCGAAGGCCTGCAGCACGCCCTTGCCGATGTACATCGGGCCGCGACGCACGTGCATCCAGCCGATCAGCTTGCGTTCCCAGACCACGTAGAAGGCGACCGAGATGATCACCGGCATGGCGATCAGCAGCACCTTCAGCACGATCCAGGCGACGTTGCCGCCCCAGCCCAGGCCCAGCATCCAGTCGCGGAAGGTATCGACCATCTCCATCACGCCCTCCCCGCCAATACGCGGCCCGCACCCAGCGGCGCGGTGGCGCCATGGCCGTCTTCGATCCAGACGGTGCCGCGCGCGACCTTGTCGCTGACGACGACCGGCAACGTCGCGGTGCCTGCCTCCGAGGTGAACCGGCCGATCACGCCATCGCGCAGCGTGCGCGACTCGGCGTCCGTCGGATGCATCACGGCACGTGCTTCAACATTGAGCGGATGCGACTGCAGGTTCGCGGCACGGCGCACCACGGCATCGCTGCGATAGATCGCGGTGCTGACCGCGAGTTCGAGCCCTTCAGCCGCCAGCTTCGGCGCCGGACCAGCCGCGACCTGCACCGTCTGCTTGCGCAGGCCAGCACGCAGGCCGGCGAGGTCGGTGAACTCGAAACCGGCCACGGCCAGCTCGCCACCCAGCGCACGCAGCACGCGCCAGCCGGCACGCGCGTCGCCCGGCAGCTTGCCGCCGGCGACAGTGGTCTGCTCGAAGCCTTCCAGGTTGGTCAGCGTCGCCTCGACTTCCGGCAACGCACCGATCGGCAGGATCACGTCGGCCACGGCGCGCGTCGAGCGGCAGGCAAAATGACTGAACGCCACGACCTGCGCCGACTTGAGCGCCTTGTTGGTGGTCGCGGTATCGGCGAAGTCCAGGCCCGGCTCGATGCCGTACAGGATGTAGGCCGAGCGCGGCTGCGCCAGCATCGCCTGCGCATCACGCGAACGCGGCAGCACGCCATGCTTGCCCAGACCGACGGCGTTGGCGCCCTGCGGGATGCGGCACAGCTTGGCGTTGGCCGCGGTCGCGAGTTCGGCCGCAGCCTTGCGGATCGCGGCGGCGTACGGGCCATTCTCGGCGACGCCACCGACGATGACGACGGCACGCGTCGCATCCTTCAGCGCATCGCGCAGGCCGGTATCGGCCAGCGTCGCGGCGAGCTGCGACGGCGCGACGATGCGATTGCTTGCGGTCTTGAAGGTGAAATCGAAGTCGACCGGATTGACGACATGCACCTTGGCGCCGCGCGTCCACGCCTTGCGCACGCGGGCGTGCAGCAGTGGGACTTCGTGGCGCAGGTTGCTGCCGACGATGACGATCGCATCGGCATGGGCGAGATCGGCGACCGGCATGCCGAAAATTTCGGCGACAGCGGCGTCAGAGAGATCGTGCTGCGAGATGCGGTGATCGATGTTGCCGGTGCCCAGCGCCTCGGCCAGGCGCGCCAGCAGCGCGCCCTCCTCGTTCGAGGTCGCCGGATGCACCAGCACGCCAAGGTTGTCGGCGCCGTTGTCGCGCAGGATCTTCGCGGCCTTGGCCAGCGCTTCTTCCCACGAGGCTTCGCGGAAATCATCGCCATCCTTGATCAGCGGCTTGGTCGCGCGATCGGCAGCGTACAGGCCCTGGTGCGAGTAACGGTCGCGGTCCGAAAGCC